>CAYYHG010000070.1:0-14341 GCA_964471665.1 uncultured Halobacteriales archaeon | reverse complement strand
CCATCGAGTCCTCGACGGTCTCGAACGTCCGGAACTTCCTCAAGCAGGAACGCGACGAGCGCCGGGACGTCCTCGAACGGATCGGCCGACAGATCCACCGCGAGGAGATGTCTGACGACCAGTACGTCCGGATCACGACGCTCGGGTGCTGTCGAGAGGTGGGACGGGCCGCGTTCGTCCTCTCGACGCCCGAGACGCGCGTGCTCGTCGACTGTGGGGACAAGCCGGGCGCGGAGGGCGAGGTCCCCTATCTCCAGGTGCCCGAGGCGCTTGGTGCCGGCCCGAGCAACATCGACGCCGTCGTCCTGACCCACGCCCACCTGGATCACTCGGCGCTCATCCCGCTGCTGTTCAAGTACGGCTACGACGGGCCCATCTACACGACCGAACCCACCCGGGACCTGATGGGGCTGCTCCAGCTGGACTACCTCGACATCGCCGCAAAGGAGGGCCGCACCCCGCCCTACGAGTCCGAGATGGTCCGGGACGCGATCAAGCACACCATCCCCCTGGAGTACGGCGACGTCACCGACATCGCGCCGGACATCAAGCTCACGCTCCACAACGCCGGGCACATCCTCGGATCCGCGATCTGTCACTTCCACATCGGCGACGGCCTCTACAACGTCGCGTTCTCGGGCGACATTCACTACGAGGACACGCGCCTGTTCAACGGCGCGGTCAACGAGTTCCCCCGCGTGGAGGCACTGGTACTGGAGTCGACCTACGGTGGGCGCAACGACTACCAGACAGACCAGGAGGACTCCGAGCGCAAACTCAAACAGATCATCGGGAATACTCTTAAGCGGGGCGGGAAGGTGCTCGTGCCTGCCTTCGCGGTCGGACGGTCGCAGGAGATCATGCTCGTTCTCGAGGAGGCGATGCGCAACGGCGACCTCCCGACGGTCCCGGTCCACCTCGACGGGATGATCTGGGAGGCGACAGCCATCCACTCGACCTATCCCGAGTATCTCCGTGACGGAATCCGGGAACGGATCTTCCACGAGGACGAGAACCCGTTCCTGGCGGATCAGTTCAACCACATCGACGGCGGCGAGGAGGAACGCCGCGAAGTCGCGGACGGCGAGCCCTGTATCGTTCTCTCGACGTCCGGCATGATCGAGGGTGGCCCGATCTTCTCCTGGCTGGACCACCTCGGCACTGACTCCGACTCGACGCTGACGTTCGTCAGTTTCCAGGCCCAGGGGACGCTCGGGCAACGGATCCAGAACGGACGGCGGGACGTCCGCCTGGGCAACGGCAACGGACGGGGCCGTCGCGACACGCTCACGCTCGAGATGAACGTCGAGACCGTCGACGGGTTCTCGGGCCACGCCGACCGCCAGGGTCTGGAGAACTTCGTCCGGACGATGAACCCCCGCCCCGAGAAGGTGCTCTGTGTCCACGGCGACGAGTCCAGCACCCAGGATCTGTCCTCGGCGCTGTACCACGACTTCAACATGCGGACCTTCGCGCCGAAGAACCTCGAGACGTTCCGGTTCGTGTGACGTTCCCGGGACGCGTACGGGAGTCGACGACCCCGGATCACAGAACTCGGCCGACTTTCTGGGGGGACCGACGGGTGTGTGCCGATCACCCACGACCGCCGACACATTGTTGTCGGTGAGGCGGGAACCCACTGTGCATGACGGAAGTCGATATCGAGTACTGCGTGCCCTGTGGCTACCGCGGACGGGCACTGGAGGTCGAGCGGGTGATCCTCAACGGACTCGAACGGGACCTCGACCGCGTCTCGCTGGTGACGAGCGACCACGGCGTGTTCCGCGTGTCCGTCGACGGGGAGACAGTCTACGACAAGGACGAAGACGAGTTCGACGTCGACGGCATCGTCCGGGAGGTCCGCCAGCGGCTGTAGGACCGAACGCTCTTTTGCGAGGGCGACCGACCGCCGGGTATGGACGCCATCGTCGCCGAGGAGATCTCCCGGACCTACGACGGGACCGTCGCCGTCGACGGCGTCTCCCTGTCTGTCGCCGCCGGCGAAATATTCGCCCTCGTCGGTCCGAACGGTGCCGGGAAGACGACGCTCGTGCGCGCGCTGACGGGCACGACCGACTACCGGGGTCGGGTCGAACTGTTCGGCGAGGACCCGCAGCGACTCGACGGCGAGCGCCTGGGATTGCTCCCCCAGGATTTCACGCCGGCAGAGCGGCTCACGGCCCGGGAACTCCTCGCCTACTACGGCGGCCTGTACGATACGGCGCGCAGTCCCCGAGCGGTGCTCGAGGACGTCGGGATGGCCGAGCACGCGGATACCGTCTACGAGAACCTCTCGGGCGGTCAGCAGCGCCGGACCTGCGTGGCGACGGCGCTGGTCAACGATCCCGACCTCCTCCTGCTGGACGAACCCACGACGGGGATCGACCCCGCCGGACGGCGCGCGCTCTGGCGACTCCTGGAGGATCTTGCGGCCGCCGGGACGACGGTGCTCGTGACGACCCACTACATGGAGGAGGCCGAGCACCTCGCCGACCGCGTCGGGCTGCTCGCGGACGGACAGCTGGTCGCCGTCGACACGTCCGACAGGCTCGTCGCCGAGTACGGCGGCGACAGCCTCCTCCACGTCGACGGTATCGACACGGAGTCCGCGGACCTCCTGGAGCCGCTGTCCTACCCCGCCACGGTCGGGGACAGTCGGCTCACAGTCAGGAACGTCCCGCCGGAGGGCATCGGCGACGTGGTCGACGCGCTCTCGGCGGCTGGCGTCACCTACGAGTCGCTGACCTGGACGGACCCCGACCTGGAGGACGTCTACCTCGAACTCACCGGACGGTCCGTCGCCGAGGGCGGCGAGGCGGTTGCCACGGAGGCAGGCAGTCGTCGACAGCGCGACGGACAGACGCACGACCGACGACAGCGTGGTGAGGACGCGACCCGTCGTCGCAACCGGGGTGAGGGGACAGCACGATGAGCCGCGTCGGGCGCGTCAGAGCGGAGACGCGGGCCGCCACGATGGCCTTCCTCCGGCGGCGGACGGCCGTCTTCTTCACGTTCTTCTTTCCGGTCATCATCGTCGTCATCTTCGGCGTGCTGGTCCAGACCCAACCGACGGGTGGGGGACTGTTCGCCGAACCGCCAGGGTGGTACGTGCCTGGCTACCTGGCGGTGGTCGTGCTGTTCACACCGCTGTCCCGTGTGGGGAGCGAGGTCGCGCGCCACCGTGACGGCAATCGCTTCGAGAAACTGGCGACGACACCCCTCTCGCGGACGGAGTGGCTCCTCGCCCAGGCGCTGGTCAACGTCGTCGTCATCGGTGCCGCGGGCCTCCTGTTGCTCGGCCTGCTCGTGGCGACTACCGGTGCCGTCATCGCCGTCTCGCCGGCGCTCGCACTGCTCGTGCCGTTCGTCGTCGCGGGAGTGGCGCTGTTCTGTGGGGTCGGCAGCCTCCTCGGGACGTTCGCGGACTCACAGGACGGTGCCATCGCGGCGAGCAACAGCCTCGCGCTCCCGTTGCTCTTTCTCTCCGAGGCGTTCGTCCCGCGGTCGCTGCTCCCCGGCTGGCTTCCCACCGGACTCTCGCCGCTGACGTACTTCTCGCGCGGTGTTCGGCAGGTGACGTCCACACCGGGCGGGGAGAGGGTGCTGGCGACGGTCCGCGGTCCCGCGGCCGCCGGCCCGCTGGAGAACCTCGCCGTTCTCGCCGCTGTCGCGACCGTCGTTTTCGTGGTCGCCGCGCGGGCCCTCCCACAGACGGACTAGCCGAACGTGTTTCCGCGAGCGCGTCAAGTGGTAGTCAGACGTCGTCGCCGTCCTCTCCGTGAACTTCGTCGAGTTCGGTCTGATCGCCCGGCGGTTCCGAGCCCTTCGATTCGACTTTCGCTTCCTGTGTCGCCTCCATCTGTGCGATCGGATCGAACGTGACGATGCCCTTCCCGGCAGTGTACTCGTAGGTTTCCCACTCGGAGATGGCGAGGACGCCGCTCATCTTCCGGACACGGAGCTGTTTGACGAGCGCGTCCTCGACGAGTTCCTCGTTGAGGCGCATCTCGACGATGCCGTCGACCATGTATCCCAGGTCGTGGGGGAAGGTCCGCTCCTCGCCCGTCATCGTCGCGCCGGCGAACACGGGCACGAACCGGCCCTTGCAGACGTCGGCACGGACGTCCTTGAGGAAGTTGTACGCCTGGACGGGCTGGACGAGCGACCCGAGTTCGGTCAGCGAGTCGATGACGACGATGCCGTTCTCGTGTCTGCTGACAGTCTCCAGCGCGCGGTCGAGTCTGTTCTGGATCTGGCCGATATCGGTGGGATCGCGGACCGTGCTGGTCGCCGACTCGGCGACGTCCCAGAGGTGGGTGTTCCAGGCGTTCATCCGCTCGTACATCCGGTCGCGGTCGTCCGCCCGGTAGGTAAAACAGTCGAGGATCTGCAGGTCGCTGTTCTCCAGTGAGGGGAGAACGTTCCACTCCAGGGTGACGAACTCCTGGACGACAGAAACCGGCGGCTCCAGGAAGGACACGTAGACGACGGGTTCGCCGCGCTGCATCGCCCGCCAGACGAGTTCGGCCTGGATGGCCTCCGACCGCGTCCCCGCGAGGTCTGTCAGGAGGACAAACGAGTTGCGCGGAATCCCCTGCGGGAGACTCGAGTCGAGCGCCGTGACGCCGGTGGTCAGCCGCCGGAAGCCGTGGTACTCGGTGAACACCCGGTCGGCAGTCTCGAGGGCGTCCCGGCAGGTCGCCGAACAGAACGCGTACGTGACCCCGTTGTGATCGAGCGTCTGTGGCGTCGCGGGGATCGGTAGTCGACAGTAGTCACACCGGCGTATCGTCTCTGACTCTGTCTCCCCGCCGTTCGTCTCCTCTGTCATAGCTCCACGTACCACCGGCGACGACAAAACCGTGTGGGGCGTTCCCGTGACGCGTACCCGTGTGCGTCGTCTCTTTTTTGCAGCTCATCCCGTCCGTTTTAGGGCACCCACCAGCAACAGGGCAGCCTGGTGGACCTCCCACCCGTAGACGTGGTTCAACAGGACGTAGGTGAGGATACCGAGCGCGAGACTCACACTCCAGGCGGTGACGGCGATCCGACCGACGCGAGGGTGGGCCGTCTCCCGGAGTTCCGACGGGGTGTGGGTCAACCCCAGGATGGCGGCGTAGAGAACGACCGGGACCGAGACGACCGAGAGGAAGATGTGGACGCCGAGCATGACGAGATACACCGTCGTCACAGCCGGTGGGGCGACGATGGCCTTCTCGAATCCCCCGCCGGTCTTCCAGAGGTAGAAAAACAGGAAGACGAGGATGAGCGTGAAGGCAGTCAGCATCGCCCGCCGGTGGCGGTCGATCTGTCCGCGTTTGACGAAGTAGACGCCGGCGAGCAACGACGCGAGCGCGAGCGTGTTGACCCCGGCGATGACGTGGCTGAACAGGTTCACCGTCGACCGCGACAGGTCGGGAAACAGCGGGACGAACCCGGACAGCGCCCCGCCGACGAGGACGTACCCGACAATCGAGAGGGCGGCCGTGACGGTTCGCGGTCTGGCCCGGAGTCCCGTCCGGAGGCTTTCGGCGACGGCCATGTGAACACGTCGGGACTGGGTGGGCAATTCTCTTTGGGTTTCGACCGGGGGGTCACGCTGCCGGTCGGAGGTCACTGGTACTGTCGGTGGTTTCGATCAGTAGAACTCCCGCACGAGGTCCGTCGCGTCCTCGGGAGGGCCGTCGGGGATGTCGGCCATGTTCTCGCCCAGGCCCTGGCGTTCGCCGAAGGACACCGATCCCTCGTCCCGGTAGATGACACCGAGCAGTTCCTGGTCGCCCGAGAGGATGCGGTCACGGGCCTGGTCGCGGTCGGTGGGATCGTGGTCGGTCTCGCCCAGGTCGACGATGGAGTCGCGCCAGTAGTCGTAGGTGTCGACGTCGTTGAACGTCACGCACGGCGAGTAGACGTTGACAAAGCCGAAGCCGTCGTGTTCGATGGCCTTCCTGACGATCTCGGTGTGGCGCTGGGAGTCCGAGGAGAAAGACTGTGCGATGAAGGTCGCGCCCGCGGCGAGCGCGAGCGCGAGGGGGTTGACCGGCGCCATCTGTGTGCCGTCCGGCGAGGTCGAGGTCTCGAAGTCTTCCCTGGACGTGGGCGAGAACTGTCCTTTCGTCAGGCCGTAGATGCGGTTGTCCATGACGACGTAGGACATATCGACGTTCCGGCGGACGGCGTGGACGAAGTGGCCCGCGCCGATGGAGTAGCCGTCGCCGTCACCGCCCGCGACCATCACCTCCAGGTCCGGGTTCGCGAGCTTGACGCCGATGCCCACCGGAAGTGCGCGCCCGTGGACGCCGTGCAGCGCGTAACTGTGCATGTAGGTCCCGATCTTCCCGGAACAGCCGATGCCCGCGACCACGAACGTGTTGTCGGGGTCGTTGCCGGTCTCGGCCAGCGCCTTCATCATCCCGTTCATCGTCCCGAAGTCGCCACAGCCGGGACACCACGTCGGTTGCTTGTCTGACTTGAAATCCACGAATCGGACGTCCGAACTCATTGTGTTGCCTCCTGTGGGGTCGTGATCTTTCGCTTGATTTCCGCGGCCAGTTCGTCTGCTTTGAACCGCACGCCGGTGTACTTGTTCATCCGCTCGACGCGTTCGAGGACGTCGTGTTCGACGACGTCGGCGAACTGCCCGGTCGCGTTACACTCGACGACGATGGTCGTCTCGGCGGCCTCGATCTCGTCGGTCAGGTCGGGCCTGGGGAACAGGTAGGGCACCGAGATGAAGCGAACGTCGATCCCCTCCGCTTCGAGGAGATCCATGCCTTCGCGGATGGCCCCCTCGTTGGAGCCCCAGGAGAGCACCAGCGTGTCGGCGTCCGGGACGCCGAACTCCCGGTAGTCCCACTCTTCCTGTTCGCGGGCAGAGTCGACCTTGCGGTTGCGCTTGTCGACCTGTTCGACGCGGATCTCCTCGTCCTCGGTCCGGCGACCCAGGGCGTCGTGTTCGAGTCCCGTCGTCATGTGGGCGCCGTCTGCCGTGCCGGGGAACGCCCGCGGGCTGACGCCGTCCGCGGACGGGAAGTGGGGCTGGAACCGGCCCTGTTCGTCCAGCCAGGCGTCGACCTCGTCGTCGTCGACGATCTTGCCGCGCTCGATCTCGACGTCGTCCATGTCGAACGCATCCGGCGGGTAGGTCTGTTCGGTCACCGCCATCGCGAGATCCGAGACCAGAAAGACCGGCGTCTGGTACTTTTCGGCGAGGTTGAACGCCTCGACGGTCTTCCAGAAACACTCCGCGACCGTCGTGGGTGCGACGACAAAGCGGGGAATCTCGCCGTGGCCGCCGTACAGCACCATATCGAGGTCGCCCTGTTCCTGCTTGGTCGGCATCCCCGTCGAAGGCCCCGAGCGCATCACGTCACAGATGACCAGCGGCGTCTCGGAGGTCGCCACGAGGCCGAACGTCTCGGTCATCAGGTCGATTCCCGGTCCGGAGGTGGCGGTCATCGACCGGGCACCCGCGCGGGCGGCACCGAGCGCGAGGTTGATCGCGGAGAGTTCGTCCTCTGCCTGGACGACTGTCCCGCCGTACCGGTCGATGCGGCCGGTCAGGTACTCCATGACGTCGGTCGCCGGAGTGATCGGGTAGCCTGCGTAGAACCGACAGCCGGCGGCGATGGCCCCCATCCCGATGGCCTCGTCCCCGTTCAGGAGGACGTAATCGTTGTCTGTCGTCTCCAGGTCGTACTCGAACTCGCGGTCGAACTCGTCGGCGACGTACTCCTGGCCGGCGCGGGCGGCCTTCTTGTTGTTCTCGACGATGGCTGTCCCCTTGTCGCCAAAGCGCTTCTCCAGGGACTCGTCCAGATTCCCGATGGGGAAGTTCGCCACCTCGCAGGCGGCCCCGAGTGCGACGACGTTGCGCATGATGGCGCCGCCAGCCTCCTCGGCGAGGCGTTTCAGCGGGACGTTCAGGCCGATCATCCCCTCCGGAATCTCGACGTCCTGCATCGTGGTGCGCTCGCCGTCGTAGATGATGACGCTGCCCTCGTGGAGTTCGTCGAGGTTCTCGTCGATGGTCCGCTCGGTGAGCGCGATGAGGATGTCGAGACGGTCGACGACACTCTCGACAGTGTCGACGGCTGTCCGTACCTTGTAGGCCGTGTAGCCGCCCCGGATCCGCGAGGCGAAGTCCTTGGAAGTGAACACGTGCCGACCCGCCCGCGAGAGCGCCTGGGCGAAGATCTTTCCTGTGGAGTCGATCCCGTCACCGGCTTCGCCACCGATGGCCCAGTTCAGGTCGTCGGGCATACTACAACCGGCTACCCCGGGCGCGAGCAAAAACCTTCTGCATGTGGGGAACGCCTTCACAATCCGGCCCCGAAAAGCCAATGGACTGCCCCCACGGGACCCCGATGCCGTGTTCGGTACCCCCGACGAGCGTCACTCCAGCACCCGGATCGGGATCTGTCGTCGTCACTGTTTTTTGTCCCTCCGTAGTACACGACGTATGCAGCGACGAGAGGTGTTGATCGGTTGCTCCACCTTCCTGACCGGGATCCTGGTCGGGACGGTTCTCGACGGCGACTGGACACGGCCCGGGCAGGCGTTGACGCAGAATCCCACGCCGACCGAGACGCCGACGCCAACACCCACTGAGACGCCGACGCCAACACCCGCCGAGACACCGACTCAGACGCCCACACCGACCGACACGCCCTCCCCCACGCCGACGGAGACGCCTCCACCCACCGACACGCCGACGCCGACGTTGCCAGGAACTACCCACGGGCTGGACGAACAGTTCACCGTCGGGGAGGGGAACCAGGCGGTCACGTACCGCGTCATCAGGTTCTACACGGCCGAGGAACTCGGCGGCCGAGTGACCACTGCCACCCCTCAGGGAATCTACCTGGTCGTCGTCGTCGAACTCACGAACCCGCGGGACGACGGCATCTCGCTTCCCGAGGAGTTTCGCGTCATGAGCCCGGAGGCGAATTCGTGGACGACGTTCGACCAGTCCGGGAGCAAGCAAATCGCAAACGACAACCGGATCGACCAGACAGTGCTGCCGAGCAAATTCGTCCGCAGCGGCGAAACCAGGCGTGGTGCAGTCGCATACGACGTCGATCCGGACAGTACCTACCACGTGCAGGTGGTTCCGACGAGTGACGCCACGGAGCCCGAACACTACGTACGGATCGGGGATCTCTCGTCGGTCGAACAGCTGTAGTCGCCGTTTCGCAAGGAGTGTCGTCGCTGTGTCCCGGCCTCGCCGGTCCCGGGACGGCCACATACCGAGACCTACTACACAGTCCTCATCGGTGTGCCACCAACTCCAGCAACACCCCGCCGGTCGACGCGGGATGCAGGAAGGCGACGTCGTGTCCCCACGCACCCGCCCGGGGGGTCTCGTCGATCAGGTCGACCCCGGCCGCGCGAGCCAGTTCCAGTGTCGCCTCGATGTCGTCGGTGGCGACAGCCAGGTGGTGGATACCCGGTCCCTCGCTGTCGAGATACGACGCGATCGGCCCGTCACCGTCCAGCGGTTCGAGCAACTCGATGTAGCCGTTCCCGAACTCCAGAAACACGACGTCCATCCCGTCGAACGTCTCCTCGTGTGCAATTTCACACCCGAAGAGGTCGACGTACAGTCCGACGACGGTGTCGGCGTCGTCCGTAGCGACGCCCGCGTGGTCGATGTGCACGACGGGTCTTCGTCGAGACGCCTCAAAATCGGTGCGGTGTCGGACAGTCCGTCCGAGACGCGTCTACCAGTGAGGCGTCGAAAGAACACGTGGAAGACGGGAGCCCCGTCTTACAGGCGGGTGACGTTGGTCGCCCGCGGGCCCTTGGGGGCCTGTTCGATGTCGAATTCCAAGTCCTGTCCTTCTTCGAGGTCCGGGCCGCCGACGTCTTCCATGTGGAAGAACACGTCCTCGTCCGCATCCTCAGTCTCGATGAAACCGTAACCGCCGGTGTCGTTGAAGAAATCAACCGTTCCTTTCGCCATTGCCGTTGCAGATTGACGTGGGAGACGTATAATCCTTCCGAACCCATCGACTGCCCGTGAATACGTGCCGTGGGACAGACGCCGCGGTTCGGGCCCCGTTCAGTTCAGTGACATCCTACTTGTCACGCAATTCCTTCTTTCGATCTTCGATCGCAGCCCGGATGTCAGATTTGAGTTCACCCGACGAGTGTGCCATCGCGCTCTCTAATTTCGTCAGGATGTCGTCCTCTGCGTACAATTTTTTCGTATCCGTGATATGCATGGATTTTCCTCGACCTCAGGTGGATGGTGTCGAAGATATCGATTCAGCCTCTGGCTGGAGTTGGACCTGCCCGGCGGAGTCGACCGTGACACGATAGCCACAGTACGAGAACTCGACCGACCGCTCGGGACGCGCGTCGGTGCTGTTCGAACACCGGAGGAACGCGTCGAGAGCGTCTGGATCGATGGTCTCGTACAGAGGCGATAACTCACAGATATCGACGCCGGTCTGCTCAGCAACAGTCTCAGTGATCGTGTATGTCACATCCCGTCTCTCGAGTGTATCTGTGCTGATTACCATTACAACAATTTCGTGGTTCAGATGAATAAGCGTTCTCGTCTGAGTCTCATTGCCTGAAAACGCCCCACAACAAACTGGCTCGCTTTCACCTGTCCTGATCGTCTGTGGAGTACGTGTACGTGCGATCGAACGACATCCCAGAACAATTAGGGAAGTCGTCGGCTTCTGGGCAGCCCTCACAATCGTCAGTCGCTGTCCAGGCCTTGTACCCGACGTAGGGGATCAGGAAGCCGAAGAACAGACACAGGGTTAGTACTCGCTCACTCGGCCTGAAGATGAATGGAAGAGCGACAAACGCCAAACCAACTGCCAGTGTAGCCTTTGTCAGGATTCTCTGCCACCTCGCTCGCTGCCCGGGAATAACTTTGAGTACGATCTTTGGCAAAATGAGCGTAAATCCCGCAATATACAGCGAGTGTGTCGTGATGCTGGCTATTTGTCCACTAAGTATCGTCAAACGGGACAAAACTAGGACCAACAAGGAAACAAGCCCAACCGGGTACACGATGAAACAGCCCATGCAGAGTTTCTGTCCATACAATTCAATCACGTGATGGGAATAATACTCGCAGGTAGGATGATGCGCTAGCAGTAGAGGATCCTCTCTGCCGACCCTCTTAATAAGTTTCTTTATGACGTTTTCCATTGTTCATTATCTATACTGGTCTAGATCTTCCTGACAGCTGGGACATGTCGACGCCTGCATGTCGGCTGTCTCTTTGCACTCTGGGCAAATCACTCTCTGTTCTTTGTTTGAATAATAACTGTAAATGCCATAGGGTAAACAACAGAAGGCGGCGACAAAGAACGTAAATCCCATTTCTCCCGTAAATTCTTTTGTGGTTTCAAGTTCGCTCATGATTTCGGGTGATTAGCCAATACTAATAAATTTTTTGGTTTCGCCGGGGTTTCGCACTTGGAACTCCGATTGGCCACGGCAGCACCAGACCACCGACAAAAATAGAACGAATCTCTTTGGAGGATGGGGTGAACTTCTCCCATCCGATAGTGACGGTTGTACGTCAGGGATGATCACCGCGTTCTTCAATACGGACCGGTACGGGGTGGGCAGGCTGGGTTGTCATCTGGGGGGCCACCGCAATATCCTCGTCTGTCACGACCCGGTAACGCTGTCCGATCGTGGCGAGCACGGTCTTCAGTTCGAGGCGCGCCAAGTGTCTCCCGATACAGATACGTGGGCCGGCCCCGAACGGAACGAAAGCGTATCCCTGCTCTCGAGGGGACGTGTCGATCCATCGATCGGGATCGAACTCGAGCGGATTGTCGTAGAACCGCGAGTCACGGTGCAGCGACCACACCGAGAGCAGCACCTGCATGTCCGCCGGGATGGTGTGTCCGTTCATCTCGACGGAGTCCGTGGTGACGCGTGGAATCGTGTGAACCGGAGGGTAGAGCCGGAGAGTTTCGCTGACCAGTCTCTCCAGATAGTCGAGGTCCCGCAGATCCGACAACGTCGGGCGGTGACCAAGCACAGCGTCGATCTCGGCGTAGAACCGCTCGGCGACAGTCGGACACGAACCGATCTGGTGGAGGGCATACGTGAGAGCGAGGGCCGTTGTCTCGTGGCCGGCAAACAACATGCCGACGACCTGGTCGAGGACCTCTGGTCGGTCGAAGTCCGTCTCCGGATTGTCGCTCAACGCAGCCAGCGTGGCGAGCAGACTCTCACTGTCCGGATCGTCTCCGGTGTCTGCGAGGAGTGTTCTCGCCCGGTCGCGCAGTTCGGCAGAGGCGCGCTGGAACCTGTAGCGAGCAGGTGTTGGGACCCATTCGGGGAGGATCCACGATGTCGGTTTGAACCAGAGGTTGAGTGCGTGGGCGGCCTCCGCGAGTTCGTCGACCTCGTCGCGAGCGGGAGACTGCCCCAGAATGACCTCGAAGAGATTGTGCAACGCGATTGCTGGCATCTCGTCGTCGAGACGAACGGGCTGTCCCGGAGACCACGTCTCCACGCGATTCTGTGCGACTTCGAGCATCGTGTCGGTGTATCCGCCGATCCGATCCGGACTGAAGAACCCGTCCATCACGCGGCGCTGGCGGTGCCACTGTTCTCCCTCGGCCGAGAGCAGTGCTTGGCCGAAGGCGACCTCGAAATCGTCCAGCTTGGCGAAGGTATCACGATCGGACAGGACCGTCTCGATGTAGCCCGGATTGGCGAACACGCACGCGTCCCGTCCCAGCAGTTGCATGTGGAACATGTCCCCGGTTGACTCGACCGAGCGTCTCACGAACCCGAACGGATCGCTCGTAAACGCAATCGTGTGCCCGAGGAGTGGTTTCGCTGGCGGTGACGGAGGAAGTGCGTTCTGTGCCATGTAGTATTAAACTGACGTTCCGGAAAAAGAAGTGTTGTGCTGTCAGACTGTGTCCGGCCCGGGTGCCAGGCCGGCGCTGGGCTCGTCGTACTGGCGGCTACAGCAGGACGCCGATGTTGTGTACGTGAACACTGACGAGGTACGCACCACGCGTCGCAGCGAGAATCGGAACGATCAGCCGCCACGGGTCCGGCGAGAGGTCGCCGACTGTCGGATAGTAGCGCCAGAGAGCAGCGAGAACGCCGAGGACGAGCGTCTTCTGGACGACGAGACCGGCGTAGCCGGCTGTTCGGAGGAAGGACCGTGCGACAGGATTGACCTCAAATCCTCCCAGTTGGTGCACGACCATTGTCAGTCCAGTGTCACCGAGACCGTAGAACAGGACCGTACAACTCCACAGTCCAATGACAAGAGCTCGGTATTGATCTGTGTTCTCCCCGTCGAACCGGTGCAATTGTTGCCATGTGCTGTCAAAACTCATGTTGTACCCTCCCGCCCCGTGTCTGTCACAAGTTCCCGTGTCGCATGCCCTCCTATTGAGTATTCGGTGCTTGACGAGTCTCAATCGGTCATTGAACCGGTCGAGACATCCCTTGGTCCCGGGACGTGCCCGACTCTGTGTCTCGAGTCTCTGAGAGCGGTCCGTACCAGGCCAGTTAACGAACGCTTGTTACCGTAGAGACCCGACACGACAGCATGAGCACACAGGACGGCGGGTACTACGAGGAGGCGGTGTCAGCTCTTGCCGATCGCAGCTACAACACGGCGGGAGACGCGCTCGCGCGGGCGGCCTGGCGGACACTCGCGAGTCCACGCCCGGAACAAGACCCCTTCGAGGCCGACGAGAAGGGGTGGGTGGGCGACGGACTCGGGCACCTGGTGACGAGCGCGATCTGTTATCGCGTCGCCGGCCGTCCGGCCAGGGCCACCAACCGGGGCGTCGAGGCAACTGCTGTCGCGGCCGATTTCCGAACAACGCTCGATCGACCCGCACAGCAGGCCTGCTTGCGGGAACTGAGCGCGGACGCCAGGCTCGCCGGGGGACTGGACGGCACAGAGGAGGCCTACCGCGTGGCTGCGGAAGCGTACCGCGGGGCTGCCGAGTCGATCGACGACCCGCAGTACTGGGGCACGACACCGCTGTTTCGAGCGGCGGCGACGCCGCTACAGCAGGTCGCCCGGAGCACTGCAAACGGGGAAATCGCGGTCGCGTGGGAGGACCTCCACGGCTCCGATCCAGCGGCACCCGGGCGATTCCTCGCCAGTCGAGTCGAGACAAAGCGACAGCGGTTCCCGACGTTGCTCGAGTCGGTCGTCGAGAACAGCTACCTCGCCGCCCCGCGGGGAACGACCGAGTACAACAGCGCGACGTATCGGTGTCCCAACTGTGGATCGAACGACGTCAACTGGGTCGCCGAGAACGTGCTCTGTATGCGGTGTTCCGCGCCGACCGAACAGGAGTGATACTGCCGGCCATAA
>CAYYHG010000069.1:0-14518 GCA_964471665.1 uncultured Halobacteriales archaeon | reverse complement strand
CGTCCGGACGGAGATTTGAACTCCGGTCCCTGGCTCCGCAAGCCAGGAGGATAGTCCACTACCCTACCCGGACTCGTGTAACGATAGCGCGGTACCGGTCAAAGGGATTTCGATTCCGGGAAGTCCGGGGATGTCGCACGGACTGCTGTGACCGTTTTACCGGTTCGACCACACGCCTTGTGCGATCGATCCGGAAATGATATGTCGGCTACAAGTTCGTGGAGAGATTCGACCCTGGGAGTCGAAATTGCTCACGGGCCTACAGCCGACAGTCGGGCTTACAGCAGTCCGTATCGGGGGAACTGATCGCAGACGCGACGAGCCAGGGCGTTAGAGGAGACCCTCGACGACGCTCACGGTTCCGTTCCCAGTCTCGACGAAGGCGGTCTCGTTGGGGCCGCTCCCGACGAGACACTCAGTGCTGTCACTTTCGTCGTCGTCCAGACGGGCCTCGACCCGGTAGACTGCGCGTTCGAGTCGCGTCTCGACTGTGACCATTCCCAGGGGCTCGACGGTGACCGTCCGCGCGAACGCCTCCTCGCCGTCCGGACCGACAAACGAGACTCGCAGTTCGTGGGCCGTCGCCCCATCGTAGTTGCGGACGACGAGGCTCTGGTCGCTGACAAACTGGGTCGGCCTGCTGGTTGCGCTTCCGGCGTCCGATTCCCGTTCGAGAGGTGCGCTGGTCGGCATGAACGAAACTGTGTCCGGCAGTTGCGTATAATGGGGTGGCGTGTTTCGGCGTCTGCAACGCCCGGTGCAGTCTACACAGGACGCGAACGAACGCTTTACACCATCGGAGCCGAAGATAGCGACGATGTTTCCCGTCGAGTTCCGTCCGCTACGTCCTGTCGTCGTGGGGAGCGGCGAGGTTGTGGCGGCGCTCTCGGAGCGGAGTGGGGGAACGATAGAACTCGATGTCGAGACCGTCGATCCGGACGCGGTCGAGGACGAGGGAATCGACGAGACACGGACCGACTGCGTCGTCGTCGACAGCGAGGAGGTGGGAACAGACTGTGTCGACGTCGTCGAGGCGTGTGCCGACGACCAGGTGCCGGTCGTGTTGCTCCTCGACGGGACGCCGGAGGTCGCCGCGGACGCGCTGGCCGCGGGCGCCACCGAGACGCTGCCCCGGCACGTCGCCGAGACAGAACCGGAGGTGTTCGCGGACCAGCTCGCCTCGACGGTCGAGCGCGAGCGCGCGAGAAACGGGTTCGGCGCGGTGTTCGAGAACGTCTCGGACGGCCTGGTCGTCCACGATCCCGACACCGGGGAGATACGCGCGGTCAACGACCGCTACTGCGAGCTGACGGGCTACGACCGCGAGGAACTCGTGGGTGAGAACCTCCAGGTGATCGTCCGCGAGGACTCCCCCGCAATCTACGGGGACACGGTCGACACCTACAGAGACGGCCTCGAGCGCATCGAACAGGCACGCGAGGAGGGACCGCAACTGTTCGAATTCGCGGGACAGCGCAAGGATGGCGCGATCTTCGTCGGGGAAGTGCACCTCAGCGTCGTCGACCTCCACGGCGAGGAGCAGGTGCTCGCCAGCGTCCGCGACGTCACCGAACGCAAGCGTCGCGAGCAGGAGTACGAGGAGATTTTCAACAGCGTCAACGACGCGATCGCGGTCATCGATCCGGAATCCGGTGAGATAGTCGACGCCAACGAGAGCCTCTGTGAACTGGTCGGCTACGAGAAGGCCGACCTGGTCGAGATGAACCCGGCGGACATCAGCGTCAGCGACGAGGGGTACACCGAAAAGCGTGGCTCGGAGATCATCGACGCGGTCGTCGAGTCCGGGGAGTCCCAGCAGACCGAGTGGAAAATCGAGACCAGGGACGGCTCGGAACGCTGGCTCGAGATAAACGGGTCGACCGCCACCATCGGCGGGGAGACCCGGTACCTCTCGATCGGTCGCGACATAACCGAACGGCGCCGCCTCGAACGCACCTACCGCGAGGTGTTCGAGAACGTCTCGGACGGCCTGGTCGTCCAGGAGCCCGAAACCGGGAAACTCCTGGACGTCAACGAACGATACTGCGAGTTGATGGGCTACGACCGCGAGGAACTCGTCGGCGCGAGCCTGGAAGAACTCATTCCCGAGGAGGCCGACTACACCGACGAAGAGGCGTTCGAACGGATCGAACAGGCACGCGAGGAGGGCCCGCAGCTGTTCGAGGTCACGGCCCGCCGGAAGGATGGCACCTCGTTCGCCGCGGAGGTCCACCTCAGCGTGATCGAACTCCGCGGGCAGGAGCGGGTTCTCGCCAGCGTCCGCGACGTTACCGAGCGCCGCGAGCGCGAACGGATGGTCCAGACGCTCCACGACGCCACCGAGCGACTCCAGGAGGCCGAGACCACCGACGGCGCCTGCCGCGCGGCCGTCGAGGCAGCCCGGGACGTACTCGACCTGCCGGTGACAGTCTGCTGGCTGCACCGCGAGGGCGACGACGGGCCGCGTCTCGAACCCGTCGCGGGAACCGAACCGGTGCGCGAGATCGACCCCGCGCCGTTCCGGCCGGGCGACGTCGAGTACAGGGCCTACCGCGAGGGCGAGACGCTGGTGTACGATCCCGGCGAGCACTTCCCGGAGAACCCGCTGGACGCCGCGATCGTGCTCCCGCTCGGCGACCACGGCCTGCTGGCCGTCGGCAAACTGGGCAAGACGGCCTACGACGGGTTCGTCGTCGACGCCGCCCGCACGCTCGCCGGCCACGTCCGGACGGCGCTCGACCGTGTCGCCCGTGCCGAGAGACTCCGCGAGAACGAACGCCGACTGGGAGTGATTCTCGACCGCATCGACGAGGCTATTTTCCTCTCGTCTTTTGAGGAGATCAACGACAGTGATCCAGCGGCGGATTACGTCAGCGCCGGCTACGAGGACGTCTACGGCCTCTCGGTCGAGGAGATCCACGAGACTTACGAGGAGGGCTTTTTCGGGTTGCTCCATCCGGACGAGTACGAGGACTACTGGGCGTTCGTCGACAGGATCCAGCACGATATCGAGGCCGGCGACCCCGCCGATCGCTACTCGCGGGAGTACCGGATCGAGTTGCCCGACGGCGAGGTCCGGTGGATCCACTCCGACTTCTATCCGACAGAGTGGGGCGACGAGCGCAAACTCGTGGTCCTCAGCCGGAGCATCACCGAGCGCAAAGAACGCGAACGCACCCTGGAGTCGTTCCACGACGCGACGGCGGAACTGACCACCGCCGACACCGTCGACGAGGTCGGCGCCGTCGCCGTCCGGGCGGCCGCGGAGGTCTTCGAGTTGCCCGCGACGGCAGTCTACGAGTACGACGAGGACAGCGGCGTCCTCGAGCCGGCCGCAGAGGGACCCGGTATCGAGGGCGACCTTCCCAGTCTCACGGCCGCGGACGGTCCCGCGTGGACGGCGTTCGTCGAGGAACAGATGCACCGGATCGCAATCGAGGACGTACCCGTACTGGACGCCGGTCCAAGCGACGAGGTCCTCGTCGTCCCCCTGGGTGGCAACGGTCTGCTCGTCGTCTGGGCGGACGACGGCCTGGACCCCGACGCGGCGAACATCATGGCCGCCACGGTCGAGGCCGCGCTCAACCGTCTCCGGGGCGAGCGCGAACTCGCCTCCCGCGACGAACAGCTGGAAGAACAGGCCGAGCGCGCGCGCCGGTTCGAGGCCGCGACGGAACTGACCCAGCGCGTCGAGGCGGCCATCACGGCCGAATCCTCGCGGCGCGGCGTCCAGGAGGCAGTCTGCGAGGAGCTGATCGACGTCGATCCGTTCGACGCGGCGTGGATCGCCGAGGCCGACGTCGGCACCGACCGCCTGACGCCGCGGACGGTCGCCGGCATCGACTCCGACCGCGCCGAACGGTCACTCGACGGCGGCGGCCCCGACGCCGATCCACACCCGGCCCGGAAGGCCTGGCAGACCGGCGAGCCGGTCGTCGTCGACGACCTGGTTGGAGGCCACCGGAGCGACTGGCGGCAGACGCTGCTGGGGCGCGGGGCGGGATCGATCTGTGCCGTCCCGCTGGCCTACAGCGGACTCACCCACGGCGTCCTCACCATCGTCGCCAACGAACCCGACGCCTTCGGCGAGCGCGAACGCGAGGTGTTCGACCAGCTGGGCACCTCCATCGGGTACGCGATCACCGCCATCGAGCGCCAGCGTGCGCTCGAATCCGACGACACGGTCGAACTCGAGTTCCAGGGGGCCGAGGCCGGTGTCCCCTTCGCCCGGCTGGCCAGCGAACTGGGCTGTCACGTCCGCCACGAACGGACCGTCCGGCGACCGGACGGCTCGGTCAGCGTCTACTACACGCTTGTCGGCGACCTGCCCGACGACGTCGACACTGCCGCCAGCGAGGTCCTGCCGGGCACGGTCGAGACAGTCACGCGGGAGGACGACGAGGCAGTGATCGAACGGCAGGGATCGTCCTGGTTCGGCGCGGTCGTCTCCGAGTACGGCGGTGTCCTGCGGCGCGGACGCGCCACTCCCTCGGAGACGACACTGGTCGTCGAACTCCCACAGGAGGCCGACACCCGGACCATCGTCGAACGGATCCAGGCGGCGTTCCCGGCTCTCGAACTGACCGCACAGCGCCAGCACCGCGAAACCGCGGCGACGCCACGCGAGGTCACCGCGCAACTCGAACGCCGGCTGACTGCCCGCCAGCACGAGGCCCTCGAGACGGCCCACGCGATGGGCTACTTCGACTGGCCCCGCGAGAGCAGCGGCGAGGACGTCGCGGAGGCCCTCGGCATCACACAACCGACGGTCAACAAACACATCCGGATCGGCGAGCAAAAGACCTTCGAGTTGCTCTTCGGGTCCGACAGTGACGGCGCGTGACGGCCACCAACCCGTCGTCGAGGGCCGTCGTACGGACGCCCGCGGATGTCCGGATCGTACGGATCGCTGCCGTTCGGTCCCGGATCGACCGCGAGACGGCGCACGACCTGGAAAACAGCGACAGCAATCCGGTCAATCGGCAGCGTGTTCGGCGAACGAGACGCTCCCGTCGACGCCGTTCTCGCCGACCTCGAGGCGGAGTTCGTCCAGTGAGAGCCGGAACCGCTTGCGGTGGTGGCCGTCGGCGTCGTACGCGAGGTCGGCAGTCACGAATCCGACTGTTTCCAGTCGTTCGAGGCGGCGGTAGGCCGTCGCCCGGGACATTCCGCAGGTCTCGGCCAGTTCGGCCGCCGGCATGGGACCCTCCTCGAGTGCCCCGAGGATCCGACACGCGTAGTCGTCGCCCAGGACCTCCAGTACGGCGTCGATATCCACGTCCGTCCCCATCTCGTGTCGAGTAGTGGCTGTCATCGATACTACGGAATCACGCCATCCTCCCAAGCCTACTGTCTACACTGACTGCCTGCCAGACTCGGGATGGCTATATGTATTGACCCGGGAGGCGTGTTTCCGACCCAGAAACACGCTGTGCGGGTTTATGCGGGCCTCGGACGGACAGTGTCCCATGGGATGGCTGAGACGGACGACTGTTCGACGCCGACGGATCCGTACCGCGCGACAGATTCACACTAGCGACACAGTCCGGTAGACCGATGTATCGAGCAGCACCGCCAGACCGGGACTCGGATCTACACGTCCCGGTGGCCGATGGGTCGGGACACGACCGCCAGACGCTGGTCGTCGACGGCGGGCCGGCAGCACTAGCGACCGCGGGATTTCTCGACCAGGCCGGCCTCGATCCGGTACTGGCAGACGTCCCCGGCGTCAGTTCCGATCCGGCCGTGGTCGCGCTCTGGCAGCCGGGTCTGGACCTTCTCGAACGGATCGGGCTCCGCCGTCCCGTCGAGACCCTGGGGACGGCACTGACCGACCTCAGGTGCGCCGAGCCGTCCTGCTCCTGGACCGGGAACGCGTCCGGCCGACCGTCGCTCGTGGCTCTCCGGCGCGAGTCGCTCGAGGCGGTGATGCGACAGCACCTCACCGACCGGTTCCGGACGGCCGACAGGCCGGTGGCCTCGGTCGAACCCACCGGGCGCGGCGTCCGTGCGACGTTCGAGGGGGGAATCGAGGAACAGTTCGACGCCGTGGCGACGTCCCGGCCGTTGCTCTGGCCCGGCGACGCGGCAGAACCGGAGACGTCGGTTCACTGGTGGTCCTTCGAGTGGCCGGCGAGCGTTCCCGCGCCGGAGGTGGCGACGGAAGCCTGGGGCCCCGACTGTGGGGCCTTCCAGACGCCGGTCGGCGAGTCGGTCCGGGTCGACCTCGTCGCCACGGACGGCGCTGCAACCGCACGGCCGCTCTCGCTCGGGGCCCTGCGTACGCAGTTCGGTCACCTCTCGACACCGCTGGAGGAGACACTCGCCACGCTCGACGGGTCGTCACTGCGGTACAGGCGGGTCGCGGACGCGGTACCGGGAACGCTGTGTGTCGACGGCGTCGCGTCCGTCGGCCCGGCGGCCCACGCGTCGGTTCCCGGCGGGTGTCTCGGGCCGGCGCTGGCCGTCGAGGACGGCTGGGTGCTGGCCGACGCGCTGGCGTACGGCCCGGCCGCCCTCGAGGACGCGCTCGCGGCGTACGCGGACCGCCGCCGCCAGCGCCTGACTGCCATCAGTTCGGCGCTCCGCGACGACGCCCTCCTCGCACGAGTGTCGGACGACCTCTCCGGCCCGCTCGCACGCCTGTGTGCGCGCCGGACCGTCGCGTTCGGCCACCTGTTCGACGAGACGGCCGAGGAACTCGTCGACGACGTTCCGGAACGGCTGTGACGAGATTCGAAACCGGCCGGCAAACAGCTACGGGCAAAGCGGGGGTGTCGGACCGCCGGAAAACGGGGAACCCCCGCGAGCGTGTGACGCTCGGTCACAGTCGCGACTGCAGCCAGTGGGTGGTGTGGATGGTACTTAAAATCTGGGGAGGTTCGTCAGACGCAAAACCGCACGACAGTAGTCACATTTGACGCCAGTCAGACGGCCGTCACACGGGTGTCAGCGTACTTAAAGCAATCAGCGGTCCTCGACGGGGACGAACCCGAGATCACGGGGCCCGACGTAGCGGGCGCGCGGGCGGATGAGGCGGTTGTCCTCGATGTACTCGGACATGTGGGCGACCCAGCCGCCGACCCGACTCATCGCGAAGATCGGCGTGTAGATGTCGGTGGGGATGCCCATCTGGTAGTACGTGGAGGCCGAGTAGAAGTCGACGTTGGGGGCCAGGTTCTGCCGGTCGGCCATGTACTCCTCGATGGTCGTGGACATCTCGTACCACTTGACCGAGCCGGCGGCCGCGCCCAGTTCGCGGGACCGTTCGCCCAGAATCTTCGCGCGGGGATCCTTGACCTCGTAGACCCGATGGCCGAAGCCGGCGACGCGTCGTCCCTCCTCGAGGGCGTTCTGGACCCACTCCAGGGGATCCGCGCGGGCCTCGTCGACTTCCTGCAGCATCTCCATGACGTCCTGGTTGGCACCGCCGTGGAGGGGCCCTTTCAGCGTGCCGATCGCAGCGGTGATCGCGCTGTGGACGTCGGACAGCGTGGACGCGGTGACGATGGCCGAGAACGTCGAGGCGTTGAGGCCGTGGTCGGCGTGGAGGACGAGCGCCTGGTCGAAGACGTCGGCCGCGACGTCGTCGGGTTCCTGTCCGTTGAGCATGTACAGGAAGTTGGCGGCGTGCCCGAGATCCGACCGGGGCTCGATCGGTTCGTCGCCGTCCCTGACGCGCACGAAGGCAGCCAGGATAGTGGGAATCTTGGCCGTGACGCGGCGGCCCTTGGCGAAGGTGATCTCCCGGTCGGTCGACTCGACGGTGTCGGGCGCGGGATCGCAGGCCGAGAGCATGGAGACCGCCGTCCGGAGCGCAGCCATGGGGTTCTGGTCGGCCTCGGCCAGGCGCCGGACCGTCGCCAGGACCTCCTCGTCGACCTCCCGGTCGGCCGTCATCGACTCCGCGAACGCGTCGAGTTCCGCGCGGTCGGGCAGACGGCCGTGCCAGAGCAGGTAGAGGACTTCCTCGTAGGTCGCCCCCCGGGCCAGGTCCTCGATGTCGTAGCCCCGGTAGACGAGACGCCCCGCGTCGCCGTCGATATCACTGAGCGCGGACTCGGCGACGAGAACGCCCTCTAGTCCCTTTTCGAGTTCGTCCGACATACCACCGAGTTCACTACCTGCGGGAAAAAACATTACCATCTCGGCGCCGGCCCTCGCGTGCCGGGAGGACGGTCCGTGGCGGGCAACGTTTTTGCGTCGCGGCGGGAAACACGGCGTATGGCCGGCGACGAGGTGAGCTACGAGCCGACGAGCGTCAAGGAGTTGCTGGCCGAGATGAAAGACACCGCGGAGCTGCTCATCGACCTCTCGTACTCGGCGGTCCTGCTGGGCAGCGACGAGGTGGCACGGGAGGTGCTCGAACTCGAAGAGCAGATGGACATCCTCCAGTTGCGCGCCCGCATGAGCGTCCTCATGGCCGCGCGCAGTCCCGACGACGCCGAGAGCCTCGCGCCCGTCCTCGGCGTCGTCGGGGCTGCCGAGAAGATCAGCGACGCCGCCGGCGACATCGCCAAGATCGTCCTGGAGGAGGTGGGACTCCCCGACGAGATGCGTGCCGCCCTCCCCGAGGCGATGGAGACGGTCGTCCGGGCCGAACTCGCGGCCGAGTCGGGGCTGGTCGGGGAGTCGCTGGGCGGGATGCAACTCGAGACCGACACGGGAGTCCGGGTGCTGGCCATCCGACGACGTGGTGACTGGCTGCTCAACCCCGGTCCGGAGACAGTTCTCGACTCCGAAGACGTGGTTCTCTTTCGCGGCCCGAAAGACGCCATCGCGACCGTGTACGCCGACGCCGCCGGCGAGGCCTACGACCACCCGGACCCGCCCGACGTCGAGGAATCGGATCTGGACCGCGCGGTCGACTCCATGGTGTTGATGAAAGACATGGGCGAACTCGCGGTCGACCTGGCCTACGGGGCGGTCCTCTTCGACTCGGAGGACGTCGCCAGGGAGGTGTTCGAACTCGAGGCGGAGGTCGACGCCCTCCAGTCGCGCTTCGAGGCCTGGACGCTCCGGGCCGCGGCGCGGGTCGACGAACCCGTCGACCTGCGCGGGCTGGTCCAGCTGGCGAGCAGCACCGAGACCATCTCGGACGCCGCCCTCGAGATCAGCGAGGGCGTCCTGCGGGGACTCGGGACCCACCCCGTGGTCAGGGAGGCCGTCTACGAGAGCGACGAGGTGATCGTCCGGTTCGTCGTCGGCGAGGGGAGCCGCCTCGACGGATCCACGCTGGGCGAGAGGGCGGTCAAGACCGAGACCGGGATGCGGGTCATCGCGGTCCGCAACGCCGCCGACGAGGGCCGGAACTGGGACATCTCACCCGGTCCCGACACCCAGCTCGACGCCGGCGACGTCCTCCTCGCGAAGGGCACGGGCACGGGTGCCGACCGGCTCCGGCGGCTCGCGAGCGTCGGGTAGGAGTCTGACAACCGCCACGACGAGACGGACTGCTCAGGTCGGTCCGCTCTCTTCGGACGTCCCGCCTTCCTCGGTGGACTCCGCTTCCCACCACGTGTAGTTGAACGCGGGCATGAGGCTGACGAGGCCGAGCATGATGACCACGGCGCCGACCCGCGCGAGGAGAACGGAGTCGAAGAAGGCGATCAGGCCGCTCCCGATGGCGACTGCCACTACGACCCAGGCGTGAAAGAGGAGGCCGATTGTGCGTGCGTCCATACGGCACAGTACGTGAAGACCCCACAAAGTACTGTTGTCTCCCGTCGGTCCCGGCCTACACTACAGTTCCTTCGAGAGGTGGTAGGCCCGTCGTGCGACGAGGACGGCCGTCGCGAGGCCGGCGACAGTCATCGCCAGCACGAACGCGAGCGCGCCGTAGTACAGCCTCGACCGCGCCGTTCCCGACGGCAGGACGACGAACACTGTGAACACGGCCCCGGCAACGAGGAGACCCACGGCGAGTCCACGTCTGGCGTTCCGGCGGACCCGGAGCGCCTCAACGAGTGCTGCCCGGCCGCCAGGTTGCTCGCTCGGTGACACACCTTCCCTTGGGACGGAACAGGCAAAGTCGCGTCGGTTCATCGCAGGGCACCACCGGTCTGGGACCTGGCAGAGCCGGCCCGTACCGAATTCCTCAAGGGCGTGGGGACGTCCACTACGAGTGATGGCGAGTCTCGGTACGGCGCGTGCTGCCCCCGGCGAAGTGGACACCGGCCGACTGGAGATCGGCCAGACGCGGGACGGGACCACGGTCGGTCTCCCGGTAGCCGTGGTCAACGGTGCCCGCGACGGCAAGACCCTCTACGTCCAGGCCGCGAGTGACGGGGACGAACTCAACGGCGTCGGCGTCGTCCAGCGCGTCGTTCCGCAACTCGATCCGGCAGATCTCGCAGGAACGGTGCTGGTCGTCGGCGTCACCAACTACTACGCCTACCAGGTGGCCGAACACCGCAACCCGATCGACGACACCAAGCTCAACCGGGCGTATCCGGGTGACGAGACGGGTACGACCTCCGAACGCGTCGCGGCGGTCACGTTCGAGGCCGCCAGCCGCGCCGACCTGATACTGGACCTCCACCAGGGGTCGACCTCGCGGATGATCGAGGAGGTGCGGGTCCGGTGTGGCTCCCGCCACCGCCTCCACGACAAGTGTCTCGAACTCGCGAAGGTCTTTGGCTGCGGGTACGTCCTCGACCAGAAGGGCCCAGACGGGCAACTGGCTCGGGTCGGCCCCGACGAGGGAGTGCCCACCGTCGATCCGGAGCTGGGCGGCAGCGTCGGCTGGGACGAGGCGAGCATCCAGGCGGGCGTCGACGGCGTGTTCAACGTCCTGCAGTACTACGGGTTCCTCCGCGGAGCGGTCACGACCAACCGGCAGACCCGCGCGTCCGGATTCGAACAGTACGGCTCGCCGACCGGCGGGCTCGTCGACTTCGCGGTCGAGCTGGGCGACCGTGTTTCGGGGGGCCAGACGCTCTTCGACGTGACCGACGTCTTCGGCACCCAGAAGGAGACGGTGACAGCGGACTCCGCAGGTATCTTCTGGCGGACCCGCCGACTCCCACAGGTCGCCACCGGCGAGTACGTCTGCTCGGTCGGCACGAGCATCGACAGTTACTAGGGCACCAGTTGCTCGCCGTCGTCGTCGTAGACGGTGATGGCGTCGACGGGACAGGCGCGGGCGGCGAACTTCGCGTCGAACTCGGCGTCCTCGGGCACCTCGCGGACGAACAGGTCCGTTTCCGCCTCCTCGCTGTCGGCGAGGACTGCCTTGCCCGCGTCCTCGTCTCTCTCGAAGGCGTCCCACTCGGGGACACACTGGAACATCCCGATACACGTGTCGCGGTCGAACTCGATGCGCATGCGCGTCCTTGGTCGGTTCCCGGCTTAGATGTGGGGATTCCGGACGACGCCGGTCACCGGGGCCACCGCGGAGGACCGGGAGGACGACAGTTTAAGTCGCGGGACGCCCGAGACGCGCAGTAATGGACGTCGCGGACATTCCGGGGGTGCCCGACTGGCTGCCCGATCACCTCCGAGCGCAGGGCGTCGAGGAGTTGTACCCGCCACAGGCAGAGGCCGTCGAACGCGGTGTGACAGAGCGAGAGAGTCTCGTCGCCAGCGTCCCCACGGCGAGCGGGAAGACCCTCGTCGCGGCGATGGCGATGCTCGCGAGCGTCGACCGCGGGGGGAAGGCACTGTACATCGTCCCCCTGCGCGCGCTGGCCAGCGAGAAGCGCGCCGAGTTCGAAACCTACGAACAGTACGGCGTCGACGTCGGCGTCTCGACGGGCAACTACGAGTCGGAGGGCGGGTGGCTCGCGGACACGGACATCGTCGTCGCCACGAGCGAGAAGGTCGACTCGCTCGTGCGCAACGACGCGCCGTGGCTGGACGACCTGACCTGTGTGGTTGCCGACGAGGTCCACCTCGTCGACGACGCCGAACGCGGACCCACGCTGGAGGTGACCCTCGCAAAGTTGCGGACGCTCAACCCGGGGTTGCAGACGGTCGCGCTGTCGGCGACCATCGGCAACGCAGCCGAACTCGCCGCGTGGCTCGACGCGGAGCTCGTCGACTCGACCTGGCGGCCGATCGATCTGAAGAAGGGTGTCCACTACGGGGAGGCACTCCACCTGGAGGACGGGAGCCAGACCCGCGTCCCCGTCCGGAACAGCGAGGACCAGACCGCTGCAATCGTCCGGGACACACTCGAGGAGGATGGATCGTCGCTGGTGTTCGTCAACTCGCGGCGCAACGCCGAGGCCGCGGCCAGACGGCTCGCGACGACGACCGCCGACTTCCTCGCGCCCGAGGAACGCGAACAGCTCGCCGAGGTCGCCGCCGAGATCCGCGACGTGAGCGACACAGAGACCAGTGACGACCTCGCCGACGCCGTCGAACGCGGGGCCGCCTTCCACCACGCTGGTCTTGCTCGCGCGCACAGAGGTCTCGTCGAGGACGCTTTCCGCGAGCGCCTGCTGAAGGCGATCTGTGCGACACCCACCCTCGCGGCGGGCGTGAACACACCCAGCCGCAGGGTCGTGGTCCGGGACTGGCGCCGCTACGACGGGACTGCGGGCGGCATGCAACCTCTCTCGGTGCTCGAGGTCCACCAGATGATGGGTCGTGCCGGTCGCCCCGGCCGCGACCCCTACGGCGAGGCGCTGCTGGTGGCCTCGAGCCACGACGAACTCGACGAACTGTTCGAGCGGTACGTCTGGGCCGACCCCGAGCCGGTCCGGTCGAAACTGGCCGCCGAACCCGCCCTCCGGACGCACACCCTCGCGACGGTGGCGTCCGGCTTCGCCCGCTCGCGGTCGGGACTGCTCGAGTTCCTGGAGGGGACCCTCTATGCCGCACAGACCGCCGAACGCGACCGGCTCGAGACCGTGACCGACGACGTGATCGAGTATCTCGTCCGCAACGGCTTCCTGCAGCGGGCTGGCAGCGAGGAGAGCGTCGAACTCTCGGCGACCAACCTCGGCCACACCGTCTCGCGGCTCTACCTCGACCCGATGAGCGCCGCGGAGATCATCGACGGCCTGCGGGACGTCACAGGCCGAGAAGACGGCGGCGTGTCGGCGATGGGCCTCTACCACCTGGTCGCACGGACGCCGGACATGTACGAACTGTACCTGCGTTCGGGCGACCGCGAGGAGTACACGATGCTCGCCTACGAGCGGGAGGCGGAACTGCTCGGACCGGCTCCCTCCGAGTTCGAGGACGCCTTCGAGGACTGGCTGTCGGCGCTCAAGACTGCCCGGATGCTCGAGGACTGGGCGAGCGAACGCGACGAGGACTCGATCACCGAGGAGTACGGGGTCGGCCCGGGTGACATCCGCGGGAAAGTCGAGGCCGCCCAGTGGCTGCTCGGGGCCGCCGAGTCGCTGGCGAGCGAACTCGACCTCGGGGTGGGTCCGGCCATCCGCGAGGCCCGGACCCGGGTCGAACACGGCGTCCGGGCGGAGCTGGTCGACCTCGCAGGCGTGCGCGGGGTCGGCCGCAAGCGCGCCCGCCGACTGTTCGAGGCCGGCGTCGAGACCCGGGCCGCCCTGCGAGACGCCGACAAGTCCGTGATCCTCGCCGCCCTGCGGGGCCGCGAGAAGACCGCGGAGTCCATCCTCGAGAACGCCGGCCACCGCGATCCCTCGATGGCCGGCGTCGAACCCGACCCCGATGTCTCCGCCGAGGGCGTCGAAACGCTGGCCGACGGAGACGGCGACGAGGCGGACACGGCGGACGACCAGTCCAACCTGGGTGACTTCTGATGGAGGTCGTCGAGGGAGTCGCGACCGTCGAGGACGTCGACGCGTTCGTCGAGCGACTGGACCGGATCGGCGCCGAGTTCGGCGCGACAGTACAGGCGTTCGACGCCCGCTACGTCGTCGACCGCGGGCACCTGGAGCGGGCGCTCGAGCTGGCCGACCGCGCGAACGAGCGCGACGACGCCATTGCGCGGGACCGGGCGGTCGAGATGCTCCTCTATGCGGCCGGCCGCCGGCAGATCAACCGCGCCCTGGAGATGGGTGTCTCCGCGGGCGAGTGTCCCGTCGTGGCGGTCGCCGACGGCGGCGACGAGTCGGCGGCGGCCGGCGCGGTCCGGGAATTGCTCGAGCCTGCCGGGACGCTGGGTGAGTACGACCCCGAACGCGTCCGGGCGTTTTTCGACGTCGGGGAGGCGGAACTGTCGGCCACCGCGGGCACGCTGGCGGATCTGGTCCGCGAGCGCGTCGCGCTGTTGACCGTCGAGAAGTAGGATCGACACCCGGGAGCGGTGTCACACATAGCGGCATAAACGGCCGAGACCCGACGAACAACGAGCGTCGCAGACGTCGACACACACGCATGAGCGACGCAGAGCAACCCACCGACGCCGAACCGCACGAGCACCACGACCACGCTCACGACGTTGAGGGACCGGGCTACGCGACCCCGCAGGCGGCCATCGAGCAGTCCGAGCACGAGAAGACGGCCTACGTGATGGGGCTGCACGTCGGCCAGGACGTCGACGCGCCGGACTTCCTGGCGGTCGTCGACGTCGACCCCGACTCCG
>CAYYHG010000068.1:0-14554 GCA_964471665.1 uncultured Halobacteriales archaeon | reverse complement strand
CGGACACCTGCTCTCGAGGCAGGCGCCTTGGCCAGGCTAGGCTACCTCGGCCCGTGGGAACGTTCCGCTGGACCGGTGTTAGCCGTTTCGATTCTCGCTGTCCTGTCCGGCTCGGGTCAGGAAACGCGAGTCGCAGTCAGAGTCGGTGGGTACTCACCTTCGTCGTCGGACCCGTCGTCAGACTCGAACTCCTCGGGTGGCACACGAGTTGAGGGCGCAATTGGTGCATTCCCGGCTTCCTTGGCGAGTTCGTCCATAGTTCATCACTTACGGAAATGCGAGGAGAAAGCCTCGCGCTTGATTCCCCTCGACCTTCCTCGGATGAGGTCGGCTGGAATTAATATAGCCGACAGTATGACGACACTGCTTCCATTCAGCCGACACCCTGTCGCAGTGGACGTGGAGAGTACTGTATTGATTATTATGGTGAAAAACGCCACGACTTTTGCACTCCAGTCCCGAGTAGTGGTATGGAATACGAAATCGGGGACACCGAACCGGTGAGTACGGCTGTCGTCCGCGCAGTGAGCGCCGTAGACGGTCGTAGACGCGGGTCTCTCCCACCGCTAACGCGTGTTCTTGACCCGGAGGCGCTCAACGCCCTTTTTGACTCACAATCTGACGGTGAACCGCGAACTGGTGGCTGTTTGTATTTCATCTACAATCAGTTCCGTGTCACCATCGACAACGGTGAGTATCTCACTATTCAGCCACTCGAAACCCAGCCACGAAACACCGGCGATCGAGAATCCAGTCGCACTGGCCTGCGGTGACGCTGGGACGCGAATCGTTCGCGAGTGACTCCAGCGCTGAGAGTCAGGAGAGGGCACAGCCTCTTGCACTTGATCGGGGGGAGTTTCGGTCGCCCGTCCCGGCAGCGCCGCTCCCGTCGAGGAGGGCACTCACGGGTGCATTCGCGCCCGGTCGCCCGTCCCGGCGGTCATCGCGCTCGCCAGCGCTCCGTACACGACGGCCTCGTCTCCGAGTGCCGACAGAGACAGTTCGGGGACGTTCGTCATCACGAGGTCGGGGATCCGTTCGCGCATCTCCTCGACGACACACGGGTTGTTGAGCGCGACGGAGCCACCGACGGAGATCACGATCGGTGCGTACGCGTGGACGACGGCCGCCATCCCGATGGCGTTCCACGCGGCCACCCGTTCGAGCACGCGGTCGGCGAAGTCGTCCTCGCCGGCGGCGGCGAATACGTCGGCCGCGCCGAACCCCGGCTGGTCGATCCCGACCGACGTGGCTTCCCCCTCGTGGAGGTGCCTGGCGTACCGGCGGATCCCCTCGCCCGAACAGTACGCCTCCCAGTGTCCTGGCTTGCCACAGCCACAGGTCAGCGTCCCTTTGGGGTCGACAGTGATGTGACCCACCTCGCCGACGTTGCCGTCCCACCCCGCGAGGACGTTCCCGTCGACACAGACGCCGGCGCCGATGCCCGAGGAGATAGTGAGATACACCATGTCGTCGGGATTGCGGTCGGCGTAGAACCGCTCGCCGATGACGCCGGCGGTCGTGTCGTTGTGGAGGTTGACGGGGCCGTCGACGAGTTCACCGACCGGGCCGGTGAGCGGCACCCGGTCGACTGCGTCCGGGAGGTTCGCGGGATTCGTGACGGCGCCCGCAGCCAGATCCAGGGGTCCGATCGAGCCGATCCCGGCCCTGGCCACCGCCTCCGGATCGACACCCGCCCGGTCACAGGCGGTCCGGAGCGTCGCCAGGACCGCTTCGGTGATCGCCATCCCCGACGGTCCCTGTGGCGTGTACCGGCTGTCGGCCCCGAGTTCTGCGCCCTCCTCGTCGCCGACGACTGCCTGGATCGACGTCGCACCGAGGTCTACGCCCGCGTAGCAGGCCATTGTGGCAAGGACTGTTCCCGCGGGACTTAAGACGAACGTATTATTATGCACCCGCAAGTACTACCGTGTCCGACAGCAAGCAAATCTCGGCCGTTCCCCGTTCGTTCCCATCATGAGTCTGTACAGGCGGTTTCTCGCGTGGCTGGAACAGGTCTTTTTCGGGGGGATGGAACTGGCAGCGCTGTCGACACCCGCGTTCGTGGCCGTGCTGATCCTCCAGGAGCTGTACCCCGACGCGACGGCACTGGCCGGACTGACCGCGATCGCCGCCGGGAGTATCACCATCGCTGTCCTCCGGTCCCGGGCCATCGACGCGGGCGAGTGGCCGCGCCGCTCGGAGCTGACGTCGCTCCCGCTCCGTGTCGGGTACTTCAGCGCCGTGTTCCTGGCCGCGACGGTCGGTGTCGCCGCCGTCGCCGTCTCTCTGGGCGCGATGTGGCTGACCCTCCTTGGCGGCGTCGTCCAGGCGCTGGGCATCGCTGCCTTCCCCACGGCGTACGCGGTCGTCCACGGCGAACCACTCAAAAAGCCGGCCCGCCGGGTCTGATACGGATTGCTGTAAGTAACGGCACTTTTTTTCGCCCGGCCAGCCATCTCGGTACCAATGGCTGCCGAGCCAACGGACGTGACGGCGGTGAGTCGTGGCGCTGTCCGCGAGTACATCGGTCAGATGGGCCCGACCTGGATCGCCGGGGCCATCGCGGCCGGTCCCGCGACGATCGCTAGCCTCGTTACTGCCGGGGCCGTCTTCGGGTACGATCTACTGTGGGTAGTCGTTCTCTCGGCGGGCGCGGGGGCGCTCGCCCAGTACCTCGCGATGCGACTCGGCCTCCTGACCGAACGGGGCATCGTGACCGTCGTCGAGGACCACCTCGGCGAGTGGTGGGCCTGGCTGCTCGTCGCCGACGTGGTGCTGGCCGCGGGCGTTGCACAGCTTGTCATAATGAAGACCGTCGCCTCCGTCTCCGGGATTGTCACCGGTGTCGACGCCCGCGTCTGGGGTGTCGTGTGGGCACTGGTCCTCGCGGTCGGTCTGGCTGGCCGGGGCTACCGCTTCGTCGAACTCGTCGCGAAGGCGCTCGTCGTCGCCGTCGTCGTCGCGTTCCTGGCGAGTCTCACGGTCGTCCCGGTCGATCCCGGCGCGGCCACAGCGGGGCTGGTCCCGTCGGTCCCTGCCGGTAGCGCGCTCGTCTCCGCGGCCATTCTCGGCGGTGCCGTCCACATCACGCTGATTACGATGCAGTCGTACACGATGCGCGCCCGGGGCTGGACCAGCCGCGAGTACGGCCTCGCCACGTTCGACGTCGGGGCGTCGATGCTCGCCGCCTTCGGCGCCTACAGCCTCGCCATCTTTCTCGTCACCGCGAGTGTCCTCGAATCGGGCGACCTCTCGCCCGTCGCGGCCGGCCAGGCGCTCGGCCCGCTCGTCGGCGAGAGCGCCAAGTGGCTGTTCCTGCTGGGGCTGTGGGGTGCCGCCGTCTCGACGCTCGGGGGCAACACCGTCGTCCCGCCCTACCTCCTCGCCGACAAACTCGGCTGGGGGACCGACATCGAAGACGGCCGGTACCGCGGGCTGGTCGTCGCCGTCGCGCTCCTCTCGGCGCCGGGCGCGTTCATTCCCGGCGCTGTCATCGGCCAGCTCGTGCTGGTCCTCGCGGTCGGAACGGTCGGGACGCCCTTTGCCATCGCGGTCGTCCTCTACCTGCTGAACTCCGAGGCGGTCCCCGAACACAACTCGGCGCTCGCGAACCTCGGCGGGGTCGCGCTGTTGCTCGTCACCGGGACACTCGCCGCGAACTTCGTCCGCGAACAGGTGGCCGCCGGCGTCGGCCCGCTGTCCGGCGCCGTGCTCGCGGTCGCGGTCGTCGTGTTGCTCGCGACGGTCGGTCTCGTCGTGAAGTTCGCGCGGACGGCGACGGCGGCGTGACTGGACTCCTCCACACACCTGTCGGTCGTAGTGGTTGCTGTACCGAATTACCGTTTCGACCGCAGGACGCGACGCGGTCGATCCGGGAAATGGCTTACAGCACTCAGTATCAGACAACCCGCCGGACGAGTCGGTAGAGGGCGTCGCGCGCGCGGTCGGGCAGAAACCGGCTGTACAGCAGGTACTTCGCGACCGGACCGACGGGATAGCGGGGATCCGGGTCTGCGACGCAGGCAGCGTCGTGGATGACTGCCGCCACGTCCTCGGGTTCGACGGCGATCGGCGCGTCGCCGGCGAACAGGCCAGCGTCCTCGACGAGGTCGTAGAGCCACTCGTAGTCGGGCCGGCGTTCGAGTCCGTCGTCGAGTTCCGCCTCCACGCGGTCCCGGAACCCGGTCGCTACGGGGCCGGGTTCGACCACCACCACGTCGACGCCAAACCGGTCCACCTCGCCGCGGAGGGCGTCGCTCAGTGCCTCCAGAGCGAACTTCGAGGCGCTGTAGGCGCCGCCGCCCGGTGTCACCACCCGCCCGGCGACGCTGGAGACGTTGACGATGGTTCCTGCCTCCCGGTCGCGCATGTGCGGGAGCACGGCACGGGTCAGCCGGTGGGGACCGTAGACGTTGACGTCGAACTGCCGGTGGAGTTTGTCCGTCGGGATGTCCTCGACGGGGCCGTACTGTCCGTAGCCGGCGTTGTTGACAAGGCAGTCGATCTGTCCCGTCTCCTCGATCGCCCGGTCGACCACGCGGTCGATGTCCTCGCCGCTGGTGACGTCGAGGGTGTCCGTCCGGCAGTCCAGGCCGTCGAGGTCGCTCTCCGTCCGGGCCGTCGCGTAGACCGTCCAGCCATTCTCGGCGAAGCGGCTGGCCGTCGCCCGGCCGACGCCCGAGGACGCGCCAGTGATGAGCACCGTCTCGTCTGTCATGCGCGAGTCGACGGCGGCCGGTGTTATAAGCTCCCCTCTGTCGGATCGTACTGTCTAGGGAGTGGATATTGTCCACTCGCTTCGAGCAGACAGCCTCAGCTTCGACGCTTGCAGTCGTCGGCGTAGCTGTCGGCCAGCCGCGTCGGTTCGGGGAGTTTGTAGCCCGCGCCACACTGCAAGACCAGGTCGGCGGCCGTGTCGGCGCTCACGCGGTGCCCGGGGCTGACGTAGACGGGGTTGACGTGGCGGTTCCCGGAGTCGAACTGGCGGGTCTGGACGGCGTATCCGATGGTGGTCCCCGCGGGAGCGGTCACGTTCTCGTCGGCTTCGATTGCGACCCGCCGTCCCTCGGGCAGCGGATCGGCGAGCGACTCGCGGGGCTGTCCACAGAGGAGACTCTTGGCGACGCCGACTGCGGGCACGTCCACCGTGACGCCGACGTGGGTGGCCAGGCCGGCCTCGCGGAAGTGGACGCGCCCGCTCCCGTCGATCAGCAGGAGGTCGGGATCGCTGTCCAGTTCCGACAGTGCCGAGAGGATGGCCCCTCCCTCCCGGAAACTCAGCAGACCGGGCACGTACGGGATCTCGGCTGACTCGACAGCGTGTGCGCGCTCGACGACCTCGCCGCCGCGAACGACGACGACCCCGCTGACCGCCTCGTCGTCACGGAACGCCTGGTCGACACCCGCCACGAGCGGCTGTCGTTCGCGTCCGTCGAGACGCGCCTGTGTGGGGTCGGTCCCGCGTTCGTGGCTGTCGCCGCTCTCCTCGACGCTGACACTCCCGGGGTCGAACGCTACGTCGTCGGTGAAGACAGCAGCCCCGGCGATGTCGGCCTGCAGTGTCTCCATCCCGTCCCGGGACAGCGACGGGTCGGGGACGAACTCGGGGCGGGCGACCTCCATGTCAGGGCCCGCGGCGTCGCCTGCCGGGGCCGCCCGGACCGCCTGGACCGCCAGGACCGCCTCCTGGGCCGGTGCCGAACTGGAGCTGGTCGGGGACGCGGATCCGGTCTTTGACGCGCTGGCCGTACAGGAGGCCGATGACGAGGCCGATGAGGTGTGCCGCGTCGGCGACACCCGAGCCCGTGAGCCCGCCCCCGGCACTGAACACCCCGAGGATGCTGATGGCGCCGTACCCGATGGTCAGCACCCACAGCGGGATGGGGAGGATGAAGTACAGGTACACGCGCAGATGGGGATTCAGGATCGTCAACACGCCCATGATGGCGAGCCCGGCGCCGCTGGCACCCAGCACGCCGGCACCGCCGCCCTGGACGAGCTGGATCCCGATCTGTCCGAGGCCGGCCAGCGCGCCGCTGAAGAGAAACAGGTAGGTAAACTCCTTCGAACCGACGTAGTCCTCGACCAGCCGGCCGAAGAAGTAGATGACGATGCTGTTGACCGCGATGTGGCCGAATCCGCCGTGTGAGAAAATCGAGGTGAACCACGTCCAGACGAACTCGGGGTTCTGGGGCGAGAGGACGAATATGGCCCGCCAGGCCGCGCTTCTGGAGTGGACCAGCGGGTTGAACGTCCCCGTCAGGGCGAACCCGACGAGAAACTGCAACAGGAACGTGATCCACATCAGCCCGAGGAACGTGTAGGTCATGTTCCCCCGGAAGTACGCCAGGGGCCCGCCCACGCCACCGAGTCCAAGTCGGTCGGCCAGTCCGCCGGAGTCACTGTCTGTGTGGACGGAGTCGTCGAACCCGCTCTCGAAGACGGCCTCCGAGGATCCCCAGTCGTCCAGCCCCGTACAGTCGTGGGATTCTGGCAACCGGTGGTCCGCACAGTACGTCCCGCCACAGTGGCGGCAGTGGTACGGCATACTCACCTCCTCGCCACACACGTCGCACTTCGACATTGCCGGTCGTACGGACGGCCCCCGCAAATGGATTGTGCTTGCTGGCAGCGTCAACGCGGGAACGCACTCCCGGTATGGATACAGCGGACACTCTTTATTCACGCAGTCCAAAGCCCGCACATGACGGTCGACGACACGCCGGAGAGCGAAGCGAGCGACACTCCCGACGCGCCCGAACCCTACGGCGCGTTCCTCGACCACGTGCGACGGCTCACCTACCTGGGTGACGCGGGGGGCGTCCTCGACTGGGACCAGCAGGTGATGATGCCCGAGGCGGGAACGCCAGCCCGTGCCAAACAGAAGTCGGCCCTGGAGACGCTCAGACACGAACTGTTGACCGCCGACGACCTCGCCGGGTGGCTCGACGACCTGGACAACGCGGGCCTGACCGCCGACCGGCGGGCTGTCGTGCGCGAGATCCGCCGCGAACACGAACGTGCCGTGCGCGTGCCCGAGTCCCTGGTCGAACGCGTCTCGGAGGCGTCCTCCGAGGCACTGCCGGTCTGGGAACGGGCGAAAGCGGACGCGGATTTCGCCGCCTTCGAGGACACTCTCGCCGAACTGGTCGCGCTCAAGCGCGAGTACGCCGCAGCGATCGACCCCGACCGCGACCCCTACGAGGTGCTCTTCGAGGAGTACGAACCCTACCTCGGTCTCGACACGGCAGAGCAGGTGTTCGACCGGTTGGGCGAGGAACTGCCGCCACTGATCGACGCGATCGGTGATAGCGACGCCGACCTCGCCGACCCCTTCGGGGGAACCTACGACGAACCCGACCAGCGGGCGCTCGTCGAGGCAGCCCTGGAGGAACTCGGGTACGACTGGGACCGGGGCCGACTGGACGTCTCCTCGCATCCGTTCACGTCGGGGACGCAGTTCGACGCGCGCATCACCACACGGTTCCAGCCGTCGGAGCCGCTCGACGCGCTGGCCTCGACCGTCCACGAGTTCGGCCACGCCGCCTACACGCTCGGCCTGCCACAGGACGCGTACGGAACACCGCTGGGTCAGAGCCGCGACCTCTCGGTCCACGAGTCCCAGTCGCGGTTCTGGGAGAACCACGTCGGCCGTTCGCTGGCCTTCTGGGAGCTGTTCGAACCGCAGGTCGCCGAACACCTCGGCGTCGAGGCCGGCCCGCGGGCGTGCTACGAGGCCGCGAACACGGTCGCCGAGGACAACCTCATCCGCGTCGAGGCGGACGAACTCACCTACCACATGCACGTTCTCCTCCGCTTCGAGATCGAACGCGACCTGATCCGCGGCGACCTGGCTGTCGCCGAGGTGCCCGCGGTCTGGAACGAGAAGATGGACGAGTACCTCGGCCTGCGTCCCGAGGACGACGCCGAGGGCTGCCTGCAGGACATCCACTGGTCCCACGGCGCGTTCGGCTACTTCCCGACCTACACGCTGGGGAGTGTCCTCGCCGCGCAACTGGCCGCCACCATGCGCGAGGACATCGCGCTCACCGACCACGTCCGCGCCGGCGAGTTCGGGCCGATCCGCGAGTGGCTGTCCGAGCGCGTCCACCGCCACGGCTGCCGACACCCGACGCCCGACCTCGTCTCGGAGGCCACCGGCGAACCGCTGACTGCCGAGTACTTCCTCGAGTACGCCACCGAGAAGTACGGCGCGCTCTACGACCTGTAACCGCGCCCGGACATCCGGCGCTCCGGAGTGGCCAGGTGGCGAGTCCACACCGTAACGGTATTTACGGGATGGGACAGTGAAACCACACATGGCGGCAGAAACGGGGTTGTTGAACGCTATCGTGGTCGGTATCGTGACCGGGAGCATCGTCGCACTCGGCGCGATCGGGCTGGCACTGGTCTACGACATCGCGGACGTGCCGAACTTCGCACACGGCGACATCCTGACGTTCGGTGCCTTCGCGGCGTTGCTCGTGAACAAACCGGGCACCGTTCCGGCATTCAATCTCCTGACGGCCGAGGGAGACGCGGTCGGGCGTCTGGCTATCGCCGTCCTGTTTGTCGTCTCCGTGGCGAGTGTCCTCGGTATCGTCTACCACCTCGGTGGTGTCCATGCCCTGAAAGGTGGCTGGTGGGGCGTCGACGTCCCGTCCGGCGTCGGCCTCGGCGCGCACGCCGCCGTGGCGCTTCTCGTCGGCGTCCTCGTCGTGATCGGAACGCCCTCCTTTCTGGGTGGTCTGCTGTTCGCGACGGCCCTGACGGGTGCGGTCGTCCCGCTGATGGAATCGAAGGTGTTCCGGAAGTTCCGGTGGAAGGGCGCCTCGCTGGCGATGATGCTCGTCGTGTCGCTGGCGCTGGCGTTCATCCTGCGGTTCAGCGTCCAGACGGTCTTCGGCGGCGAGATCAGGTTCTACGACGTCGAACCCGCCGTGATCGTGGGTGGGTTTTCCGTCAACATCGCCCAGGCACAGTTCATCGACATCTCGGTGGCCGCCAGCGGCCTGGTGTTCGACATCCAGCGGACCGGGGACGAGGTCGTCCGGACGATGCTGTTCAACTACGCGTGGCTCGAACTCCTCGGGACACTCCTCGTCGCCGGGGGCGTCGCGTACGCGGGATACCGCCGTCGCCAGGATACGGCGGCGGTCGTCGGTTCGTACCTGGCGGCCGCGCTCGGGGCGCTCGCGGTCGTCCTGCTGGGCGGGGTCGTCTTCGCCGGTGGCGGTCCGGTCGCGGGTGCGATCTACGAGACGCGCGTGCGCCTGTCACCGCTTCGCCTCGGGATCGTGCTCATCGCGCTGGCGATGATGGCGGTGTTGCACTACGTGCTGCGAGCGACCACGCTCGGCAAGGCGATGCGGGCGACCAGCGACAACCGCGATCTGGCGATGGTCCGCGGGATCAACACCCGCCGGGTGATGATGACCGTCTGGATCATCGCCGGCCTGTTCGGGGCCATCGCCGGCGTCATGCTCGGGTTCCTGTTCAACAACCTCACTATCAACCTCGGGTTCAACCTCCTGTTGCCGATGTTCGCCGGCGCCATCCTCGGGGGCATCTCTGTGTACGGCGCCATCCTCGGCAGCTACGTCGTCGGCCTCGCCATGGAGGTCGGCATCTTCGCGATTCCGTTCGTGGACACCACCTACCGTATTCCCGTCGCGTTCGTCGTCCTCCTGCTCGTGTTGCTGGTCAAACCCGAGGGCCTCGTGGGGGGGAGCTGAGATGGCGGTCGCGGACGTTCTCGTCTCGTTTATGTTGCTCGTCTCCATCTACGCCATTCTCGCGTTCGGGCTGAACATCAAGTACGGCCAGACGGGCCTGCTCGATTTCGGGCACGTCGGCTTCTTTCTGATCGGAGCCTACACGTCGGCGCTGTTCGTGTTACCGGCCGACGAGACGGGCGATTTCACCGAGTACGTGATCGGGTTCGGCGACCTCCCGCTGGTCGGCACCTGGGTGTTCGGCATCCTCGTCGCGACGGTGCTCGCGGGCGTCATCGGCGGCCTCGTCGCCCTGCCGACGATCCGGCTTCGCGAGGACTACCTCGCGATCACGGTGCTTGGCGTCTCGGTCATCTTCCAGCGTGTCATCCAGAACGAGACGTGGCTCGCGAATGGCCCCGACGCGTTGCGCGGGTACAGCCCGCCCCTGCAGGCGCTGTTCCCGCTCGACGTCGGTGCGGTCGGCGGGGCGCTCGTGTTCGGGTTCGTGGCCTTCGTCGTCTGGACAGCCGCGACGGCCGCGCTCGCGTTGCAGCGCGACCGCGAGTCGCGCCTCCCCCTGTCGGGGGTGTACACGGCGACGACGTTCGGCCTGGCCAGGATCGGTGATCGCCGCAACGCCACCGATCTCACCGTCGCGGCCGCGGGCGGTCTCGTCGCCGGCCTGGTCTCGGCGGTGATACTGTTTGCAACCCAGCTCATCCTGCTCGTCAGCGTGCCCATCTCGCTGTACGGCTGGTTCGTCGTCGCCGCCGCCCTCGGCGGGCGGTACGCCGCGCTCGGCCGCCGGGAGTGGGTCGCCGGCGTCGCCCTCGGGACTGGATTCCTGGTCGCGCTGTTGCCCCTGGCGATGGTCGACCAGGTTGCGGTCAAGATTCTCGGGACGCTCGCCGGCCTCGCCGTTCTCGTCGTCGCCTACGCCTACGGCGTCAGTAACGTCCCGTGGATCAACGACGCCAAACTCACTGTCGTCGCGGTCGCCTCGCTGTGGTTCGTCGGGATCTGGTACTTCCTCATCCCGATTGTCGAGCCACTCGCAGACGGCGACCTCGCGGACGTGCTCGCGACGCTGTTTGCCAACATCGTCTGGATGCTCCGCTTTGGCGGCGACGTCGGGATCGACTACGCGGTCGCCGTCGTCGGCGACGTGACCGTCGAACTGGACTACTCGCGGTTCTTGCTCTCGGTTTTCGTCCTCTCGATGGGCGCGCTGTACTACGTCATCGAGGTCACGGTCCGGTCGCCCTTCGGCCGGGTCCTGCGGGCGGTCCGCAACGACGAGGACATCGTCGAGTCCATCGGCAAGGACCCGTTCGTCTACAAGGTCCAGAGCATGGTCATCGGGTCGGCCATGGCCGGCTTCGCCGGCGCGCTGTGGGCGATGTTCTCCCAGGGGCTGACCTTCACCACCTTCGCGCCGCGGGTCACATTCATCACGCTGCTCATCATGTTCGTCGGCGGCGTCGGCAACAACAAGGGCATGATCTTCGGTGCCGCGCTGTTCTGGGCGTTCCAGCAGGCCACCTCCCAGATCGCCTCCTTCTTCCCGCCGGAACTCCGCGTGAACGTCCTCGCCTTCCGGCTGGTCATCGTCGGGTTCCTCTTTCTGATCGTCCTCTACTATCTCCCCGAAGGGCTGCTCGGACGCCCTGACTACTCGGTGGGGGGTGAGGACCGATGACCGCCATCCTCGAGGTCGACAACCTGCGCAAGACCTTCGGCGGCATCGTCGCCGTCGACGGCGCGACCTTCGACATCGAGGAGGGATCGATCACGGGACTGATCGGTCCCAACGGCGCCGGCAAGACGACCACGTTCAACTGCATCAGCGGCTTCTACGAACCCGACGGCGGCAGCATCCGCTTCCGTGGTGACGACCTCCAGGACCTGATGCGGCCGAGTCGCGACGAGAAACTCATCTGGGGCAGCGCCTCGGCGTTCACGTTCGGCGTCACGGGCGGGATCGCCGGCCTGGGCTTTCTCGGGCTGGGTCCCGCCGCGAGTCTCGGGACGCTGGCGGCCGGCGCCGCCGTCGGGGCCGGCGTCTACGTCGGGCAAGAGCAGGTCAAACAGTCACTGTCCGGGCACGCGAACACGCGGCCCCACATGCTCGCCCGCGAGAAACTGGTCCGGACCTTCCAGATCACGCGGGAACTCACCGAGATGACGACCCTCGAGAACCTGATGCTCGTCCCCCAGGGACAGGCCGGCGAGAACCTCGCCAACACCTGGTTCCGCCGCGGGGCCGTCGCCAGCGAGGAACAGGCGGTCCGCGAACGCGCCGAGGAGATGCTCGAACTGCTCGAACTCGACCACGTCCGCGACGAACAGGCCGGCAACCTCTCGGGCGGCCAGCGGAAACTCCTCGAACTCGGACGGGTGCTGATGGTCGAACCCGAACTCATCCTGCTGGACGAACCGGTCGCTGGCGTCAATCCGTCGCTGACCGAGAACCTCATCGACCGCATCGAGACACTCCGCGACCAGGGATACAGTTTCTGTATCGTCGAACACGACATGGAGGTCATCATGAACCTGAGCGACACGGTAATCGTCATGAGCGAGGGCAGGAAGCTCACCGAAGGGTCCCCCGAGGAGATACAGGACGACCAGGCAGTCATCGACGCCTACCTCGGGGTGGACTGACCATGGCGCTGCTCGAAGTCAGGGACGTGGTCTCGGGCTACGGTGACGCGACCATCCTCCACGGCGTCGACATCGACGTCGGGGCCGAGGAGATTGTCACGATAATCGGGCCCAACGGCGCCGGCAAGTCCACGCTGATGAAGGCCATCTACGGCCTCATCGACTGCTGGGAGGGGACGGTCCGGTTCGACGGGAGCGAGATCACGGATCTGCGGGCCGACGAGGTAACCGAGCAGGGCATGTGTTATGTCCCCCAGCGCGAGAACATCTTCCCGACGCTGACGGTCAAGGAGAACCTGGAGATGGGGGCGTACATCAAACAGACGGTCACGGCGGCGGACTTCGAGGCGGTCTGGGAGCGGTTTCCGATCCTGGAGGAGCGCAGGAACCAGAAGGCCGGGACGATGAGCGGCGGGCAGCGCCAGATGCTCGCGCTCTCGTCGGCGCTGATGATCGATCCCGAGATCCTGCTGGTCGACGAGCCCTCCGCCGGACTCGCGCCGGACCTCGTCGACGACATGTTCGACCGGCTCGTCCAGATCCGCGACGAGACCGACACGGCCATCCTGATGGTCGAGCAGAACGCAAAGCAGGCGCTGCAGGTCTCCGACCGGGGGTACGTCCTCGACATGGGCGAGAACCGCTTCGAGGGTACCGGCACCGACCTCCTGGACAGCGACGAGGTCGGGGAACTGTATCTCGGCAGAACGTAGCGGGGCCGTCGCCGCGCGTGTCGGCTGTCGAAACCCTCAAACGGCTCTGCGTCGAGAGCCACCACATGGACGACCGGAGCCGGGCAGTCGCCGCCAGTGCGGGCATCGTTCTCGTGTTCGTGGTCGTCCAGCTGGGGGCCCTCGCCGTTGTCGACCCCCTGAACGCCGGCGGCAACCAGTTCGTCGAGGATACCTCGGATCCGACGATCAGCGTTCTCTACGTGGCCGCGATTCTCGTCGTGACGGGGCTGATGCTCGCGGCCATCAAACTCGGCGTGGCGGGAATCATCCGCGCGTTCGTCGTCTTCGCCGGCGCGTACATCTCGCTTTTCGTCTTCCGGGCAGTCGTCCCCGCGGTGCTGACCGTCCCGGTCGCGGGAACGTCCGTCGACGTGCTCGCCTGGGTCGGGGCCGTCGCCCTCGGTATCGCGCTGTACGTCTATCCGGAGTGGTACGTCATCGACGCCGCCGGCGTCGTCATGGGAATCGGTGCGGCCGGGCTCTTCGGCATCAACTTCGGGCTCCTGCCAGCGCTGGTGTTGCTCGTCGTCCTCGCCGTCTACGACGCGATCAGTGTCTATGGCACCGAACACATGCTGACGCTGGCCTCCGGCGTGATGGAGATGCGAGTCCCGATTGTCCTCGTGGTCCCGCTGACGCTGTCGTACTCGTTTCTGGACGCCGACGTTCCCGACCCCACCGACGAGTCCGACAGCGAATCCGCGGCGGCAGCCGACGGCGGCGGCGACTCTGACCCGACAAGCGGAACGGACGCCGACGCCGGCGGCTCGGCACGCAAAGCGAGAGCGGCCACCGACGACGGCGGCTCGGCACGCAAAGCGAGAGCGGCCACCGACGACGGTGACGAGCCGTTCGAACTCGAACGGGAGGCGCTTTTCATCGGCCTGGGTGACGTCGTCATCCCGTCGGTCCTGGTCGCGAGCGTGGCCTTCTTCAGCCGCGACGTGCCGTTCGTCGTGCTGGGGAGGCTGGCGGTCCCAGTGCCGTCAGCGACGGCGATTGTCGGGACGCTCGCCGGGCTGGTCGTGCTCCTGTGGATGGTCCTGCAGGGGCGGGCCCACGCGGGACTCCCCCTTCTCAACGGCGGTGCGATCGGCGGCTACCTCCTCGGCGCGCTCGCGAGCGGACTGACGCTGGTCGAGGCGCTCGGCCTCTCGGGGTTCCTCTAAACGAATTCTCAGTAATAAAAACAGGGCCGGGAGCGTTATGTGCCCAAAACGCGGACCTGGAGCCGATGAGCCGTCGGTTCGGGAGCAGCTTCCGGAACGCAACTAGTTCGGATAGTGATAGTTTCGGCGGGGAGTCGTTCTTCGGGACGCTCAGAGACCGGACGGGAGTGGCCGACGTGGCTGCCCTCCTGTCCGTGCCAGCGGCGCTCGGGTTCGCGTTCCTGTGGCCGGTCGGCGTCCGCCGGTCGCTCGCGTTCGAGTACACTGA
>CAYYHG010000067.1:0-14628 GCA_964471665.1 uncultured Halobacteriales archaeon | reverse complement strand
CCACAAAACATTTAAATATTATAGATTCGAATACGGCCGATGTAGCATGAGCAGAGAGCGCACGATAGAGGGTATGGAACAGGCAGTGACAACAGTCTCCAGACGGCAGGTGCTCGCGGCGTCGGGAGCAGCCGGCGTGACGGGACTGGCCGGCTGTGCCAGTCTGAACGGCGGCGACGGTGACGGCGGTGGCGACGGCGGGGACGGTAGTGACGGCGGCGACGGAGCAGCACAGAACAGTGACCTCACGCTGTCGTACGTCCCCCACGCCAGCGGCGCGACGGATCCGTTCTGGGCGATTCAGGAATCGGGATGGGGGACAGCGATGGATCAGCTCGGGATCGACGGACGGTTCCAGGGTCCCGACGAGTTCGACCCCCAGCAACAGGTCCAGAACATCAACTCGGCGATCTCCTCGGGTGTCGACGGCATTGCGACGTCGATCTCGGATCCCGACCTGTTCGACGATCCACTCCAGCGGGCACAGGACGAGGGCATCCCGGTGGTTGCGGTGAACATTCCGGAGTTCGGCGAACGGACGTTGCCCTACCAGGGCTACGTCGGCAACGACGAGACGGTGGTCGGCAACGAGGTTGCGAGCAACGCGCTCGAAGACTTCCAAGAGACGGCCGGGGGCGAACCGGCACAGGTGGTGATCCCGAACCACCAGCCCGGGAACAACGTCCTCCAGTTGCGGTCGAGTGGAATCCAGGAGGTGATGAACCAAAACGACATTCCGTTCGACGAGATCACGACCTCCGACGACCCGTCAGAGAACATCAGTGCGCTCCAGAGTTACCGGTCGTCGAACGAGAATCTCGACCTCGTGCTCGTTCTCGGTCCCTCGGCGGGCGAACCCGCGATACAGTGGATCGAGGAGAACGACCTGCAAGGAGAGGTGTACCTCGCCGGGGTCGACATCACCGACAGGGTCATGGGGGCCATCGAGAACGACATCTACTTCGGGACGGTGATCCAGCAACCGTACCTCCAGGGGTACCTGGCGGGACACTACCTGGCACAGAAGATCATAAACGGCGTTCTCGCCCCGACGGTCACACCCACCGGGCCGACCTGGATCGACGCGTCGCGGCTGGACCTCGTCCGAAGACAGATCGAGAACACCGGCGGCGCGTGAGGACCCGGCACGAGAGTCCCATACACCCGGTCACGATTCGTTCGAGGATCGACAGCGTGGCGGGGGCGTCGAGGCGACGGAAGTCGTCGGGAGCGAAAAAATAATCAGGGACTGGGTAGACACATCGTACATGGCCATCCTAGCTGCCATCGGCGAGGAGCGGCATTCGAATCCGGTCATCGGGGTCGCACACGACCTCGCGCGGGCCCACGACGAGCGCCTCGACGTTCTCCACGTCGTTCCCGACGAGGACTTCGCGGCACACAGGGACGCCATCGCCGACCTGCCGGGGTACGAGGATCACTCCTTTACCCAGGAGGAGCAAAGCGCGGCGAACTTCGCAGAGGAGGTCACCCGTGAGACGCTCGGTGGCGCGACCGTCGACGTCTCGGGTGTCGGTCGGGTCGGCGACCCGGTCGAACAGACCATCTCGGTCGTCGAGGACACCGACCCGCGGTACCTGGTGATCGGCGGCCGGCGACGGTCGCCCGCGGGCAAGGCCGTCTTCGGGAGCAAGACCCAGGACATCCTCCTCCAGTCGAGCGTTCCGGTGATGACCGTCATGCAAGAGCAGTAGTCACTCCCGGGCGCCGTCGGCGATCCCGCGCCACTCGTCCCTGTTTTCCTTGGCGTGGACCAGCGGCTTCTCCGTCTGGTTCTCGACCTCGACCGTGTAGTGGCCGTCGTAGCCCGCGTCCCGGAGAGCCCCGCAGACGCTCTCGAAGTCGAGGACGCCGTCGCCGAGGTCGGTGAACGTCCGGAAGTAGTTGATGACGTTGTCGAGGTGTGGCTGGGGCGCGGAGAGGGCGTCGCGGTTCTCGGCGAAGTCGGCGGTCGGCGCGACGTCCTTGAGGTGGACGTAGGCGATATCGTCGCCAAAGCGGTCGACGGCGTCGGTCACGTCGCCCTCGGGGAAGCTCTCGCCGTAGGGGTACCAGTGTGCAGTGTCGAACAGCAACTCGAGTCCGTCGACGGCGTCGAGGAACCGTCTGACTTCGCCGGGTCGCTCGACGTGCGTGCCGCCGTGGTGGTGCAACGCGGGCGTGAGGCCGGCGTCGAGAGCGGCCTCCGCTACGATCGAGAGCCACGCCTCGACGGTCCCGTCGTCGTTTCGGTGGCGCTGCGGTGGCAAGACGCCCAGCAGTTCACCACCGAGGTCTGCGACGGTCTCTGCCGCGTCGGCGACTGCCCGCGCTGTGTCCTCGCTTTCGATCCAGTGGCTCATGACACAGTAGAGCGCGAGGTCGTACTCGTCGAGCCACTCCCCGACCGCCCCCGGCCCGACAGCCTGGAGTTTCCCGAGACCGACCTCGATACCGTCGTACCGGCAGGCAGCCACGTCGCCGAACCCGGTTTCCAGCGACTGTGCGTCGTACATGAGCGCGGTGTAGCCGACTCCCATGGTCGGCGCATCGACGACCGCGGAAAAATAGCTTCGGGACGCCGGGAGAACACTGATTAGCGAGGCGCCACATCCCTCGCACACGGATGGTCAGCGTCGACTACATGGCCCACCAGGAGCAGTACAGTCCGTCGGAGTTGCTGGCGTACGCCGAACTCGCCGAAGACGCGGGCTACGAGTTCGTCTGGACCTCCGACCACTTCCACCCGTGGTTTCACACCGGGGGCGAGGCGGGCTTTGCGTGGTCGTGGCTGGGCGCCGCCAGCCAGCGGACCGGCCTGCCCATCGGCACGTACGTCACGCCCGCGGCCCAGCACTACCACCCCGGGCGGATCGCACAGGCGTTCGCGACGATCGGCGAGATGCACGACGAACGCGTGGTGCTGGGACTGTCGACGGGCGAGGCGATGAACGAAAAGCCCCTGGGCCAGCCCTGGGACGAGTATCCCGTCCGGCGGGACCGCCTGGAGGAGACCCTCGAAATCGTCCTCGACCTGTACGAGTCCGACGACTTCGTCGACTACGACGGGGAGTTTTTCTCCCTCGAGGAGGCCAGCCTCTACACCACGCCCGAGACCCGCCCGGAGGTCCACGTCGCCGCGAACGGCCCGAGCACGGCGCGCCTGGCAGCCCGGTACGCCGACGGGTTCATGACCGTCGTCACCGGCGAGGAGTTCACCGAACGGCTCTACCCCGCCGTCCGGAAGTACGCCCGCGAGGAGGGTCGCGACCCCGACGACTTCGAGACCACGGTGCTGGTGATCGTCTCCTACGATCCCGACTACGAGCGGGCCTTCGGGGCCACCGAGCCGTGGTGGGCGACCACGCAGGACGTCTTCGACCGCGCGATCGCCGACCCGCGGGAGATCGAGGCGCTGGGCGAGCAGGCGACCCGCGAGGAGGTCGAGGAGAAGTTTCTGATCGCCGACGACCCCGCGGCTATCGCCGCCGAGATCGAGACGCTGGCGGCCCAGGGGTTCGACCGGATCGCGCTGGCCAACACCAGCCCCGAGCCCGAACGGCTGTTCGAGGTGATGGGCGACGAGGTCATCCCGTCGGTCTGATAGTGCTGTTCGCACGGTCGGAAATTTTTAGTCGCCGCCAGTCGACGTTCACACTGATTATGCCAGAGCTAAACGGCGGTGAGATCATCGCCAGGTACCTCGAACGGGAGGGCGTCGAGTACCTCGTCGGCATTCCGGGACACGGCAGCACGAACATCCTGGACGCGTTCAACGACGTCGGGGTCGAGGTGGTCCAGCCCCGCCACGAGCAGGGCGCGGTCCACCTCGCGGACGGGTACGCCCGGGCCAGCGGCGACCCGCTGGCGGTGTTCACGTCGATCGGCCCCGGCGCGACCAACACCGTGACGGGTGCGGCGACGGCCTTCGTCGACTCGATCCCGATGGTCATCTTCACTGGCGCCCCACAGACCCACGAGTACGGCCAGGGCATCCTGCAGGAACTGGACCGCCACCGGCCGGGGGACTTCCCGCGGGTGATGGAACCGGTCACCAAGCAGAGTTTCACCGTCCACGACGTCGAACGGCTCCCGCGGATCCTCCGGCGGGCGTTCCAGGTCGCAACCGAGGGCCGTCCCGGCCCGGTCCACGTCGACGTCCCGATGGACGTCCAGGGCGCAGTCGCCGACGTCGAGGTCCCCGACCCCGCGACCTCGCGCTCGCACAGCAGGCCGGGCGGCGACCCCGAACACGTCGCGGCCGCCGCAGACCTGCTCGCAGAGGCGGACCGCCCCGTGATCGTGGCGGGCGGGGGGACGATGCTCGCGGAAGCCTGGGACGAGGTACAGACGCTCGCAGAGCACCTGCAGGTGCCCGTGATCCCGACGTTCCAGGCCAAGGGGATCATCCCGGAGGACCACGACCTGTTCGTCGGGAACGCGGGCTGGATCGGGTCGACGGCGGGGAACGAACTCGCGAGCAACGCGGACGTGGTGCTGGCGCTGGGCTGTCGGTTCTCGGATCTCCACACGTCGTCGTTCGAGCCGGGTGTCAGCTTCGAGATCCCGCCGAGCAAGCTGATCCACGTGGACATCGACCCCGAGGAGATCGGCAAGAACTACCCCGTCGAGGTCGGGATTCAGGGGGACGCGAAGGTGGTCACCGGCCAGATCCACGACGCCGTCGCCGACCGGATCGATCCCGTGGGCACCGAGGACAACGACTACTACGACGAGATACAGCGTCTGTGGGCCGAGTGGGAGGAGCGCGTCCGGGAGCGCCACACCGACGAGGTCCCCATGGGCATCTCGCGGGTGCTCGCGGACCTCCGGGAGGTGCTTCCCCGCGAGGGGATGGTCGTCTCCAGCGCCGGTCAGCCCCAGGAGACCACCAACCCGGAGTTTCCGGTCTACGAACCGCGGACGAACATCTCCTGTGGCGGCTACTCGACGATGGGCTTTGGCGTCTCGGCGGCCATCGGCGCGAAACTCGCCCGGCCGGACCGCCCGGTCGTCGCCGTGGAGGGCGACGGCTCCTTTCTGATGACCATCCAGGAGGTCACCTGTGCGGTCGAACACGACGTGGACCTGGTGTATCTCGTGCTCAACAACCAGGGCTGGAAGTCGATCCGGAACCTCCAGGTCGACAAGTACGGCTGGGACCGCGTGCTCGATACCCCCTTCGGCGACGACGCAGCCCCCGACTTCGTCGGGGCCGCGGAGTCGTTCGGGGTCGAGTACGCCGAGCGGGTGGTCAAACCGGAGAACCTCGCGGAGACTCTCGGGACCGCCCTGGACCACGACGGGCCGGCAGTCGTCGAGGCAGTCGTCGAACCCGACAACCCCGACTCGGGTGCGATCATCACCGGCGAGTGGGACCTGGCCGACCTCGAAGACAAGGGGCTCTGAGCTGCCGGTGGCACCGTCGGTGGTGGTCTCCGACTCGAAGCTCATCGACCTGGCCGGCCACCCGGCCCTGGAGGACATCGCGGCCACGATCAGGCGAACCGACGCGAAATCGCCGGCGAACGTGATCGAGGCAGCCGCCGGGGCGGACGCGCTCGTCGTCGACGCGGGGACGCGGGTCACCGAACGGGTGTTCGACGCCCTCGACTCCCTCCGGGTGGTCGGCCGAGCAGGTACTGGCGTCGACAACATCGACACTGTCGCGGCACACCGCCACGGTGTCCCCGTCCTCAACGTTCCCGACTACGCCGCCGAGGAGGTGTCGACGCACGCGCTGGCCCTGTTGCTCGCGTGCCTGCGGGAGGTGGCGGCCTACGATCGGTCGATCAGGGACGGCAGGTGGGACTGGACGGTCGGCCGGCCGGTCGAGCGCCTCGCCGGTGGCACCGTCGGGGTCGTCGGCTTTGGCGCCATCGGCCGGCGGTTCGCCCGCAAACTGCGCGGATTCGACGTCGACGTGCTGGCGTACGACCCGTACGTCGCGGAAGACGAGATGTCCGGCGTCCGGAAAGTCCCCTTCGAGCGGGCACTCTCCGGGTCAGAGGCCATCTCCATCCACGCACCGCTCACGGCGGATACGCGGGACATGTTCGACGCCGACGCGTTCGCCACACTCGACGACGACGCGGTCCTGATCAACACGGCCCGGGGCCCCATCGTCGACGAGGCCGCCCTGGAGGCGGCGCTCCGTTCGGGTGCGCTCGGCGGGGCCGGCCTGGACGTCCGCAGGACCGAACCGCCACAGTCGTCGCTGCTCGAACTCGAGACGGTGGTCTCGACGCCCCACGCCGGCTGGTACTCCGAACAGTCCCGGGCGGCGCTGAACCGGACGATCGCTGCCGACGTCGCGCGGGTCCTCCGGGGTGAGGAGCCGACCAATCCCGTGGACGCCCGGCGCCCGTGGTCGAACACGGAGTAAAGTATAACCCGAACATGCTACAACACAGTACCGGGACCCGACTCTAGATGTCTGTCCGCGTCTGGTCGAACTCCTCGTGTTCCATCGGGTCCTGGCTGCAGCGTCAGTCGAAACCGACCTCGTCGGTTTCCTTCACGAAAGCATACCAATAAACCTATTCTATGCTACGGTGGAACGAGTTTACAACGTGGAGCTGGCCACGCTGTTCGTGTACAACACGATTCCAGAGGATTTCCGTGCTGCAAACCGTCTGCAGTGCCTCTACATGTAGGATAAAAATACAACAATGAAAACAATCAAAAACGGCATTCGAATCGGTCGAATCCGCGACGGTACAGCGCGTGTCGGGTCGTGTCGGCGGCGAAACGACAACACTGAAATCCGGGCTCGGCGAGACACACAGTCATGAAGGCACTCGTTCTCGACGGGACGTGGGATCCGCGTCCCGGCTACGACTGCTCCGAACGGGAGCGACGGGACAGGACAGCAACGGACGCGTCGTCAGTCTGGCGGGATCCGGAACTGCGGGTCGAAGACCGCGAGCGACCCGACCCCGGCCCCGAGGAGGTGCTGGTGGCGGTCCGCTACGTCGGCGTCTGCGGGAGCGACGTGGCGTTCGTCGAGACAGACGAGGACGGGTACGTCCACTACTCCGCGTACGCGCGGCTCCCGAACGTGCTCGGCCACGAGTTCGTGGGAGAGGTCGTCGAGACGGGCAGCGACGCCCCGCGGTTCGACTCTGGCGACCTGGTGACCGCCGAGGTGACCGACTACTGTGGTCGCTGTGAAATGTGTCACAACGGCTTTCCCGGCCACTGCGAGAACTTCGAGCAGCTCGGGTTCACCCGGCCCGGCGCGTTCGCCGAGTACGTCGCCGTCCCGGAGAAGCTCTGCTGGGACGTTTCGGCGCTGTCGGCCGCGTACGACGACAGGGACGCCCTCCTGCGTGCGGCAGCGACGGTCGAACCGAGCACCATCACCTACTACGGGCTCTTCGGGCGCGCCGAGGAGATACGTCCCGGCGATTACTACGCGTTTCACGGGCTCGGTCCCATCGGTCTGACAGGGATGAACGTGGCCCGGGCCGCGGGCGCCGGCAGGGTGTTCGGGTTCGAACTCAGCGACCGGCGTCGACAGGTCGCCCGCGACCTCGGATTCGAGCACGTCCACGACCCGACCGACGTCGATCCGGTCGATCTGCTCGCGGACAGCACCGACGGGTGGGGCGTCGACGTGCACGTCGAGACCGCCGGCGCCGTCGGCGCAACGTATCCCATCATCGGGGAGACACTGGCCGAGACGGCGAACGTGATTCACGTCAGCAACGCCGGCCAGCCAGCACCGGTCGAGACGCGCCGCTACCAGGCGAACGCCGCGCAGCTCTACGGCACCGAGGGACACACCGGCGACCGTATCTTCCAGGGCGTGATCCGCCTGATGGCCGCCGGCCATCTCGACAACCTCCCGATCGTCACCTCGATCTACGACCTCGGGAACGCCGACGAGGCACTCCGCCAGGCCGCAGAGCGAGTCGACGGCAAGGTCCTCGTCGAGGTCTAGCACAGCCCGAAAACGCCTTTCCGGTCGGCGCCCCACCGGCAAGGACGTCGTGGACCGTGGTCGCCTCGGCACGTCGACGTCCGGGTCGTCTTACGACGAACATACAAGTATCTCGACTACGGTGCTACCAGTCGTCGTGCCCAACTCAGATACCACAGTGTACACCGAGTCGGACGCCGAGCTGTCCGTCCTCGACGACCGGACCATCGCCATCGTCGGGTACGGGAACCAGGGACGGGCGCAGGGATTGAACCTTCGCGACTCGGGCGTCGACGACGTCATCGTCGGGAACCGGAAAGACGAGTCCTGGGAACAGGCCGAGGCAGACGGCTTTCCAGTCTACCCGATGGCCGAGGCGGTGGGCCGTGCGGACGTCGTCTTCCTGCTGGTCCCCGACGAGGTCCAGCCAGAAATCTTCCGTGAGTCCGTCGAGCCGAACCTCGAGGCGGGGAACGTCCTGAACTTCGCGTCCGGGTACAACATCACATACGGATTCATCGAGCCACCCGCGGTCGTCGACGTCGTGATGGTCGCCCCGCGGATGATCGGCGAGACGGTGCGGGAGCTCTACGAGGAGGGGGACGGCGCCCCGGCACTCCTGGCCGTCGACCAGGACGCCACCGGCGAGGCCAGGGACGTGGCTCTCGCACTCGCGAAGGGGATCGGGTCGACACGGTCGGGCGTTATCGACTCCGACTTCGAGTCCGAGACGATCACCGACCTGATGACAGAACAGGCACTCCTGCCCGTGCTCGTCAACGCGCTCCGGGCCAAGTACGAGGCCGAGGTCGACGCCGGCGTGGCACCCGAGACCGTCCTCATGGAGCAGTACCTCTCCAGGGAGATCTCCCACGTCTTCGAGAAAGCCGCCACGCAGGGGCTGATCGAACAGCTGACGCTGCACTCCCAGACCAGCCAGTACGGACAGCTCCGGTTCTCGCGGGAGTTCGACGACGGACCGATCCGCGAATTCATGAACGAACGCCTGGCGGAGATCCGGAACGGACGGTTCGCGACGGAGTGGACGACCGAACAGCAGGCCGGCTACCCACACCTCGAGCGGCTCTACGGCCTCTTCAGGGGAGCGGAGATGTTCCAGATGGAACAGGAGACAATCGACAGATTCGATCTGCGCGAGGACTAGTCCTCGACGGCTTCGAGTTCCGCGACCGTGATCGCGGCCCCGCGGGTGATACTGAAGATAGTCTTGCCGTGAAAGTGTACCGGTCGACGTAACTTTTGAGACTTCTCAGCCGGATCCCGGCTGAACGTATCAGGGCTTACGTCGACCGGTATATAATTGGGTTCGCAGGGAGGTGTGTACCGTATGGGACAGCTCGAACCGAACTTCGAAGACGAGACAGTGATCGTGACAGGCTCGGCGTCCGGCATCGGCCGCGAGGTCGCGCGCCGGTTCGGCGAGGCCGGTGCGGCGGTCCTCGTCGCGGACATCGACAGGGAACCGAAAGACGGCGACGTTCCCACCCACGAACGCATCCAGCAGGAGGGTGGCACCGCGGAGTACGTCGAGACGGACGTCACCGACCGCGAGCAACTGGAGACGCTGGTCGAGGTGGCCCACGAGTTCGGCGGCGTCGACGTCATGATCAACAACGCCGGACTGATCATTCCCGGGTCTCTCCGGGAGATCACGCCCGAGGAGTTCGACAGCGTCTTCGCGGTCAACGCGAAGGGTGTGTACTTCGGCACACAGGTCGCCGCCAACGACATGATCGAGCGCGGCGAGCCGGGCTGTGTCATCAACACCGCCTCCATCAGTTCCCACCACGCCCAGTTCGACCAGGTGCAGTACGACGCCTCGAAGGGCGCGGTGCGGATGATCACCCGCGGCTCGGCGCTGGAACTCGCCGAGCACGGCGTCCGGGTCAACGCCGTCGCGCCCGGCCAGATCGCCACCGAGTTCGTCGAGGGCTGGAGCGACCTCGCCAGGGAGATGGCCGACGAGGAGGAGTTTCTCAAGCCAGTCCCGCTCGACCGTGCGGGCACACCCGAGGACGTCGCACCGGCCTACCTCTACCTCGCGAGCGAGGACGCGGACTACGTGACCGGCGAGTTGCTGTTCGTCGACGGCGGCTGGCAGGTCCTCTGATAGTGATTGCTGTACCGAATTACCGTTTCGACCGCGTCATGTGTACCGACTCCGGTCGGCGCTGCCCGCCGCTGTCGCGAGGTCGGCGTACACCTCGGCGATCCGGTCGCGGATGTCCCGGCCGGCGACCCGCGGGTCGAAGTGGTCTTTGTTGGGGGACCACTCGACGTCGTTGAAGAACGTCTCCCGGTCGCCGTCGACGCCGTCCGGCGGGACTATCTCGTCGGTGTGGCCCCGGTAGAGATCGAACGCGGTCCGGGTGTACTCGTACTGGTAGCGGGTGTCCTTGTTGACCTTGCAGACGCCGTTGCGGAGCATCTCCTGGAGCTGGTCGGGCTGGACGCCCGAGGAACCGTGTAACACGAGCGGGGTGTCGAGTCCGTGATCGCGCAGCGCGTTCCGGATGTCGGCCGCCAGGTCGGGTCGCAGTTCCAGGTTCTTGCCCTTGGCGACGCCGTGCTGTGTCCCGACGGAGATGGCCAGCAGGTCACACCCCGTCCGGTCGACGAACTCGACGGCCTGTTCGGGGTCCGTGTAGAAGGCCTCCTCGGAGACAATCTCGTCCTCGACGCCCTTGATCTTCCCCAGCTCGGCCTCGACGAGGATGTCCCTGCCGGCGTCCTCGATCATCTCGACGACCGCCCGACTCCGCTCGACGTTCTCCTCGAAGGGCTCGTGGGATGCGTCGATCATGATCGAGGAGGGGATGTCCAGTTCGACCTGCCGCCGGATGGTGTCGAGGTCGGTCTGGTGGTCCATGTTGAGGAACACGCCCACGTCGTACTGGTCCGCGACCAGTTCGATGTAGTTGCCCATCGCCTGCAGACCCGCGATCGGGTCGCCGTTGCCGGCGAACGTGCAGGCGCCGTTGCTCATCTGGAGCAGGAGATCGGAGTCAGCCTCGGACGCGCCCTGCACCAGTCCGATCATCGTGTTCGGCTCCGCAACGTTGCTCGCGACCAGGCCGAACCCGTCGCCGAGAGCCTCTTCGTAGACCGCCGCCAGTTCCGTGCCGCCGTAGAATGTCACGCGTAGCCACCACGGGGTTGTCCTCGTGAGACGTTGGTGTGTCGCTGTGCCTCGGCGGTTGGATACAACATACCTCCGAGTCGAGGGGGAACTATCTAAAGTTATGGTATCATACCAGTACGCATGATCGACGAGACAGTGCGGCAGATAGAGGAGATGGACACCCAGAGCGCCTCGATCGTCGCGGTGAAGGCTGCCGAGGCGCTCCGGGACCTGGCGGACCGGGAGTGTCACAACGTCGAGGAGTTCATCCGGATGGTCGAACGCAACAGCAGTGCCCTCCAGCGAGCGAACCGCTCGCACGCGCCGCTGCACACGACACAGGAGCGGATCGTCACCGCGGTCAGGGAATCCGACACAGACACTGTCGAGGGAGCCAGAGAGCGGCTGCTCGCCGTCATCGACGAGATCGTCAGCGAGATCGAGACGAGCAAAGACCTCGCGGCCGAGCGCGCGGCGTCGCTGATCGAGGACGGTGACGTGCTGTTCACACACGAGAACTCCTCGACGGTGATGGCGACACTCGAGCACGCCCTCGACGCTGACAAGCAGTTCGACCTCTATGTCACCGAGTCTCGGCCGCGGTTTCTCGGCAGGCGCACGGCCCGGCAGCTCGTCGACCGGGCGGGCGTCGACGTGACTCTCGTCGTCGACAGCGCGGCCGGACACTTCCTCTCGGAGTGTGATCGGGTCCTCCTCGGCATGAACTGTCTCATCGACGATGTCGTCTACAACCGCGTCGGGACCTATCCGATCGCGGTCACAGCCGCCGACCGGGGCGTCCCCGTGACTGTCGTCGCCTCCTCCTCGAAGTTCATCGGCAGCGGCTTCACTTTCCAGAACAACTTCCGGTCGCCCTCGGAGGTGTTGCGCGAGCCGGCAGACGGGTTCGAGGTCGCCAACCCCGCCTACGACGCGACCCCCACGCGTCTCGTGGATACGGTCGTGACCGAAGAGGCAGTCATACAGTTCTGACCGGGTGGCGTGGCCCCCCGGCTCGGTCCCGCCCCGGACCGCGTCCCGGCGGGTCGTCCGGTCGGTGACCTGCCAGAGACGGCCAGCGACGTGACGACAAGCGTCGATGTTCTGCTCCGGGTGCTCTAAAATATAAGTGTCCGACCGGTGACGGTAGACCATGGACGACGCACACTGTCGGTCGACCGGTGCCAGCCGGTCGGCTCGCCGTCCGGAACTGGAGGAGCGGGTATGAACCTCTGGGACGTCGTCCGCGTCCCCTTCGGTGCGGTCCGGCACGGGTACAGGCAACTCCGGAAGGCGCTGTTTACGGCTTCGCGACCCTCGGGGGAGTACTTCGTCGTCGACGTGTCGGTCGAGGAGGTCGAGCGGGCCCTGGGAGAGCAGAGCTACGCGCCCAACTGGGAGTTCTCCTACCACGAGCGCGGCGAGGTGCTCAACCTGGCGCGGGTGGTCTACGAGCGCGCCGAGGCCGGCGGCGAGACGAGGGAGTGGTGGCAGACCCACGTCCGCGGGTGGCGAAACGACGCGGAACGGCTCGAACTCCACGGCCACTGGGAACTCGAACCCACCGAGAACGGGAACGCACACATCGACGGTGTCGGCTTCGCCTTCGAGCGCGGGATGGCGAACCTGCGGTCGGCTCTCGAGGAGGCCGGCCTCGAGTACGAGACGACGACAGTCGAGACGGATTCGGACCAGTGAACGGCCTGGCGCAGTTCTGCACCGGACCGATCACCCGTCCGCACGAGCGGGCTGGCTCTCCGTGTTCGTCTCGCTTCCGGCCTCCGGCGAGAGGTCGGTCGCCCGCCGGAATCCGAGAAAGAGGAGGACCGACCCCGCGAGCCCCGTCGCGACGAAGTCGAGCGGCCAGTGCCACGGGTAGCGCGGCGGCGGGTCTCGCACGCTGCCCGGGAGTCCCCAGAGGGCGGGGATGTACCAGTAGAGGTACGCGACGAGATAGAATCCCCCGATGATCAGCCACAGCCAGTCGGTCCGCCGGAGCCAGGCACGGATCTCCATGGGCCGGCATGGATCGGCCACCGACCTAATACTGTCGGCTGCGGGGAACGTATCACAGTGATTGCCGTAACGAATTCCCGTTTCGACCGCGCCGCGTTCTGCGGTCGATCCGGGAACGGCTCACAGCAATCACTATCAGCCGCTGCCAAGACGGAACGAGGCCCACCCCTTCCGAACGAGAGAGCCCGCAACGGCCGCGAGGACACACAGGACAGCCGCGGTCAGAGCGGACGAGCGCCGGCGGAGTCGCGTCGCGCGAGCGCCCGCTTTGCGCCACTCCACCGCACGGGCGGCGACGTACTCGTCGACGGAGTCGTCCGCGACCACCTCGAACGACGCCGATCCGGCGAAATCGAAGGGGGCCAGAAGCGCTTCCAGGACAGCGACGAACCGGTCCGCGTCCTCCTCGGTCGCCCACTCGTACAGTTCGAGGAACTCGCCCGGGCGCTCGCCGGCCAGCCAGAGCTTGCGCCTGAAGCCGGGCAGCCCCACGAAGAAGGGCGTCGCGACGTTCGCGAGCGGATCGAACAGGACGTCCCGGAGCGTCTCGCCCGCCTCCGGGTCGGTCACCCGCATCCTGAAGACGAGAACGACGCCGTCCCCGGACGGGGCGGTGGTGGGGCGGAGAGCCGTCTCCCGGTAGACGACGAACGTGTCCTCGTCGGGCAGTTCGAGGACGTCACCCAGCCTGTCCCGCGGGAACTGGACGCGGCCGTCGGACAGGTGACTGGCGGCCCGCGCAGCCGACCGTCCCAGGGTGAGTAGGTGGCGTGTCATTGGCTCTCCGGGCCGACGCGACGGCCCGTGTCTTCCAGACCGGTACGACGACGGGGATCATAACCGTTTGGGGCTCGCGGGTAAAAGATTATCACCCTGTTCGGCGATGGAGAGGTATGGGAACCGAACGCCTGTGGCACCGAGTGCTGCGGTGGGTGGGAGCGGTATGGCGCGGTCTCAGATCGATTCTGGACGGGACAGACGGTACCGACGGGAGTCACCCGGACGGCGATTCCCACACTGCGGTGACGTTCCGCGCGGTCGCGGACGCGGTGATCCCGGAGACGCCGGCCCTCGGCGAGGAACTCGGGCCCGAGCACGTCCCGGGCGGGCTGGCCAGCGACCTCGACGAGTTCCACGCGTCCTACGTCGACGCCGGCTTCCAGTTCGGGCTGCCCCACGTCGGCTTCGTCGGGAACGCCCCGCTGGCCGAGCCGGTCGCAGACGTCCTCGACCTCGCCGCAGGGGCGCTCGTCCGGCGCGGCGAGACCGAGTCGGCGCCGAGTGCCGACCGCGCAGTGTCGCTCGTCGACGGGAACGAGGCGACGCGGGCCGAGGTCAGGGACGCCGCCGGGACGTTCGCGAAGCTCTCGCGGGAAGACCGGCTGCGCGCGATCGCCATCCTCGACGAGTTCGAGGTCGAGTTCTCGCCGTCCGAGGACGAACTGTTCGAACTCGACGCCGGCCTCGTGGGGCAACTCGTGGTCGGGTTCGCGGAGATGATCTACTACAGCGAGTGGCAGGGGTACGACGAGTTCGACCAGCCGCC
>CAYYHG010000066.1:0-14705 GCA_964471665.1 uncultured Halobacteriales archaeon | reverse complement strand
TCGACACCCCGTGGTGAGAGGTTTTATGACTCCGACACTCGACGGGTAACTATATGTCGCATCCCGGACCGCCACGGTTCGTGGCGGCAGGTGACGAGGTCGAACTCGCACCGCGAGACCCCGATCCGGCGGCCAGCTACAGCTGGACGCTGCTCCGAACACCCGAGAACTCGGACGTGACACTCGGGGACGATCCGGTCGAACACCTCGTCCCCGACGTCCCCGGCACGTACGTCACCAGCCTCTCGGCACCGGACGGCGAACACACCCTCACGGTCAGGGTGTTTCCGGGCGACTACACACCGGGCCGTGAGCACGCGTCCGGCGTGTCTGGGGACCTGAACAGGGGCGTGGCCGGTGCGGAACGCGATAGTCCGGGGAGGAGTGGTGGGTCGGGCGGGACACCAGGAGAGAGAGAGGCGGCTGGTCGGCCACGCCTCACGCTGGAACCCGCTGTCGAGGGAGACGAGGCTGTCGTCAGGGCCGACCCGCGTCCACATCCCGACGGGACCGAGACCACTGCCGACCTCGCCGTCGAGTTCCTCGTGGACGACCGCGACGACGTCGACCCCGGGGAGTTGCGAGTCCAGGGCCACGAACTGCACATTCCCCTCGACGCGCTGCCAGACCGCGCTCGCGTCCACGCGGTCGCCGTCGGCGCGGCGGGGTACAGTGTCCCCGACGTGGTGGAGTTTTCGCGTGCGGGTGACCAGGCGCTGTCCGGCGGCGGAGTCGACGAGGGGTTCACCACCGCGCGACCGTACGATCCGCCCCAGTGGGCCCAGAACGCGGTCGTGTACGAAATCTACGTCCGCGAGTTCGCGGGCCCGGACTCTGATCCGGACTCGACGTTCGACGCCATCGTCGACCGTCTGGACTACATCGAGTCGCTGGGCGTGGACGTCCTCTGGCTGACGCCGGTCCTGGAGAACGACCACGCGCCCCACGGGTACAACATCAGGGACTTTTTCGCCATCGCGTCGGATCTCGGGTCGCGCGAGGACTACGAGCGGTTCGTCGAGGCGGCCCACGACCGCGGACTCGCGGTCCTGTTCGACCTCGTCTGCAACCACTCGGCACGGACACACCCGTACTTCCGTGAGGCGGTCGCGGACCCGGACAGCGAGTACCGCGACTGGTACGAGTGGCGCACCGAGACGGAACCGGAGACGTACTTCGACTGGGAGCACATCGCGAACTTCGACTTCGACCACCTGCCGGTCCGTCGCCACCTGCTGGACGCGGTCGAGGAGTGGGCGCCGCTGGTCGACGGGTTCCGGTGTGACATGGCCTGGGCCGTGCCCAACGGGTTCTGGCGCGAGATACACGACCGCTGCAAGGAGCACGATCCGGAGTTCCTGCTTCTGGACGAGACCATCCCCTACATCCCCGACTTCCAGGCGGGCCTGTTCGACGTGCACTTCGACTCGACGACCTACTTCGCGCTCCGGCAGGTCGGGCGCGGCGAGGACGCCGAGGCGGTGCTGGACGCGGTTGACGACCGCGCGGAGATCGGGTTTCCCGACCACGCGGCGTTCCTGCTCTACGCCGAGAACCACGACGAGACGCGCTACGTCGTCGAGTGTGGGCGCCCGGCCGCCGAGGCCGCCGTGGGCGCGGTCTTTACCCTCCCGGGGGCACCGATGGTGTACGCCGGCCAGGAGTTCGGTCAGCTCGGCCGCCGCGACGGCCTCGTCTGGGAACACGCCGACGAGGACATGCAGGCGTTCGTCAGGTCCCTCTCGACCGTTCGCCACGAGCGACCTGCCCTCTCGGCCGACGCCGACCTCCTGCGGGTTCAGTACGACGTGCGTGACGGGGATCCCCGGCCAGTCATCGCGTACGCCCGGACGACGGAGGCGGAGTCGGCCGTGGTCGTCCTGAACTTCGGTGCCCAGACCGCGACGGTGTCGGTGCCGGCCGCCGCCGACACGACCGACCTTGTGGCCGGCGTCGATTGCGGTGTTCCGGACGGCGCCACGGACACCACCGTCACGGTCGACAGTGTCGTCGTGCTTCCGGCCGAGGATGGTGTTCTGGGCGACTGATACCGCTCTCGTCTCCTCGAAAAGGGTCGTTTATATACGCGAGTCGGCATTGGGCATGCATGCGACTGACGACGGCGCTCAACGAGTACAAGCAGGCGCGGGGTGAGCTGTTCCCAGAGGAGCAGCGAACCGTCTCCGGTTCTCTTTCCGGGCATGCTGACCGTCTCGTCCACGTGGGGACGAACGGTTCTCTCCGCGATTACTCCGACTCGCTTTCCGGGCTCTACGGCGTCGACCGGTCCCGTCTGGGGATCCTGGTCGGCGAGGAGACCCAGTGGTTCAGCGACCTCGATACGATCAGACAACACTACTACCGCGACACCCGCCTCGTCGAGACCGAGTACGACGCCGGGTCCTTTACCGTTCACCAGTTCGACCTGACGCTCGGCCGGGCCCACGTCACCCACATCGAGATGCGCGGGGCCGTTCCGCGCGACGCCGAACTCGCCGCGTTCGTCACGATGGGACCGGAGGGACAGGACAGCGGTGTCGGCGCGCTGATCCACGAGGCCGGTGGGCCGGCCGACTCGCGGGTCCTCGAAGTGTACCACCGGCGCGAACACGACTATCTGGCCGCCGCGACCGGGCTGGACGAGATCCACGGCCAGCGGCCGGAACGGCTCTCGGAGACGCTGGCCGACGCGCCGGTGTCCTTCCCGCGGTGGGAGCCGACAGAACGGCGCGACCAGACGCGGCTCAGCGGCGACTTCCTCGTGACGGCACCGCTGGATCAGTCCGGGCGGAGCGCCAGCACGACGCTCGTCAGTCAGCTCTCGGATCACGGCGAACTCGACCGGGAGACTGCGCTGACCGATCTCCGTACCTGTGCCCGGGAGTACACGACCGCCGACGAACTCCGGACGGCGGCACGCGAACGGACGCCCGTTGACGTCCCGGAGTCGGTGCCGCGCTCGGACGCCGTCCGGTCGGACCTGCGGGTGCTGGAACTGCTGTCGACACCCTGTGGCGGGCGGATCGCAGCACCGGAGCACGATCCCTTCTACGCCAACTCGGGCGGGTACGGCTTCGTCTGGTTTCGCGACGAGGCGTCTGCCTCCCGGCACCTCCTCGAGGCGACCGACCGGCTGGAACTGGAGTCGGCGGACGCCCTGGCCGAGAGCGCACAGTTCCTCTGTGACCAGCAACTGGCAGACGGCACGTGGCCCCACCGCGTCTGGGGGGACAGCGGGTCACTCGCACCGGGGTGGGCCAACGCAAAGGTCGAGCGCGGGAGCGACTCCCCGGAGTTCCAGGCCGACCAGACCGCGACGGTGACCGCGTTCCTGGCAGCGCTCCTGCGAGAACGCCACCACGAACTGGACGACGACCTGACCACGACGGTCAGGGAGACGATAACAGCGGCCGTCGACGCGCTGACGGCGAGCGTCGCGGACAACGACCTCCCCGAGACGTGTCAGAACGTCTGGGAGGACGCAGTCGGCCAGTTCGCGCACACGGCTGCGACCTACGTGGACGCGTTTGCGTCGGTCGCGCGTGCGCCTGTGAAAGACGCAGTCTGCGAGCGGAGTCGACGCGGCGCCGAACGGGTGCTCGACGGACTGGACCACCTCTGGGACGGCGACGTGGGGGCGTACGTGACGCGACTCGCCGACGGCTCCCCCGACCACCGACTCGACGGTGGGGCGCTGGAACTGGCCGGCGCGTTCAGGGAGTACGACGCGATCGAGGACGCCGAACTGTCCGACGCGCGTCTGGATCGCCTGGCCGACCACGTGGGGACGACCCTGGACACGCTGTTCCGGAATCCCCCCCAGAGCCAGGTTGCCGGCCTCGTGCGCTACGAGGGGGACCGCTGGCGGACGGACGGGCAGGACAGCGAGAAGATCTGGTCGGTGACGACGGCGATGGGGGTCTTCGCCGCCACGCACGTCGGCGTGTTGCTGAACGAGCGCGGCCGGAACGGCGACGCGTATCTCGACCGGGGGAGTGACCTCTACGAACTCATCGCCGAGGACGGCCCGCTCACGACCGACGCCGGCTACCTCGCCGAACAGGCCTTCGACGACGGGACCCTCGATAGCGGAACGCCGCTGTGCTGGTCGCACGCGATGCGGGTGCACGCGACGGCGGTCCTCGCGGACCTGAACGCGTTGCCGACGACGTCGTCGGCCATCGAGGGGCCGGACGAACAGCCTACCTGGACCACCGGCGAGAAGTACGGCGTCGGGACCGTCGCGGACCACGGCGAGGGTGATCCTTCCCGCGTGTGGTTCACGCTCACGGCCGGGGCGCTCACCGAGGCCCGGTTTCCGCAGGTCGATCTGATGAACCTGCGGACGCTCGATTTCCTCGTCAGGTGTACCGACGAGTCCGACTACGCCGCCCGGACCCACCGCGAGGACCGGACGGCCGACGACACCGTCGAGCGCCGCGTCGAACCCGTCGACGACGAGTCGCTCCTGTTCAGGCACGTCTTCACCGAGACGGGCGACGGCCAGGGACACCGGTGGACGCTGACCGTCGAGTACGCGACCGACCCCGAACACGACGCCATCGTCGCCGCCGTCGAGTTCGCGGCCCGCGACGGGCGGACCTACGACGTCTTCTCGGTCGCAGATGTCGCGCTCGCCAGCCAGGAGTCAGTCGACCGCGGCATCAGATACGGCGAATCGTCGACCTACCACCTCGCTGCGCGCAGTCCGCGAGCCTACACCACCGAGAGGGACAACGAGTACCTTGTCGATACGGAGGGAGACCCCTACTCTGTCGCGCTGGCCCTGGCCGCGGCTGGACGGTTCGACTGGGCGACGGTCGGGACCGGCGGCAGCGACCGCCTCGACGCGCTCTACACGGAAGGCGAGTTGCCCGACCCGATGGGGACGGTCGACGGCGAGAACGTCGTCCTCGTGGGCCGGTTCGGAACGGGAGCCAGAATCCAGGAGACGCTCGCGCTCGGGTTCGCACGCCAGGCGAACACGGCTGCCGCGCTGGGGGAAGCAGACGGCGCGCTGGACCGCGGCTACGAAACTGTCAGCGCCGCGTACGCCGACAGCTGGAGTGGGTTTCTCTCGGACATCTCACTGCCCGACGCTGTGACCGACGACGAGGCGCTGGCACGCCAGTACCGGACCGCCGTGATGACGCTCCTGGCCGTCGAGGACAAGACCTACCGCGGTGCCTCCATCGCCTCGCCGTCCGTGCCCTGGGGCGAGACCGTCGACGCCAGAGAACCGAAGGGGTACGGCTACAACTTCGTCTGGTCGCGGGATCTCTACCAGGTCTTCACCGTCTTCGACATCCTCGGGGAGCTGGAGATCGCAGTCAGTCAACTGGAGTACATCTACGAGCACCAGCAAGACGAGTGGGGTTTCATTCCCCAGAACACGTACGTGAACGGGGTCACCCGCTGGGGTGGCGAGCAGATGGACAACATCTCCTTCCCGCAGGTGATGGCCTACCAGCTCTCGCAGGCAGGCGTCGAGTTCGACGACGTCGCGTACGACTACGAGAACATCCAGCTGTCGGCGGACTACGTCGCGAGCCACGGACCGGAGACGGCCCAGGAGCGCTGGGAGGAGGAGGCGGGCTACTCCCCGTCCTCGATCGCGACCGAGATCGCGGGGCTGGCGTGTGCGGCGAAACTCGCCATCGACAGCGGCCACGACTGTGACGCCCTGTGCTGGCTGGGGCTGGCCGACCACTGGGCGAACAACGTCGCGGCCTGGACAGCCACGGACACCGGTACCGAACGCCACACCAGGACCCCCTACTACACGCGGATTACCCTGAACGGTGATCCCGAGGCCGGACACCTCCGGACGCTCGCCAACGACGGTCCGACACTGGACGAGCGGGAGGTCGTCGACGGCGGCTTTCTCGAACTCGTCCGACTCGGGATTGTGCCCGACGACGACGAGGTCGTCCGCAACTCCATCGCGGAGATCGACGACACGATCCGTGTCGACTCGGATCCGGCGGCGGGCTTTTACCGGTACAACGGCGACGGGTACGGCGAGCGCGCACGGGACGACCAGGGTGCGCCGTGGTCGGTCGAACACAAGGGAAAGGGACGGCTCTGGCCGCTTCTGACGGGCGAGCGCGGCGAGTACGAACTCCACCGTGCAAAACCGGGACTCGCACCCGAGGACTGTCTCCGGGCGATGCAGGAGTTCGCCAACTCCGGGCGGATGATCGCAGAGCAGGTCTGGGACCGCGAGTACGGGACCGAGTACGGCTGGACGTTCGGCGAGGGGACCGGTTCGGCGACGCCGCTGGCGTGGGCGATGGCCCAGTACGTCCGCCTGGCACACGGAATCAGTGCCGGGGAACCCGTCGAGACACCCGAGTTCGTCCGCGAACGCTACCGCCAGCAGGGTGTCAACGAACCACACAGCAGTCCGGCGCTGCGCGTGGACACGCAGTTTCGCGGCAACGAACTTGTCGTCTCCGGCGAGACGACGGGCGTCCGCGTCGCGATCAAGTCACCCGTCGACGACGCCTACGTCCTGGTCGAAGACGGCGAGTTCGAGGCGGCAGTCGAGGTGGAACCGGGCGAGAACCAGATCCTCGTCGCCGCTGCGGACGACGCCGACCTCGAGAGCGCCGGGACCACCGTCTGGCGGATGCGACTGTAGCGACGGCACCGGACGCCGACCCGTGCGAAAGATTAAGTGCCGCTCTCCCGACCTCCAGGTATGGCCAACGCACCGGGAGAGGACCAGTCGCGGGTCGACGCGGTCGATTTCGACATGGAGGTCGACGACGAGCGAACCCGGATCCGCGTCTCGGGCGACCGCGACACGGCGGTGATCGTTCGGTCGGCGTCGGGGGAACGGATCTACCTGCCGCCGGAGGACTTCGACCGACCACCCGAAAACAGGAAGACTGCCTACGACAGCCCCTACGAGTCCGGGAGTGGCAGCCGGGACAGCCCGTACCAGACCAGCACCGACGCGTCCTCGGTGACCGGGCTGGAGCCGACCGCGGCCGGCTATCTCATCGTCCACCCCGAGCCAGTCACCGACGTCCGGTTTCTCCGCTGATCGGTCGGGCGCGTCTCACTGCCGGCTGTACTCCTGCTCAGTCTCAATCGCTCGTGGCCTCGCTGTTGCGGTGTACCTCGGTGTAGAACTCGACGTGTTCCCGAGCGACGTCGTCCCAGGTTCGGACGTCGTACTCGATGGGAGCGGACAGCGAGAGGGCGTGCTCGATGCCGTCGGCGATCGAGTCCGATTCTGGCGACACTTCCACGACACACTCCTCGGGAAGCAACTCGGCAGCACCGCTCTCGGAGGCGACCACGCGGGTCCCGACCGAGAGTGACTCTACGATGGTGATTCCGAACGGCTCGGCCAGCGACGGCGACACGAACAGGTCGGCGCTCGCGTAGTAGTCGCCCAGCTGGTCCTCGGGGAGGTAGCCCGCGAACACCACCCTGTCTTCGACGCCGAGCAGTTCCGCGAACCGCTTCAGCTGGTCGGTGAGGTGGCCCGTCCCGCCGAGAACGAGGGTCACGTCGTCGCGCCTGAGTTTCGAGAGCGCGTACAGCAGGTAGGAGATTCCCTTCTGGTCGGTGTGGCGCCCGAGGAAAAACAGCATGACTCCGTCGACGCCGAGTTCGGCCTTGACGTCCCGGCCGGTCGGCTCCACGGACGAAAAGCCGTTGTAGATGACCGCAGAGTCGGCGCCGTACTGTTCCCGGATCCGCCCCTGTGTGAACTTGCTGACGGCGATGAGGTGGTCACACCGGTTCGCGATCCGCTGCTCGGTCTGGACCTCGCGCTCGGGTGGACTCAGGTTCCGGTCGGCCGACAGGGAGTGGAAGGTGGTGATCCACTCGAGGTCGTGGCTCGACGTGGCTCTGGAACCCGGATTGTACCCGAACCAGTCGTTCGTGTGGATGATGTCGGCGTCGGCAGCCAGGTCGGCGAAGTTGCCGGCGAGTCGACCGATCCGCGTGACGATGTCGCCCTGGCCCGTCGGCACGCCGTGGATCCCCTCCCTGTCCGGCGGGGCGAACTCCTCGGGCAACACCAGTTCCAGTTCGACCTCCTCTCTCGGAGCGAGGCGCTCGAACAGTTCGCCGACTGCCGTGTCGAGCCCGCCCGTGATGTTCGGCGGGAATCCCCACCCGAGCATCAGCACCTTCGGTGGCATACTCCCCATTGGCCGGGGTCGTAGAAAAATGGTCCCCCGCGGACCGGCCGGCGCCTCCATCCGGTCTCCGCGACCGCCGGAGTTCCCACCCTTTGAAATAGCTGTCCCGCAATCGTTGGGTATGCGCTTCGAACGGCAGAGTGGCGTGTTCCTGCACGTCTCCTCGCTCCCCGGTCCACACGGAATCGGCGACCTCGGTGTGGGGGCCCGCGAGTTCGTCGACTTCCTCGCCCGGGCCGACCAGTCGCTCTGGCAGTTCTGTCCGCTGGGTCCGACCTCGACCGCCCACGGCAACTCGCCGTACCAGGCCTACTCGACGCTCGCCGGGAACCCCCTGTTCGTGGACCTCCGCGGCCTGGCCGACCGGGGGTATCTCACCGACGACCAACTCGACCCGCCCGCGGAGCTCTCGCCACGCCAGGTCCGGTACGAGGCCGTCGCCGAGTTCAAGCAAGACCGGCTCCGGTCCGCGCACGGCCGGTTCGAGACCGACGCGGACGGGGCCGACCACGAGTCTCTCGACCGGTTCAGAGCCAGCGAGGGGGCGTGGCTGGACGACTACGCACTGTTCATGGCCCTGAAAGCCGAGTTCGGCGGCGCGGGCTGGACCGACTGGCCGGACGAACTCGCCGCTCGGGACCCGGACGCACTCGACCGGTACCGCGAAGAGCTGGCCGAGGAGATCCGGTACCACGAGTTCGTCCAGTGGGCCTTCGACGAACAGTGGCAGGCCCTGGCCGAGTACGCGGCCGACCGGGGCGTGAAACTCGTCGGCGACCTCCCGATATACGTGGCACTCGATTCGGCGGACGTCTGGTCGAATCCGGAGATCTTCCGCCTCGACGAGACCAACCGTCCCACAGAAGTCGCAGGAGTCCCACCGAATCCGGCCGACGACGGACAGCGGTGGGGCAATCCCGTGTACGACTGGGAGACGCTACGAGCGGACGGCTACCGCTGGTGGCTCGACCGGTTCGAACGGCTGTTCGAGCTCGTCGACGTCGCCCGCATCGATCACTTCAAGGGGTTCGACGAGTTCTGGGCGATCCCGGCCGACTCCGACAGCCCGGCGGCCGGACAGTGGCGGGACGGTCCCGGCGCGGAGTTCTTCGAGACGGTCCGGGACCAGCTCGGTGATCTCCCGTTCCTGGTCGAGGATCTGGGGTTTCTCGACGAGAGCCTCGTCGCACTCAGGGACCGGTTCGACTTCCCCGGCATGCGCGTCGCACAGTACGCCGACTGGTGTGCGGAGGGCCACATGTACCAGCCGATGCACTATCCCGAACGGTCGGTCGGATACACCTCGACACACGACACCGACACGGTTGTCGGCTACTACCGCACGCTGCCGGACGACCAGCGGGAGTGTCTCCACTACAACCTCGGCACCGACGGGACAGAGATTCACTGGGAGCTGATAGAGGCGGTGTGGAACTCCTCGGCCGGGATCGCGATGACGACGGCGCAGGATCTGCTCGGCCTCGACAGCGACGCCCGGTTCAACGTTCCCGGAACCGCGACCGGCAACTGGCGCTGGCGGGTCCCCGCCGAGGGCCTGGATCCGGAGGTTGCACGGCGACTCGGCCAGATCACCGACCGGACGATCCGGTGAGGTGTGGCGCCCGGACGACGTCTCGCGTCCCGGGCGCTTCGGACGGCCGGGAGGTGATATCGTGGAGGGTGGGCGGGTGCCGGGCGTGTTACAGATCCCAGCCGACCGATTCTTCGTAGGCGTGTCCAGCCGCCAGTACAGTCCCGTCGTCGAACTGGTTCCCGACGAACATCAGTCCGACTGGCAGTCCGTCTGCCTCGCCGGCGGGGACTGAGAGAGAGGGATGGCCAGTCACGTCGAACGGCGCCGTGTTCGGGAGCATATTGAGCGCGCGGTCGATCACCTCCAGCCGACCGAGGTCGTCCTGGTGTTCGTGTGCCGTCTGTGGCGTCGTCGGCATCGCGAGTACGTCGACGTCGGCGAGTTTCTCGGCGTACTGGCCCGCGAGTTCCCGTGTGAGGTTCTGTGCCTTGGCGTAGTAGTGGCCGTTGTACTCGTCGGAGAGGTACTGCCCGAGTATCAGCGTCAGTTTGACTGTCGTGAGGTAGTCGTCGGCCTGTGAGCGCCGCGCCTTACCGAACGCGTCGGCGAACTGTGTGTCGTAGAACCCCTTGCCGTACCGGCCGATCCCCTCGTCGCGGAACAGTGCTGTCGTCTCTTCGAGAACGACGGCGTTCCAGATCGGGAGGCCGTCGAGGTGCATGGGAATCGACACGTGGGTGATCTCTGCACCAGCCCCGGCGAAGTCGTCGAGGGCCTCTCGAACCGTCTCGTCGACGAGTGTCTCGCTCTGTGAATGACCGAACCCTTCTTCGACGACGCCAACGGTCAATTCCCCGGGATCACCCGGCAGGTGGGCCAGGTAGTCGTCTTCGGGGACGTACCCCTGTCGAGGATCACGCGGGTCCTTACCGGCCATTACTCCGACGAACCGGGCGCAGTCCTCGACGTTCGTTGCCAGTGGACCGGTGTGGTCGAAAGAGTGGCCCAGTCCCACGATACCCGTGTAGGGAACGAGACTGTGGGTTGGCTTGTGACCGACGCCACCGCTCCACGAGGCGGGGATGCGGACCGACCCTCCCTGGTCGCCGCCGATTGCGACGTCGACGTCACCGTTGACGACCGCCGCGATGGAGCCGCTCGAAGAGCCGCCGGCGATGTAGTCTGTGTCGTGGGGATTCAGCACGGGGCCGGTCGCGGAGAGTTCGCCGCTTCCCGAGAACGCCATGTCTTCCATGTTCAGCTTCCCGGTGATTGTCGCGCCCGCGTCGAGCAACCGCGAGACAACTGTCGCGTCCACAGAGGGAACGTAGCCGTCGAACAGTTTCGAGCCACAGGTCATCTCGATACCGGCGAGAGCGATGTTGTCTTTCAGTCCGACCTCGTAGCCCGAAAGCGGCCCGGAGTCGGCACCTTCGACGCGACACTTCGTCACGTACGCGTTGAGCGGATCCTCTTCTCGTCCGGGCCTGTACCCTGTGTCCCGGTGGGTGTACTCGACGTCAGGTCGTGGCTCCGGCAACTCGTCGAGTCGCTCGTATCCTTCCAGGGTCTGCTCGATTGCGACGGCGAAGTCTTCGACCTCTTCGTCTGCCAGGTCGATGAAGTGCTTGGCTGCTTTCTGGCGGATCTCCTCGGGAGTCGGTGACTGTATGTTGGGTGGTACCTCGGACATACCTGGTGTATGTGTCTCCGCTCTTGTAAAAACACTCAGGAAGTGTAACAACAACTATGTATATTGGGCAGTTCTGTGTGGCCTGTGAAAAACCGAGAACCGTTTGACCGTCACCACCAGAACCGGGGACCGACCAGGCGGGGGGTGGAGCCAACACGATGGGCAACAGACAACCGTTCTACCTGCGTGCTCCGGGTTTCCAGCGCTGATATTCGAGCGACAGGTCGCCGTACTGTCGTGCCGACGGTCGATTTGCTGACGGCTTGCGTACAAACCGGAGTACCCGGAAGGGGAATCTTGCCTCCGGTGGTGTCGGTCCGCCCGCCCCCACGCGAGAGGAAACCTCGGCGGTTACCCCGAGGAGGATGTCACGCAATGTCGCGGCTGGTGTCGACCGAGACTTCCTCGACGAGGTCGAGTTTGATCGTGTTCGGCGGTGCGTGGCCGCCACGGAACTTCGGGATGGCGAGCCGATTGGTCACCTCGTCGCCGGTGGTGTCCGTGTGAAGATCGAAGACGACGTCCGCGAAGTGTTCTGTCGTATCCCGCAACTCCGGGGTGTTCCGACCGTCCAGACAGAGCATGATCCCGAGGCTGTTGGTGTTGAAGATGTGGTTCTGTAGGTCGTTCAGGAAACTGCGAAAGCGCGAGTGTGGTTCCTGGTACTCCAGGACGTCGACGGGATCGATGATGAGGTTCGACGTTTCCGGGAGCGCACTGACGAGTTTGCCCGCGTTGTCCAGCGGTGCCTCCCCCGAGATGTGTCTGACGGTCGGATCGCCGGTTTCGGTCGGGGTGTTGCTGATGCTCTCTCTGATCGCCTCCGCCGAGCGATCCAGCGAGAGCCACAGCGTGCCCCGGGTCGCGGTCAGTTCGTAGAGAAACAGCTCCGCCTGGCTGGCTGGATGGGCAGTCAGCGCGACCATGCTTCCCGCTGGCAACCCGCCGTCCAACTTCCGGTCGAGCACGTCGATCCCGGTGCGCAACCGGTCGGTCACGTGCATATCTACTTCCGGGAACCGGTTAAGGATTCTCCCTGCGTCTCCGGTGGAGATTCTGGTTGCCGTCGACACTCGAGTGTCCGCGCGACCCTCTCACAGGCAGCCTGGATACGTGGGTGTGTGTATATCGGGCCGGTCTCGACTGTCGGAAGCGTCTGGACGGGACACCCGAAGTCGGCGTCGCAGGCGCCCCCAGTCGTGGTCGCTCTGGCGAGCGCGACGACCGGTTGTGCCTCCAGCCGACGGCCGATCGCTGCCGTCTTCCGGGTATTCTCGATAGCCGCCGGCGAGGCGGTCGTCACGAGCACCGTCAGGTCACAGCCCCGGAGCGGTCGTGCGGCGTCGGCACCGGCACCTGCCGGGCAGTCCACGAGCACGGGCCCGTGCCACCGGTCGAGTCGTCGTAAGGCACCTGGCACCGAGTCGGGACACCCCGCGGCGACGACACGGACACCCGGCAGTTCCGGTGCGTGCTGGATGACCGACTCGATAGGACTGTCCGTCAGGAGCTGGTCGGTCGTCGGTTCCCGGTCGGCGCCAGTCAGCGTGTGCAGGTCGGGCATGTCGACGTCGGCGTCGACAACGAGCGGGTCCAGTCCAGAACGGGCCAGCACCCGTGCCAGCCCGAGCGCGACGGTGGTTTTGCCGGTACCGCCCTTGCCCCCGGCGATCGCGAGCATGGGCCGTCTGGTCGACCCATCGCACAAAACAGTTCGGGAGATTCAAGACCGTCGGGGACGCGGATAGATCCGATGCGCCAGGACCACATTATCAGCGCCAAACAGCTCACGCGTGGCGACATCGAGGCGGTCCTCGACCGCGCGAGCGCCATCGCGGCCGACCCGTCGGCGTACGCCGGCAGCCACGAGGGGAAACTGCTCGGCCTTCTCTTTTTCGAGCCGAGCACGCGCACGAAGATGAGTTTCTCCGCCGCGATGAAGCGCCTCGGCGGTGACATCGTGGACATGGGGCCGGTCGACGCCTCCAGCGTAAAGAAGGGTGAGAGCCTCGCGGACACGGTTCGAGTCATCGAGGGCTACGCCGACGCGCTCGTGTTGCGCCATCCCAGCGAAGGGTCGGCGAAGATGGCCGGCGAGTTCGTCGATGTTCCGCTGATCAACGCCGGCGACGGGGCCGGCCAGCACCCCACACAGACACTCTTGGACCTCTACACGATCCGCGAGAACGCCGGACTGGACGACCTCACCATCGGCGTCATGGGTGATCTGAAGTACGGCCGGACGGTCCACTCGCTGGCACAGGCGCTGACGAACTTCGAGGCCGCCCAGCACTTCGTCAGCCCGGAGACGCTCAAACTCCCGCGGAACGTCCGGTACGACCTCCACGAGTCCGGCTCCGCAGTCAAAGAACACACCGAACTCGAGCACATCCTCCCGAGTCTGGACGTCCTCTACGTGACGCGCATCCAGCGCGAGCGGTTTCCCGACGAGAGCGAGTACCGCGAGGTTGCCGGCCAGTACCAGATCGACGCCGCCACGCTCGAGAGCGCGACAGACGACCTCGTCGTGATGCACCCGCTGCCGCGGGTCGACGAGATCGCGTCCGACGTCGACGACACCGAGCACGCACGCTACTTCCAGCAAGCACACAACGGTGTGCCGGTGCGGATGGCGCTGCTCGATCGACTGCTCGGAGGTGACTCATGACTGTCGACCGCGAACTCCGTGTCAGCAAAATCGGGAGCGGTACCGTCATCGACCACATCACGAGCGGCCAGGCGCTGAACGTCCTCGCGATCCTCGGCATCGACGGCACCGAGGGCGAAGTGGTCTCCATCGGGATCAACGTCCCCTCGGATCGGCTGGGGAGCAAGGACATCGTGAAAGTGGAGGGTCGGGAACTCTCACAGAGCGAACTGGACGTTCTCTCGCTGATCGCGCCGGCCGCGACGATCAACATCATCCGCGACTACGACGTCGTCGAGAAACACCGCGTCGACCGCCCCGCCGTCGTGTCGGGTATCCTCCAGTGTCCCAACCACAACTGTGTCACCACCGAGGACGAACCCGTCGCCTCGCGGTTCGAAGTACTCGAGGAGGGGGTCCGCTGTGTGTACTGCGACACGATGATCCGGGAGGACATCGCCGCACACATCGTGCACTGACCCGTCTGTTGTAGGTCGCTGCAGAATGCTGCTCTCCGGTGCCGAATCTCTTCGCGACGTTTCAGCCGACAGTATAGAGATGTTCGAAAGTCATTACAGGATCGACCGCAGGAAGGCGTTCGGTCGGCCTGCTAAACGCTTTCGAACATCTCTATATCAGGATTCTTCCAGTTCCTCGACGAGTTCG
>CAYYHG010000065.1:0-14822 GCA_964471665.1 uncultured Halobacteriales archaeon | reverse complement strand
TGTATCCATGCCCGTGATGTATACGTGGTGGGCCAGGCAGGTAAGTTGCGGGAATGAGGTGGACCGCTGTCGCCGTTTTCCAGGTCGACCGTTCGCTGTCGGGTGATCGATCCGAGGCAGAACGACAGTAGTCCGTATCAGTCCTCCTCAATCTGTTCGAGGAGCAACTCGAGCGTCTGGACGTGTTCCTCAAACGCCTCGCGGCCGTGGGCAGTGAGTTCGCAGGTTGTCTGCGGGGTGCGGTCTACGAATTCTTTCTCGACGGTGACACAAGCTGCGTCCTCCATCGTCTGGAGGTGACTCGAGAGGTTCCCCTCGGTGAGACCGAGCTCGTCAGCCAGCTCAGGAAACCGCGTCTCACCGTGCTGATAGAGGTAGGCGAAGATTTGCAACCGCGTTGGCTGGTGGACGAGCTTGTCGAATTCCATCGTCACCTCCTCAACAGGAGGTAGGCCGCAACCGAATGGAGCAGGTACAGGCCACCGAAGGTGGCGTACCCCCAGGTCCGCAGCGTCGGTACGACCGGGATTGCGACCGCCAGTACGAGCATCCAGAGGCCGCCGGCATAGAAGGTGTACCGGTCTCGCTTGCGGATGTAGTAGGCCGCGAGCGACGAGCCAACGACGACGTAGCCGACGCCGACAAGCCCGACTATCATCCCGAAAATGACCGCGCTCTCGACGAGGTAGCCGACAGATGGGAACGCACCGATGGCCACGATGATGACGGCGTAGTATGCGAAGATCGCCCCGAACTGCAACGCGATGTTCGGTTTGCTGCCAGTCGGTTTCTGGTCGCGTCCGGTAGCCCGGGCCCACTGAACGATTCCCGCAACGCCCATGCAGCCAATCCAGGCGAGGGGGTGATACCAGCCCGGCAGGCGGTTGAGGACGATGAACTGTGAGGCCGCCGCTGCGAAGGCCACCAGGACGCCGTAGACCAGCCAGAGTGGGAAGCGGCTCGGGTACCGCTCCTGTAATCCCATCGCGTCTTTGATCTGGTTGACCTCCTCTCGAAGCGCGTCCGTGTCGATTTCAGACTCGGAATACGAGTTCGCGTCTGCGCCCATGTGTAGCGGGAGATACTGTACACACAAAAAGTTTGCTATGCCAGGTACTTTGTAACACAAACTAATTTGATTTTCCAAAGGCAGCTGGCCACGGGTTGCGACGAGGCACGGATGTCGCGGGCCGTGCTCACAGAACCCTGGTGGATTCGGGAGCGAAGAAACGACGAACTACGACAGATCTTATGTGTCCGGATACACAAACAGTCAGTCAGTCGGGGTATGAGCGAACCGGTTCGGGAACTGGAAGTCCTAACCCGGCCGCATCTCTGGGTGGCGGTCCAGGAGAGGGCGACCGGTGTGATCAGGGGTCGACAAAAGGCGAACAGACACGTATGACAGACGACCGGCCAGCGACGCCAGACGGCGGCGAAGCGGCGACGGCGGAGCGGCCCGGCGGCAGTGACAGCAGGCTCGATCGGATCGGCGACGGGTTCGTCACGGTCGAAGGCGACTGGAGAGTCGCCGACGCCAACGAGGCGGCCCGCGAACTGCTCGACGGCGGCGATTCGGGACTCGTTGGAACTGACGTCCGCGAGGTGATTCCGGGTGTCCGCGTCCAGAAGCGTCTCGAGGAGGCGCTCGCGAGTGGGGAACCCACCACGGTCGAGACGCGCGACACAGAGCGGGGCAGGTGGTTGGAGATACGGGTGTATCCAGCCTCGGAGGGGCTGTCGCTGCTCGTCCGGGAGATCACGGATCGCAGACGTACCCGCGAGGAGTTGCGCGCCAGCGAACAGTCCATCCAGTTGCTCCACGACCTGGCGTCGGATCCAGACCGCTCGCGGTCCGAGAAGATAGCGCGAATGCTCGAAATCGGTCGCGAGCGACTCGGCATGGAGTTGGGCCTGCTGACCCGTATCGAGGACGACTCGCTGTCGGTCGTCGAAATGATCGGCGACCACCCCGAACTCCGGAAGGGGGCGGCTCTTCCGCTCCCCGAGACGTACTGCCGGCGAACAGTCGATCAGAAGGGAATCCAGGCAGTTGTCGACGCGAGTGCGGAGGGATGGGACGACGACCCCGCCCACGAGCGACTCGGGCTGGGCTGTTATCTCGGCGCGACGATATCCGTCGAGGATCAGCAGTACGGAACAATCTGCTTTGCCAGTTCCGAACCCCGCGAGCGTGAGTTCTCGTCGTTCGAACGGACGTTTCTCGACCTGCTCACCGACTGGATCAGCTACATCGTCGAACAGCACCGGTACGAGGACCGCATCCGGTCGAACGAGCGGCGACTGGAGACGGTCACCGAGAACGTTCCCATCGTCGTGTTCGCGCTGGATCCCGAGGGAACCTACACGCTGACACGGGGCCAGGGACTGAAGTCACTGGAGTTCGAGCCAGACGAGACCGTCGGCGAGTCCATCTTCGACATCTACAGCGAGTATCCGGCGATATGCGACCACGCCAGGCGGGCGCTCGACGGCCACGAGGCCCACCACACCGTCGAACTGGACGAGGACGTCACGCTCGAGGCCTGGTACCGGCCGGTGTTCGAGGACGGCGAGGTCACACAGGTCGTCGGCGTCGTCAGGGACATCACCGAAATTGCCACACACCGCGAGCGACTCTCGGGATTGCTCGAGACGACACGGTCGCTGATGCAGGCCCGCTCGCGCAAAGAGGTTGCCGAACTCGTCGCGACAGCCTCGCGGGATGTCCTCGGGTTCGAGGCCAACGTGGTTCGCCTGTACGACACCGACGCCGAACGGCTGGAGTTGGGGGCCCAGACGTCGACGGTGGAGGTTCCCGTCCTGGACCGCCCCGCCTACGACGTCGGCGAGGGAATGCCCGGGAGCGTGTTCGCAACCGGCGAGTCCCGTGTCGTCGACGACCTGCGCGCGGTCGACGTCGAATCACGCGCCGGCGTCCTCAGGTCGGCGATGTACTACCCGATGGGCGTCCACGGCACCATCAGCGTCGCCTCGAGCGAACTCGACGCCTTCGACGAGACCGACGAACAGGTCCTGGCGCTGCTGTCGACGGCCGCTTCGGCGGCGTGTACCCGCGCCAGACGAGAACGGCAAGTGCGGGAGACGCGCGAACACCTCGAGTCCGTCCTGGAGCGTATCAACGGCCTCATCGAGAACACGGTGGAGGTACTGGTGGGCGCCACCACCCGCGAGGAACTCGAGTCGGAGGTCGTCTCCGAACTGGCGGCGACCGAGCCCTACACGTTCGCCTGGATCGGACGGCCCGGCGTGACCGGCGAGACGCTCTCGCCCCGGGAGTGGGCTGGCGAGGCGTCAGTCCCAGTCGGGGACGTCTCGTTCGCGCTCGATCGGTCCAATCCCGTGGGAACCACGCTCGCACAGGGGACACCACAGATTGTCGTGGGTGACGACGACGGCGCCACCGCGCTGGGCTGTACCGAGGACGGCCCCGAGACGTGTATCGTCATTCCGATCGCGTACAGGGACACGACCTACGGCGTGGCCGCGGTGTTCGCCGACCAGCAGGGTGCCTTCGACGAGCGCGAACAGGTTGTCCTCTCGGCACTCGGGCGGGCGGTCGCAAACGCCATCAACGCCGTCGAGCGCGGGCGGATCCTCGACGCCGACCGGATGATCGAACTGCAACTGGCAATCGACGATCCCGACCTGCTGTTTGGCAGGATCTCACTCGACAGCGAGTGTCCCGTCGCACTCGCGGATTTCGACTACCGCGCGGACGGCCGGCTCCGGATGTATCTCACTGCCGACTGTGACGACTGCGAGGCGGTCGTGGCGGCGGCCGGGGTGCCCGACGGGGTCGACGACGCCGGGCTCATCGCCGACAACGACGGCGAGTGTCTGGTGGAACTGACTGTCGACGACTCACTGATCGAGCGAGTCAGCGAGTTCGGCGCCGTGGTCAGCGAGGTCAGCGCCGAGCAGGGCACCACGCGCGTCACCGTCGAGCTACCCTTCGAGTCCGAGGCCCGGGACCTCTTCGAACTCGTCGAGCGCCACCATCCCGGGACCGACCTCGTGGGCTACCACGAACACGAGCGGCCGGTCGGGACCCGCCAGGAGTTCCGTGCGTCACTCGCGGACCGCTTCACCGACCGCCAGGAGACCGCCCTGCGGACGGCGTACCTCGGGGGCTTTTTCGACCAGCCCCGCGAGATCGACGGGAACGACCTGGCCGACGCCATGGGGGTCTCTCGCCCGACCTACCACCAGCACCTGCGGACTGCACAGCGGAAGGTGTTCGAGGAACTGTTCGAGTGAGCGTGCCCCCAGACCCGTCGCGGCCGACGGCTGCCGCCGTCAGATGATCCCGTTCTCGCGGAGTTCCCGGAGTGTGCTCTCCGAGAGCCCGAGCAGGTCCCGGTAGACGGCAGCGGTGTCTGCGCCGTGTTCGCCGCCGAGCCGGTCGACGGAGCCGGGTGTGCGGGAGAACTTCGGGATGGCCGCCTGGGTGTGGACGGTTCCGAGGTCGTCGTCGGCGACCGGCGAGAGGTCCTCGCGAGCCCGGAAGTGTTCGTCCTCGAAGACGTCACCGATGTCGTAGATCGGTCCGACGATGGCGTCGTGGTCGCGCATGACGCACAACACCTCCGCACGGTCGCGTTCGCGCGTCCAGTTCTCGATGATCGCGTCCAGTTCCTCGCGGTGTTCGAGGCGAGCCTCGTTGGTGGCAAAGCGCTCGTCGTCGGCGAGTTCCTCCCGGCCGATCGCGGAGAGCACGTTCTCGAAGATGGGCTGTGTCGACGCCGAGAGCCCGACGTAGCCGTCGGCAGTCTCGTAGAGGTTCCGCGGGGCGGCGTTGGGACTGTGGTTTCCGGTCCGTTCTGGGACGTGCCCGAGGGCGTCGTAGGCCTCGACGTCGCCGATCATGAGTCGGAACAGCGGCTCGTACAGACTCACGTCGACGACCTGTCCCTGCCCGCTGGCGCCGACGTCCCGCTCGTAGACGGCGTACATCCCGGCGAGGGCCGCGAACAGCCCCGCCGTCAGGTCGGCAATCGGGATCGGCGGCAGGAGCGGCTCGCTGTCCGGGAAGCCGTTGATCGCGGCGAACGTCGACAGTCCCTCGGCGATGGTGCCAAAGCCCGGCTGGTCCGAGTAGGGCCCGTCCTGTCCGAACCCGGAGACGCGGACGACGACGAGCCCCTCGTTGTCGGCCCGCAGGTCGGCGGGCGCCAGGTCCCACCGCTCGAGCGTTCCCGGGCGGAAGTTCTCGACCACGATGTCGACCTCCGCGGCGAGGTCGCGGGCGATGGCCTGACCCTCCTCGGTGCTCAGATCGAGCGTCACGTGGTGTTTGTTGCGCCCGAGGTTCTTCCACCACACAGAGGTTCCGTTCTCGGTCGGTTCCCACGTCCGGACCGGGTCCTCGTGTTCGGGATGTTCGACGGCGACGACGTCGGCACCGAAGTCGGCGAGCATCACCGTCGCGAACCCGCCGCTTATCATCGTCGTCAGGTCGAGAACCTCCAGCCCCGCGAGCGGGCCGTGTGTCACTGCTGCTCGGCCTCCCGTCTCGCGAGGTCACTCCCGTAGGCGACGGCACGCCCGTCGGGATCAAAAAAGAGGAGGTCGGCGAGAGACGCGCCCACCGTCACGGCGTCCCCGACTGCCAGGCCGGCGACGTCGTCGACGACGAACTCGACCGACGTCTCCCCGGTGGTCGTGGTCGAGTGTACCACGTACTCGTGGCCCATGGGTTCGATCACGTCGACGGCCACGTCGAGTTCGAGGTAGCCGTCGCCAACCGACAGCGCGCGCGGGCGGACACCGACCGTGAGTGGGCCGTCCGCCGACACACCGGACGGGAGGTCGAACCGGGTGGTCGCGCCGACGGCCTGGTCGCCCTCGACGTCGAACGCGAGGCGGTTCGCGGTCGGCGTCCCGATGAACGTCGCGGCGTACTCCGTTCGCGGGCGGTCGAACAGCGTCTCGGGGTCGTCGTACTGGGCCACGGTCCCCTCGCGCATGAGCGCGATCCGGTCGCTCATGGTCATCGCCTCGTTCTGGTCGTGTGTGACATAGACCATCGTCGCGTCGAGGTTCCGGTGGAGGCGCTGGATTTCGACGCGGAGTTCCTCTTTCAGTTTGGCGTCGAGGTCGCTCATCGGTTCGTCGAGCAACAGCACGTCCGGCCGTTCGACGAACGCCCGGCCCAGCGCAACCCGCTGTTGTTGCCCGCCCGAGAGTTCGGTCGGCATCTTCTCCAGTTGGGACGGGATCTGGAGTATCCCCGCGGCTTCCTCGATGCGCTCGTCGCGCTCGGTCTTCGGGACGCCCCGGACCGCCAGTCCGTACCCGATGTTCTCGCGGCAGGTCATGTGCGGAAACAGGGCCGTGTTCTGGAACACCATCGAGATTGGTCGCTGCTGGGGTGGCGCGCCGGTGAGGTCCTCGCCGTCGAAGGAGAGACGGCCGCTCGTCGGAGTCTCGAGGCCGGCGATCATCCGGAGTGTCGTCGTCTTCCCGCATCCGGAGGGGCCGACCAGCGACACGAAATCGCCGGCCTCGAACGTCACGTCGACGTCGCTGACGGCCACGACGTCGTCGAACTCCTTCCGGATGTTGTCGAGTCGGATTTCTTTTGCCATGTCACTCGTGTCCGAGGTTGAATCCCTGGAGGAGGTAGTTCTGGAGGAACAGCGCGACCAGAAGCGGCGGGACCGACATCAGCAGGGCGACGGCCATCTGTTCGCCCCAGCCGATACTCAGCTGGTCGAGAAAGAGGCTCGACCCGAGCGTGATGGGATACAGCGACTGGTCGTTCAACACCACCTTCACCATCGTGTAGTCGTTCCACGCGACCGAAAACGCGAAGATGGCCACGGAGACGTACCCCGGCCGCGCCATCGGCAACACCACGTCCCGGACCGTCCGCCACCGGCTCGCGCCGGAGGTCCAGGCAGACTCCTCGTAGGTCTCCGGGATGTTCTGGAAGTACTGCCACATCAGCCAGATCGAGAACGGCGCGGCGATGGCAGAGATCGAGAGGATGGCCGCGATGTAGGAGTTCAGCAATCCGAGCGTGAAGAAGATGACGTACAGCGGGATCGCCAGCACGATCGGGCTGACCATGTAACTGAACAGGACGAGCCGCGCGGTGGCCGTCTTGCCACGGAACGAGAACCGCGACAGTCCGTACCCCGACACGACCGCGAGCACGGTCGAGACAACGACGACCCCGCCCGTGATGAGGACGCTGTTGAGGAGGTACCGTACCGTCTCTGTTTCCTCGAGCAGCGTCAGGAAGTTCGCCAGCGACACCTCCGGCGGGAGCAGTGTGAGGTCGCCGCCGCTGAACAGCGTCTCGGGCGACTGGAACGAGACGACGACCATCATGTACAGCGGCGTGATTATGAAAGCCGTCACGACCAGGGCGGTGAGATACAGCGCGATCCGGCGGAGGCGTCGCTGTGTCCTGCTGGAGACGATCCCGCCGGGTCCACCGACCCGTCCCTCCAGCATCAGTCAGTCACCTCCGCTTCCGGTTCCAGCACCGCGAAGTACATCACCCCGGCGACGGCCAGGATGGCGAACATGACGCCCGCCAGGGCCGTGGCGGCGCCGAACGAGCCCGCCCGGATGGCCAGGTCGTAGATCCGGATCGGGAGTGTCGTCGTCACGTCGACTGGCCCGCCGCGGGTCGTGAGCCAGATGATGTCGAACTTGTTGAACATCCAGATCCCCCGGACCAGCACGATGAGCAGGATCGCGTTCCGGAGGTGCGGGAGTGTGATGTCGCGAAACTGCTGCCAGGGGGAGGCGCCCTGTACCCGCGCCCGCTCGTAGTAGGTGTCCGGAATGGCCTGCAGGTTCGCCAGCAGGATGAAAAACGCGAACGACCCCCACTTCCAGACGCTGGCGGCGACGACGCTTGGCATCGCCAGCCGGGCCGTCGAGAAGAACGCGACCGGCGAGGAGACCAGCCCCAGGTCGAGTAACACCCGGTTGACGAGACCGAGGTTCTGGTCCAAAAGCAGCGTCCACAGGAACACGACTACGACCGTCGGCAGCAGATACGGGAAGATCATCAGCGTCCGCAGCCCGTGGCGGCCGACAACCCGTTCGTCGACCACCAGTGCAAAGCCCAGCCCCACGACCAGCGACAGCAGTGTCGTGCTGACGGCAAACACGACGCTGTTCCAGAGATAGAACGGGAACGTCTCGCTCGTGACCACCTCGACGTAGTTGGCCGGCCCGGCGAACTGCGCGTTGCCAAGCGGGTCGGCGAAGAAACTCATCACCAGCGTGTACAGCATCGGTCCGAACCACAGCACCGCGAAAAACAACCCCAGCGGTACAAGCGCCACGAGCAGGAACAGCCGCGCACCGCCGGCTCCGCGGATGGCGGGGAGCCGGTCTCGCGTGGTGGCCATTACTCCTGGAGGCTCCTGAGCTGTTCGGCGGTCCAGTCGACGGTCTCCTCGGGTGTCAGCCCGCCAGCGATCAGCTGGTCCGCCGACTGACCCATCATCTGCTGGCCGTAGGCGTTGGCCGCGGTGAGGTTCGGCCCGCCGTTGTCGGCGGTTGCCAGCACCGGCGCCATTTGCTCCCAGTTGTCGACGACGAGGTCGACGAGATCCTGGTGTTTCTGGACCAGTTCGGCGCTCTGGTAGGCGTCGCTCTGTACCTGGTCGAGCGAGGTCGGGAAGTTGAACAGCGGCGTCTGCGTGATGAAATCGAAGTAGTAGTCCGAACTCATGAAAAACTCGAGGTACTGGCGCGCGCCCTCGAGGTTGGGAGCGCTCTCGTGGAGATAGAACCCCTCGGTGTAGGCCCACCAGTGACCCTGGTCGGCGCCCTCGGCCAGCGGGAACGGCGTCGCCCTGAGCTGTGAGGCCAGGTCCGGGCGGTTGGCCTCCACCTGGAGGATGACGAGTCCGCCCAGCGTCAGCGCCGCCGCCGCCTGCTCCTGGATGAAGGCGTTCACGGTGTCACCCCACTCCCAGCCACTCGTGTTGGGGTTGTACTCGGCGACCTCCTGCATCCAGCGGTACGTTTCGATCGCCCGTTCCCGGTTCTGTCCCTGGTCGATGGTGACGCTGATGTCGCCGGGGGATCCCTCGTAGATGTTGACGCCGCCGTTCCAGAGGTTCTGGTTGACCTGTGTCGTCGCGTTGTTCGTCCGGCCGCGGGGCATGATGAGCCCGCCCATTCCCTCCTCCTCGTTGACGCGCTGGGCTTCGGCGGCCCACTCCGCCCGGGTCCGTGGCTCGCCCTCCACGATGTCCTCGCGGTAGACGCCGACCAGCGGGATCGTCACCGCCGGCAACAGGTACGACTCGCCCTGGTACTGCACCGGATCGAGCGTGCCGAGGTTTCCGACCAGATCCGTCACGGGCGCGGTCGCCCCGTTGACTGTCTCGCGGTAGGCGTCCGTCGACGTCTCGAAGACCATCTCTGGGAGGTTGTCCGCGGCCCGCATCTTCTCTATCTGCTCGTTCGTCGTCACGCCCTTCGGGAGCCACGTGACCTCGACCGTGTACTCGGAGTTGGCGTTGAACTCCTCGATCGACGACTCCCACAGGTCGCGTGCGTCCCGGTCGCTGAGCATCCGGACTGTGTTCGTCCCGTCCGATCCCTCCGGATCTGTCGCTCCGCCGTCGTCTCCGCCGTCGCTGGCGCCGTCGCCGCCGCCTCCGTCCTCGCCGCCGCCTCCGTCCTCGCCGTCGCCTCCGCCGTCGCTGCCGTCTCCGGAGTCGTCGCCCGCACAGCCCGCGAGCCCGATTGCTCCCACTGCGCCCAGTGCCCGTACGTATCGCCGCCGGTTGAGTCTGTCAGTCATGATCCACTGTCAGTTTCCGCATTAGCTGGTGTGTGACACGTCCACGAGTGAACGTACACTGCATCTGTGAAGGGTTGCAAATGGGGGTGTTGCCTACGAATGTTGGTTCTTTATATATTCGCCGGAGACCCCGGGCGGTCCTCCGGCGGACGGACTACGGGCTGTCGGCCAGGAATTCGCCGCTCGACTCGAGCAGGAAGCCCCGGTCCTGGTGGGTGGTGCGGGTCGTGATCGTGCTCAGTGCCCGTTCGAGCAGTTTCCGTTCGCCCTTGCGGAGGTGTTCGAGCGCAGTCGGATGCGTGACACCCAGTTCGCCCGCGACAGCCTCGATGTCCGACTCGCGTGGCCAGTCGAAATAGCCCATCGCGAGGGCCGTCTCGACGGCCTCGTGCTGTCGGTCCGAGAGGATCGTCGGGGGATCAGTCATCTCGACGAGACTCCCGACGCGGGCGTCACCGAGTTCGCGGAGGTCGGCCACGATCGCGCGGAGGTCGTCCCGGCGCAACAACAGCACCTCGAAGATTCGCTTGGTGCCGTACACCTTGTCGACCCCGTTGAGTTTGCCGTGGTTCTCGCGGATGACGACCGACGCTCCCCTGGCCTCCTTGCGCACGAGCAGTCGCTCCGCGTCCAGCCGCTTTATCTCCGAGACCGTCTCCCGACCCTCGAGTCGCCGGGCGAAGGTCTCCCGGTGGCCGCTGGTGTCCACGACGAACGATATCGTCCCGTCGTCGTGGACTTCCTCCTCGAGCACGTCGAAGGGCTCGTCGAACCCCCGTGTCGCCTCGTGCAAGACCCCCGGAGAATCGAAATCCACGTACACCGTGGCCTGGTACATATCTCTCCAGTGGGGCGTGCGGATATATGTATCCCCCCGGTCACGGTCCACTCAACGACAACGTGGACTGAGTGGGCGTTCGAAGGCGTGTCACGCCCGTTCTTGCCGACCGAATATTGAACGAATCGTGACCGGGTGGAGAGACGGCGGTCACCCACAGTGTCGACCGGGGCGGGACCGACTGCACGAAATAATCGCCGACAGTAGGCCAGTGACCGCTAGGTTTCTTGGTCCCGCCGCTCTCACGACGAGTGTGGACGACGACATTCCGGCGGACGTCCAGGCGACTCTCGGGCAGCTGTTCGAGGAGTGTGAGACAGCCCTGTCGGCCGAAGACCTCTCGACGGCCCAGGAGACGGTCGACTCTGCGCGGTCGATCGCGGCGAACAAACTCCCCGAGGGTGACCTCCGGGAGCACCTCCTGCACGGCTGTGACCGCGTGGAGACGCTGCTCGACCCCGAAGAAGAGGACGTCGAGGCCGAGGCGGCCAGCGAGTACGTCGCCGCGATGGGTCGGCGACTCCCCGGCGAAGAGTGACTGTCGAAGCGCGCGGTCGAGTGGTCGGCGACTTCCCGGCGAAGAGTGACCGTCGAAGCGCGCGGTCGAGTGGTCGGCGGCGCGCGCGACGATAACCTTTATCGGGCCCAGCGCGCGCACATACACGTATGACAGACGCGGACCACCTGGTCGTCGCCGGCGGCGGTCGCGTCGGGCGGCGGGTCGCCGAGGATTTCGCCAACCGTGGGGCCGACGTGACAGTCATCGAACGGGATCCGGCGGTCGTCGACACCGAGCGAACGGGCCCTCGCGTCACGTACGTCGAGGGTGACGCGACGCGGCCGTCGATACTCGCGGAGACGATCGCCGACGCCACCAGCGTCCTGGCGGCGTTGACCGACGACCAGTCGACCAACCTCGCGGTCTGTATGGCCGCGAAACAACTGTATCCGGACATCGAGACAGTCGCACGGATCGAGGTCGAGGACGGCGACGAGTACACGGAGTTCGTCGACAGGATCTACTTCCCCGAACGGGCGAGCATCAAGGCGGCGGTCAACGCCATCGCCGGCAGCGACGTCCGGACCCTCGAGGGCGTGACCGGCGACCTCGAACTGTTCGACATCCGGCTGGACTACGACGCACCGGCCGCCGGGGAAGTCGTCGAGGACGTCCTCCCGGAGGGATCGCTGGTCGTTTCCCAGGCCAGCGGCGACGTCGCGGTCCAGCACTCGACGAAACTCGTCGCCGGCCGCCGGTACATCGTCGCTGCCGACTACGACGTCGTCGACCAGCTCATCCACCAGTTCCGCGGCGACCAGGACGACTGATACTGATTGCTGTAACGAATTTACCGTTTCGACCGCAGGACGCGACGCGGTCGATCCGGGAATGGCTTACAGCAATCATATGATCCCGGCAGACGACTACAGCAGTTCTCGTGAGCCCGGAGACTCGAGAACAGATCACTCGACCATCCGGCTCTGTCCGGGTGGGAGGAACTCCTGGATCCTGTCCGGACTGGCGACCTTCCTGACGAACGACTCGTCGGCAAAGCGGTCTCGGAACGCCCGGTAGAGCCGCTTTGCGACGTCGTTCTGTGCGTACCTGCCGGGTTCGACCTCGATACTGGTCTCGGCCCGTCGCTCGATCGCCGACGGCGGGCCGCCGATGACCCGCGTTTCGGGTTCGCAGGTGATCCCGACGGCGACACCGACCGCGGTGTCCTCGAAGTAGGTGCGGTCGCCACGGATTGCGAATCCGCCCTTCGCCAGGTACTCGCCGCTCTCGGGTGTCTTCGAGACCTGGTCCGGACCCACGACGTAGGCGTCGCCGGCGAACTTGCCGTCCTTCCAGACAGAGGAGTACGAGACTGCGAACTGTGCGGCCTCCGCCCGGGAACGGTCCGGAATCGTGATGGCCTCGTCGTAGGACTCGCTGGGATCGGTCGCTTTCAGGATCGTCGCCGGGCCGCCGTGGGCCTGTGCGTGGAAGAACAGGTCCCCGGTCTCGAGGTACTTCTTGACGAGTGCCTCGTTCTCGTCGGCGTTGCGCCCGCCGATGACTAAGAAGTCGTCACTGGTGTGGAACCACCGGAACCGCTCGTACCACTGCTCGGAGGCACGGACGGGGATCGACGACCGCGAGAGCCAGTCGTCCTCCGCGGCGTCGTCTTCGGTGTCCTCGTCGTCGTTCTCGTCGGCGTCCCCGGTCTCCCACTGGTCGCGCCGGTCCTCGACGCGTGCGAGATCCTCGCGGGTCTCCGCGATGGCCTTCTCGGCACCTGTCTTCTTTTCCTCGATGCGTTTGGCCTCGTTGTAGAGGCGGTCGGCGTTCTTCTCGACCCCATCCGCGGCACGGAGGGTGACGGTGTACTCGCCGACGTCCATCGTGACTGTGCCCTCGCTGCCGTCGACGTCTCGGACGGTCTCCGCGGCGAAGATGCCCCGTTCGGCTCCTTCCTCGAAGCGCTCCGCGATGTCTGCCCAGGGGATGTCCTCGTCGCGCGCTTCCCGGACTGTCGAGAGTACCTCGTCGACGAGGTCGTAGTTGGCGTACAGCGCCTGCGCTCGATCGCGCGTCCGATCGGCTTCCTGCTCGAAGTCCTCGATCGCGTTCTCCTGTTGCTGGATGATGCGCTTCTGTTTCTCGATTTCCGCCTCGAAGTCCGGCCGCTCCCGGGCGCCGCTCTCCTCCTCGTGGTCGGCCTCGAAGTTGGTGAAGTAGTCGTCTGTGGCCGCGGTGAACGACTCGAAGGGTTCGGCCCGGCGGTCCGCGTGTTCCGCCAGGGGAACCGGCGTCACGTCGACACGCCGGCCCGGCGAGTCTCCGGGATCTGTCGTCTCTGTCCCCTCCAAACTGGAGTCGTCTGTCTCGCCGACGTCTCCGCCACCGTCGTCCGCGTAGTACACTCGCGGGTCGAGGTCGACGTTCGTCAGACGCTCGTCGAGAGCGTCGATGGCGTCGTAGACGGCCTGGTAGTCGTCCCCGGACGCCTCCTCGATGTCGAGCCCCTTGGTGACGCCGGCGCGGGTACACAGTTCCTCGGCCCAGAGGCCGCCGAAGTTCAGCCGGGTCGCGAGTGTCCGGACGATGTCGGTATCGGAGTCGTCCATCCGGGCGACGAACGCCTCGAAGTCCGCCGCGCGTGGATCGAACCGCGCGCCCGGGAACTCGTACTGTGCACCGGGCGCCACGGTTCGGGACTTGAGACGGACCGTCTCCAGGCAGTCGACGACGCTGCCGGTTTCGTCGAGGACCACCACGTTCCCGTCGCCGAACAGTTCCGCGACGATGGTGGTGCTGTCGTCCTCGCGTTCGAACCGGAACTGGAGGATGCGGTCGAACGCGAACTGTGAGACGTCGACGAGGTCGGCGCCCGCGAGGCGGTTGCGCAGCATCATCGCGAAGTTCGGCGGCCGTTCGGGCGCCGGCGGCACGTGGTCGGGGTCGGCGACCCGGACGTGTTTCGTGTCCCCGACGTCGACGAGGAGTTCGACACGGCCGCGGTCGAAATCCCGGAACTTGAGACGCAGCAGTTCCTCGGGATAGAGGTAGGCCTTCTCGACGCGCGCGCCAGTGTATGCGCCGAGTTCGCCAGCGAGCGCCGCGAGGTCGACGCTCGTCAGCTCCCGCTTTGGCTCCATATCCTCACTTCTCCCAGCGCATGGAAAGAGGTGTCGTTGGCGGACCACATGCCCCCACCGGTCGTCGTGAGAAGATGCCAGCCGTCGTAATCACGCGACCCGTGCGATCCAGGCGTCGGGGTCGTCGAGTTCCGCGTCGGTTGGCAACGTCTCCGGGGACGTCCAGACCGTTCCGGCAGTCGCCATCCCGTCTCGCGCGACGACGGTGTCGAAGAAGTCTTTCCCGCGTTCGTACTGGCGCCGTTTCATGCCGAGTCCGAGCAGCCGTCGGACCAGTCGCTGGAGCGGGCCCCGCCCCTGGCGGCGCGCGTCGAGTTTCCGGCGCAGGTCGGCGAACTCGCCGTCGAACGCTCGGTCCATGACGAGTTCGGCGTACCCCTCGACGGCCGTCATCGTCGTGTCGAGTTCGCCCAGCGACTCCCGGTCGATGGATCCCTCTGTGAGGTTGTCGATGGCCTCCAGCATGGTTGATTCGAGGTGGTCGGACAGCCACGGCGCGGCGCCGAACTCGGCGGCGTGGGCCACCTCGTGGAA
>CAYYHG010000064.1:0-14848 GCA_964471665.1 uncultured Halobacteriales archaeon | reverse complement strand
CGGGTCGTACACGGTCGATATCAACATCGACGGCGCCCAAACCGAAACTGGGACATTGGAAATCGACTAATACTGCTGGCCATAAGCCCGTGAGTAATTTCGTCCCCCTGTGGGGTCGAATATCTCCACGTAGTTATGGCCGGCAGTATGACTGTTACTAGTTCGATCTGGTTTGGGCACCTCTACCTGCGAAGTCGAACCGCTGGGGTGCCAGCGCGGACTGTTCACTACTGTTCCTTACTGTTCCGCGTTGCCGAAGGCCGGATCGTCGACGTCGTTCGCAAGTGCGCCGTTGTTGTGGCGGCACTGCTCGGTGTAGAATCCGAGGTCGAACTGCACGAAGTCGCCCTGGATCTCGTTGCCGTGGTCGATCGGCAGCCACCAGACGAGCGTCACACAGTTCGTGTCATCGGTAGCTTCGTAGCACCGACCCGTAGAGCCGCCCCCTTCATCGGCGGGAATGGTCCCTGGGTCCTCACTGTCCTGTCCGAGCAACACGGGGCCGCCCAGGAACTCCCTGAGAGTCATCCCGGGACCGATTTCCACCGGGGGGTCATTTTCGGCGAGTACCGCCTCACTATCATCCGGATTACTACCGCCCGTTTTACCACCCTCGTATTTGGCGTCAAACCCGAGGACTTCGACCTGGACCTCGTCGAGCAGTTCGACGGTGTCACCATCAGGATGATCCTCGTCGGGATCCTCTCTCTCTGGTTCAGTAATCGCGCCTTCGCCGGCACTGTCGAGGCGGCTGTCGAGCCAGACGTACCCCGGGTTGTCACACAGCCTGAAACAGAACCGCGCCAGGCCGAAGTCGCCCGGCTTCACGTCGTCTAAATCGATCAGCATGGGCCCATCGGCGTCCTTGCTACCGTCGCACGAGATATCACTGTCGGCGCCGCCGTTGATCTTTTTCACCACGGACCCTTCCGCGAAATTTTCGCCAGAGTTGAGGGCGAGTTCGATATCGCCATCATCCTCGTTCTCGTCGGCCACCAGCCGGATATCGGCGTCTCCGCCGTTGGGCATGTCTCCGTCGTCTACCTCTTGGGGCGAGCCTGGGGCGTCGGGCCCCTCCGTGTCCTTCAGCCAGTCGGAGTAGTGGTGGGTCGCCGCGACCTTCATATCGAGTTCGCCGGCGACCAGCTGGTTGTTCGAAAACGTTTCTTGATCGCTGAAGAACGCGCTCGTGCCGAGGCCCGCGCCGGCCCCCGCGGCACCGATCGTGCCGAGGGCGGCAAGTGCCTTCCGCCGGGACAGTTCGATATTTCGGTCTGTCATCTTACACCCCTTTCGGGAAGACCCACCGGCGGAAGCGAACCGCCGAGATGCCAGCGTGGGTCGGATGCCGAACCGCGACCGGGTCTCCGAGAGGGATAACCTAGCGGTCAGATTTTTATTTTAAACCCGAGCAGGTTAGATAATTGGTGATTTAGTCCCATTCAATGTCTCGTTAAGTTAATTCAACAATCGATTGAACCTGGTCAAGAAGCCATCGTGTGATGGAGGTTGTGTGAGTCGAGAATATCGAATATCGTGCAGGATGCGCTGGTAACGCTGTCGGGCGGGTGTTTCCAGAGGGAACAAGTCAGTCGTGTCCTCGCTGTGGTCCGACCCGGATCACGTCTGCTGGTCGATTTCGTTCCGGAGGCGACGGCGCATCATGTCCGGATCGACGCGGTCGAACGTGATCGAGACCTCCTGCTCGTCGAAGTCCATGTCGTGGGCTTCGGCCACCTCGTCCACGCGGTCGAACGTGATGAACGTCCGGAGGTCGTCCTCACGGGGAGCGATCGTTATCGCCAGTTCGTCCAGGTCTGCCCCGAACTGCTCGCCGGTCGGGCGGAAGTCGAACTCCTGTGCGAACGGACGGTCGTCGAGATGGGGCGTGTCGACGAGGTTGGTGGTCCGGAGCGCGAATCCGAGTTCCTCGACGGTCTCGAACAGGGCAGCCGTGTACTCACCCGGGAGAATGTCGATCCGGTCCTCGTCGGTCGGGTCCTTCGCCCAGTCGATGTCGAGGCCGGTCTCGAGCCACACCGACGCCCCGCCCCGGGTCAGCGGCGTCCACCGCGGAACCGCTACGTCGACCGGGATGGTCCGCTCCTCGTCGGGTTCGAGCGTGACGGCCTCGTCGACGGCGAACTCGCCGACGGTACGCTCCCCGCCCTCGTCACCAGAGAGGCGCGTCTTCAACTGGAAGTAGATTCCCTCGATCTCTTGGGTCGCGTCTCCGCCGTACAGCTCTACGTCGGCCGTGACCGTCTCGCCGGGTCCGAGTTCTGTCCGCGGAAAGACCGTATCGACTGTCGCCGCCCCGATGCCGATGCTAGAGAGCACTCGCTTCATGGGTCGTCTTAGCCCCTCCGTGGAATAAAATCGTCGGGGTCCCGGGCACTCGACGGTGAGAACAGAGTCTTTCCGGCCCGGCGCCAGCGATCGGTACTGACGCAAAATCAACATTTTCATGTCATCTTCACGAACACGTAGACCGAAATGCCGAGTGAGCCACACCCGGACATTCAGGCTGTTCTGACCGAACTCGACAAACAGGGTATCCCGGAGATGAACACGCTGTCAGTCGACGGTGCCCGCAGCCTGTTGGAGGAGTTGTTCGCGTCGACCGACGACCCTGAACCCGTCGGTGCTGTCCGCAACTTCAGCATCGACGGGCCTGGCGGGGGGGTACCGATCAGAATCTACACGCCAGAGGGGAGTGGTCCCTTTCCCGTTCTCGTGTACTTCCACGGCGGGGGCTGGATCCTCGGCAGCCTCGATACGCACGACCCGACCTGTCGGGCGCTGACGAACGCTTCCGACTGTGCGGTTGTCTCGGTCGATTACCGTCGTCCCCCTGAACACCCGTTTCCGGCCCCTGTCAAGGACTGCTACGCTGCGACACGCTGGGTCAGCGAGAATCCTGGCGTCGTGCACGGCGACCCAGACCGGATCGCCGTCGGGGGCGACAGCGCAGGTGGAAACCTCGCCGCTGCTGTCGCACAGATCGCTCGTGACAGTGACGGCCCGAGCCTGGCCCACCAGACGCTTCTCTATCCGGCCACGAACCACGCATTCGACACCGCTTCGTACAGCGAAAACGCCGAGGGGTACTTTCTCACGAAAGCAGACATGGAGTGGTTTTGGGACCACTACCTCCCGTACGACCTGAACGGGCAGAACCCGTATGCCTCGCCTTTGCGAGCGCGTGACCTGACCGGCCTCCCCACAGCGTCGGTCGTCACCTGTGGGTTCGACCCATTGCGCGACGAAGGACTCGCGTACGCCCGCCGCCTCAACGAGGCGGGCGTGAACGTCACATCTCGGACGTACGAGGACATGATTCACGGCTTCATGAGCATGCTCGTCGAACCGGATCTCGACCACGCACGCGACGCGATCGCCGAGATTGGGGCTGACCTACAGACTGCGTTCGCCACTGAGAGCTGACGGTACCGCCCCGAGCAACCGCCGAGTGACGCGAATCGCTAATATCCCAACGCTCGGGATTCCTCCGGCGGTGCGGCCCCGGAAAGTGTTCGGTCGGCGACAGGAGCGGGTTCGGTCCTCACCAAAATTCCGAGATTACCGACCACATCCGCAAGGACCCGGAGCGCAATCCCGCGCGGCCGCAACGCATATACATTGCCTATCGAACAATTAAACGATGAGTCGTCTCTCCGGACTGGCAAAAAGACGAGTGGATCCCTCGGGTCACAGAGCGCTGGTACTGGTCGCGAGTGTGCTGGTACTCGGTGCAGTCCTGGTGGCCGGACTGGTAACTGGCGCGACGGCCGGCAGTGCCGCGTCGACGGCTGTGGGCCCCGACGAACAGCCGAATCTCGGCTGTCTCGACGCCGAGGAGTCCGAGATACGGGACCAACTCGATACGATTGCACAACAGACACTGGCGGCCCTTCCTCCCGCCCTCCAGTCACGAGCGGCCGGCGAACGCGTCGAAGTCCGGATCGGCGACACGAACCCGACGTACTTCGGTGCCGTGGTGAGTGAGGGGTCGGAGGTCGAAACAGTCCAGTCCGGGCGGATTTCGAACCCGACGATCACCGGCGAGACCGACTGCCGGACAGTCGATCGGATCACGTCTGCCGAGAAGCCCCCGGTCGAATTCCGGGCGAGTCTCAGCCGGAACGATATCACGTGGGAAGGAGCCACTGCAGGCAGAGACGCAGCCGTCTCCTACGGTAGCAAGGGGCTCCAGATGAGCCATATCGTCGCCTCCGACGACACCGGCGACACCGGGGACGCGACCGACGGGTTCCTCGACGGCCTCCTCCTGAACTGACATGACGACCACAGAGGAAGCCAACGACCCGATGGGCGGTGGTGGCGTCACGCGGTACCACGTGGGGTTCGCGCTGGCGTTCGGGCTGGGAGCAGCGATACTGCCGCCGGCGGGCGCGGAGACTGTGGCGGGCTGGCTCGGCGGGGCTGTCGGATCGCTCGTGACTGCCGGCGCCCTCGCAGGCGTTACTGTCCTTGCTGTGCGGCAAGTGGATGACTGGCGACCGGGCCACGTCCCCAGCGACGCGCCGGATTCCCGGCTCGGATACGCCGTCTTCGGGACCATCGCACTCCAGTTGTTCGTGTTCGGAACAGCGCTCGCTGCGGGACCGAAGTTCACGACCCTCGTGATCGTTGTCGGGCTGTTCAACATACCAGTCGCCGGCGCAGTTGCGGGTGACGCCGCCCGGCTCCGCGGGCGCGGCGTCGACTGGCGCCTGGGGGCGTTTGGCTACGCGGCCACGACGGTCCTCACCGGCTCACTGGGCGGACTGTATTACTGGTATCGCCGGGGCCGTCAGCGAGCAGGAGCCGTCGCCTGATACTGAATCACGTGTGTTTCGGAAACTGTAATCCGCCTCTCTGTTTTAATAGAGTGGCTCGCTTACTGTCCCACATGCTCCTGATTGGTAGCGACGACGGCGTGTATCGGGTGACAGGCCTCGACGGGGCCGACCCGGACGCGACCAGAGTCCACGAGACAGGCCGGGTCAGGCGCGTCCGGAAATGCGAGGGACTGGCTGGTGTGTTCGCAGCCACGGAGACGGGGCTGTACCACTCGCTCGACGGAGAGACCTGGAGGTCCCTCGACGGTCCCAGAGAGAACGTCTACGCCGTGGGTGCGAGTCCGGACGGCGACAGGCTGTATGCGGGGACCCGGCCCGCACACCTGTACGTCGCCCGGCCGGGCGGCGGCGAGCCCGGAGAGGACCTGACGTGGGAGGAACTCGACGGGTTCCAGGAACTGCCGTCGCGCGACGAGTGGCGGTTGCCCCGCCACGAGAACCTCGCCCAGGTTCGGGACGTCCACGTCCATCCCGGGGTGCCCGACCGGGTGGTCGCAGGCGTCGAGGTCGGCGGCGTCCACGTCAGCGAGGACCGCGGAGAAACCTGGACGGAGCGTCGTCACGGTGCCGACAGCGACATCCACGAACTCCACCTGGTGGGGCCGGACGAATTCGTCGCCGCGACCGGATTCGGGCTGTACCACACGACTGACGCCGGGCGTTCGTGGACGCGACTCGACGAGGGATACGAGCAGCGGTACTTCCGGACGGCGTTCGCGGTCGACGGCGCCGTGTACGCCGGCGGCGCGCTCGCGAACTCGTCGACCTGGAACGACGCCGACGCCGACCCCGAGCTGTTCGTGTCCCGCGACCGCGAGACGATCGATCCCGTCGAACACCCCTGCCCCGACGAGACAGTCACCGGACTGACCGCCGTCGATGGATCCGTGGTTGCGGCCACCCACGGGGGCACGGTGATGGTTCGTGACTCCGGCGAGTGGACCGTCGCCGCCTCGTTTCCGGTCCCCGGCGGCGTGACAGGGCGGTACACGCCGGTGCTCTGGTTCGGAGGCGACTCGTGATGGATCCACCCTCACCCGGTCGCTGGGACTACGCGGCGGTGACGAGCGCCCTGGGTCTGCTCGTCCTGGCGTACGTCGTCTATCCCCGCCCCCTCCTGCAGTACGGCGTCTGGCTGGTCGTCTTCACCATCTGGATGGCCTGGTTCGTCTTCTTCGGGGTCAAGTGGGTGTATCCCGACTCCCAGTACGGGGAGTGAACGGGTCCGTGCACCGCTGGTCGACGTCGACACCAGTGAACTCGACACCATCCCATCGACAGCACCTACGCGACTGACACACCGACGTACCGCTCCCCGATGCCCACGAGGATTCCCACCAGCAGTCCGGTCGCGTGTCCCACGACACTGGTCCCCGGTGGCGGACTGGAGGAAAACGAGAGGAGTTTGAGGGAGAGTCCAACGAGAGCGACGAGCAAGATTGCCCGCTGGCGCCTGGAGAGCGACCGGCGCTCGACAACCCAGATCGATCGCGCTGTGGCTTCCCGGCCGACCAGGGCGTGGGTAATCCCGCTCGCCCCGAACGCGACGCTCGTGGCTGTCCCGGAGACGGCGAAGACGGCCGGAACCACTGTCGTCGAGAGGACGCCGGCCAGGACGACAAACCCCACGTAACTCTCCCACCGCGTCCGGCGTTCGAGGAAGTATCCGAAGGGGATGAACCAGACGAGCGTGCCGACGAGATGGGTGGCGTTGGCGTGCACGAGCGGAGCCAGCACGCGTGTGACGACCCAGATGGGCGCTACGTCGAGGCCGACCAGTTCCCGGGTCGAGATACCGAGCACGTAGGCGGCGTTCTGTTCGAGACGAAACACCAGTACGAACAGGAGGGTGAGCATCAGCGTCACCCAGCCGTGGGGCAACCCCGCCGACTGACGAACGTTCTGTGTCATGGTTGATCGTCGCGAAACGCCAGGTGTCGTGAACGAATCGACGGCCGGGCAAATAAATTCGTCCGTGTTCGCTCGGGACACGGCCAGACGTCCAAACGGAGCGAACCCGTCTCACTGCGGGTCCTGGAGGACGCCGAGGAAAAACGCTCTCCCACACCGCCCGGAAGTGGCCGACACCGTCAGTGGTGCTGCTCGCGCTGCCGTACTGGTCGTGCAACCGCGACTGGAGGCTGTCGCCGAAAGCACCACGGTTGGCTTTCTCGTACTGTCGGCTGTGAGCGCGTGAGCAGTCTCACCACCCCGGGGTGCCGACAGTGCTCACAAAAAGAATCGCGACAGCCGGTAGTAGATTTCTGCAAGATGAACTGACAGATTGGTTCAACGAAATGTGAAGTTACGATTCATTGTCATGAGCGAACATTTATTAACATAACCTGCCACCAGTATGCCAGTTGATGTCGCGAAACCTGGGTGGTGCAGGGATCTCGCTACTGTGTATTAGTGCCCTCTTTCTTGCGTCATCGCTCGTCGGGGTGCCCGTGGGGGACTCCGGAGTTGTGGATGGGACTGGACTTGACAGCAGTATTACAATCCAGTCCAATGATTCCGCTACATCGAACGGGGTGAATTCTGGCCAGGGACAGCGGGGAACTGGGAACGGTTCGGGCGACAAATTGGGCAATGCTTCGGGCCGAAACGCGACCGGTGAAGGCCAAGGACGAGGCCAGCAGTCGGGAGAGAATGCTGATACAGACCGGATTAATGACACGTCCGGCAAGAGCGAAACGGGAGGTGAGGGGACGAACGCGACCGGCAAAGAGGAGAGCTCCAAGCGGAGCGACGGCGGGTCTGACAGCGACCGCCGGTCACAGAGGTCACTGATCGATGACACGGAGACAGAGGCGTCGACTCCCGGTAATCCGGTGGGGAACAGGACAACGCTTGGTGGCCCAATCACCCCCGGGAAGCCACAGGTGACATTTACTGTCGACGCGAACGCAGGGGCCTATTGGCGGGTGAAAGCGTACGACAGGTACACTGGGAGCGCGTGGCGTCGGGAGGTGGCCGCCCGTCCGAACGGCGGGTCGACACCCTCTGAGACACTCTCGCTTGGCCAGTCAATAACCGCAGAGCGACCCCTCGCCTGGAAGGCGCTGCCAGCCGCCTGGCGAGTTGAGCAGATGGACGACGGGACGTCCTACGGAACGGTCATGGATCAGGGATACCTGCGCGCTGACCAGGGTCTCGAGTCCGGGGAGACATACACCGTGACCAGTCGGGTGCCATTGCCGGACCCGAACAGACTCGACCAGGTCGGATCGAACGATCCTGACGAGCTGAAAGCACACTACACGCGGCTCCCGGACTCGGTCCCCGACCGGGTCGGACACCTCTCGGCGGACATCACAGCCGACGCGGAGACACGCTACGAGAGGGCTGCCGCCATCGAGCGCTGGCTCGAACGAAACAAGCGCTATTCACTGGCCGCGCCACGACCGGAGTCAAACTTCGTCGACACGTTTCTCTTCGAACTGGAGCGTGGCTACTGCCAGTACTATGCCGCGTCGATGGTCGTGATGCTCCGGACACAGGACGTGCCGGCCCGATACGTTACCGGTTACTCGGCAGGTCAGCGTGACGGGGATGGCCAATACATCGTCCGGTCGATGAACGCCCACGCCTGGGTTGAAGTCTACTTTCCGGGTGAGGGGTGGGTTCAGTTCGACCCGACACCCTCGACAAATCGGACCCAGAGCGAACGGAGTACGCTCGAATCGGCACGCGCTGAAGGAATCGCAAACGTCGATATCCCCGGGTCACAGGGCCAGTCATATACCCCGGCTCCCCGTGGGAGCCCGAGCGAGCGGGCGGAAACGCAGGGACTCGAATCGGAAACAGACTCGCAAAGAGAAACCAGCGACGACCGGGGCGACGAGTCGGGAGACGAAACTGACCGGGACAGTGGGTCACAACAAGCCGATGACACACAGTCCGACGACAGCACTCGACAGGACGATACCGATGACAGTACGGAACAGACAGACAGCGATCAGGAGAATGCCGATGGAGAGGAGACCGACCAGGGAGAGCAGTCGGAGGAAACGCCACCACCTCCGTACAATCTCTCCGTGTCCGGAAGTCCGATTCCAGGGACCAATGTCACGATCGAGGTGACACAGGGCGGAGATCCGGCCAGTGGTGTTCCCGTCTTTTTTACCGACGAGTCCATCGGCCGGACGAACGAAACCGGACGGATGACGGCACGAATTCCCTATCGGTCCGAACTCGTTATTTCCGTGCCGTCGGCGGCCGACAGTGACCAGACAGCAGAGACCGACACCCACAGCCGACTCGATGGCGGCATTGTCAGTCCGAGACCCCGGTCTCGCCACCGATTCCTGTTTGCCTCGATCAACCCTGCGCCGGGTGGATTCCCGGCGCTTGCACAACGCGAAACACCCGAATCGGACGACACGGTCCGATTAGATATCGAGACGACGATTACCGTCCGACCGCTGCAGTCGGCCGTTCCCGGCAAGCAGATGCGCCTACAGGCCGATATCCGGAATCAATCCGTCGCCAAGGCACCCGTGTGGGTGAACGGCGAACCAGCCGGAGTGACGCGAGCCAACGGCACGGTCGACGTTGCTGTTCCGTACGCGGAATCACTGAACGTCACTGTGACACGCGGTGACGCGAACGGCTCCCGCCGGCTCCAGACGCCGCCGCTCAAACTCGACGTCGGTGCGAGTCGGACGCCGGAGGAATCGGTTCGGGTCGTTGCGACGGTCGCCAACACTACTGTCCCGAACGCGTCGGTTGCGCTCGGTCGCACCCGTGTCGGACAGACGAACGTCAGCGGGGCGGCTTCGGTTCGATTACCGTACCGGCCAACGGCCACCATTACCGTCGCACGCGGCGAACTGGCGGCCAGCCGGAATCTGGACCTTCCCGATGAGCTGAACGTCACGACAGAGGGGCTTGTGTTCCCCGGCCAGTCCGTCGTCGTGTCGACGAGCGTCGACGGGACGACAGTCCCGCGCGCGAACGTCAGCGCAGGCGGACGGCTGCTCGGCACCACCGATGCCAGCGGACGCCTCAACGTGACCCTCCCGCTCCAGAACACCTATCAGATAACGGTCATCCGCGGCGAACTGCGCGGGACGACGACAGTGTCGGGGATTCTCGTGATACCGGCCGCGGGTGCCCTGCTCGTGGTGGCCCTCGTCGGGCTGGCGGCCACGAACCGCTATGTCGGCGTCGGTCCGTCACCCGGGCGTCTGCTCGGCCGGGTTCGTCGGGCAGTCAGTGACGGCTGGCAGACAGTAATCTCCGGGGTTATCGGGGTCGCCGCGCTGGTTGCCGGAGGTCTCGAGAGACTGATCGCGTTCGCAAGGGCCCTCACGACCGAGACGATGGCGACCGTGCGGGCAACGCCAGGACGCGTGGCCAGGCTGTGTGGCCGTCTCGCAAGGGCCGTCACGGACCGCGCTCGCGGTGCGTGGCGCTGGATGCACCTCCGTGGACGTCGGTGGGTGACCGCGCTCGGGGCCACGAGTCCACGCGATATCGTCTCGTGGCTGCTGGCGGTCCTCCGCGGGCGCATGCGACGTAGCGACGGCGCGACCACCCAACCGGGCGACTCGACGGGGGCAGGGAGCCACTCGACAGTTCGTGGCCCGACGGCCCTGAGGGGGGACAACGGTGGGGCTGGCGAGACCGATCCACGGATTGACGTACGGCAGGCCTGGGATGAGGTGACTGCCGCCGTCCACGTGTCGAATCCGGCGACTGCAACAGCCGTCCAGTACCGGGAGCGCGCTGTCGCCGACGGCCGGCCTGTCGAGGCCGTACGGACACTCACCGACCTGTACCGGAAGGTGGAGTACAGTCACCGCCAACAGACGGTGACCGATCAGCGGCGAGCGTGGGAAGCACTCCAGGCATTCAAGACGGAGCGACGAGGTGACGCCGATGGGTAACGCGGTCACCGCCGTCAATCTCGAAGCGCTCGTCTTTATCGCGATCTGGGTGGCCATCGTGCTTCGTCTCCTGCTGAGACAGAGCCTGCGTGCCACGCTTGACCTGCTGACCGATCCGACCTTCCTCGGAGTGGGCCGGGCAGCACTCGCCGCCGTGGGGCTGGTGTTGCTCGGGCTGACGGTGATGCTCCTCGTGTCGCCGGACCTGCTCCCGGTTGACCGGAGCGTGGTGTCCTGGATCACCGAATCGGTTCGTGATCAGGGGCTGATCGTGCTCGGCGGTATCGCTGTGGTTGGCGCACTCGTCATGTATCTGTGGAAACACGTCCTGCGTGGTGGGTCGTCGCACACACCCGATCGGGCGTCGGAACCGCTCCCCTACCCCCCGGAATCGGTTCGCACCACACGCTCCGAGCGGGCCGGTGAGACGCTCGATTCACACCTCGAAAACATCGGTACCACGAACGGCCACCGCCACAGCAGCCAACTCGAAACGACACTCGAAGAGGCAGCGCTCCGAGCGCTCGTAGTCGTTGGGGACCACGACGAGACAGCCGCACGGGACGCACTTGCCGCCGGGGCCTGGACGGCCGATACACGAGCTGCCACATTTCTTGGCGGGCCGGACGCACCGAGGCCGTCCTGGCGGACGGAGTTGTGGGACCTGCTCCGACCGATGCCGAAGACCGAACGGCGCGTCCGTCACACCATCGACGCGCTGGAGGCGTACGTTGCTCGCCACGACCAGGGGGTGACGGGGGACACGTGACCGTCAGCCACGAGACGAACCGTCTGGCTGTACTCGTCGTCTGTGCGATTATCGTCTGTGCGATAGGACTCGTGACACAAACCCGGATGCTCCTCTTGGCGGCCATCGCGCCACTCGGGTACATCCTCTATGGACAGTTGACGACACTGCCCGAACTTACCGTCGCCGCGACCCGGAGCGTCGAGGCGGACAACCCTGCCCCCGGAGCGGCTGTCGACGTCACAGTGACGGTCACGAACACTGGCACGCACACGATTCCAAAACTGCATATCGTCGACGGTGTCCCCGCAGAACTCGGCGTCGCGCGTGGCTCGCCACGGCGAGCCACAGCTCTCCGACCGGGCGAGTCGACCACGGTTACCTACACCGTCGTTGCGAAACGCGGGGTCCACGAGTTCGGCGACACCTACCTCAACGGACAGAGTTTCAGCGGCACGTCCGAGCGCGAGCACGGCGTCGACCCGACCGGTGTGACGGTTCTCACCTGCCAGGCGGCCATCGACGAACCGCTCGACCTGAATAGCACCCACCAGTACACGGGACAGATTGCAACCGACGAGGGAGGGAGTGGACTGGAATTCCATGCGACACGCGAGTACCGACACGGGGACCCCGTCACCCGGGTCGACTGGAACCGGTACGCGAAGGAGGGGACGCTGACGACGGTCGACTATCGCGAGCGTAGCGGCGCCCCGGTCGTTGTGCTGATCGACCTGCGGTCGGCCATCGACGTGGCCCGCCGAGCGATCGATCCGCCTGCCAGCGAACTCAATATATATGCCGCCCACCGGCTCTGCAGGTCGCTCGTCGAATACGGAAACGAGGTCGGTATTGCCGTCTACACGGACCAGACCATCGAGTGGCTCCCACTGGGCCGCGGGGCAGACCACATCTCCCGGATTGAAAGGGCGATCCACGACGCGAGCGACCGGGAGTGGTCGACGAACACGACGACTCTCGGCACCCGTCGAACCCGTGGATTGGGGCGGGGCCGGGCCATCCTCGTCGACAGGCAGGAGCGATCCGAGCACGCCAAATCCTTCGAACGACTGGAGACGCGACTGCCCGCAACAGCCAATCTCCACCTCGTGACGCCGGTTCTCGACTCGTTCCCGCAACGGGCGGTGGAGCACTTCGTGACGGTCGGGCACGACGTGACGATCCTCAGTCCAAACGTCGTCGCTCGCAGTTCCCCGGGAGAGCGCCTCGCCGGACTCGACCGGGAGATAGCCATCGCGGAACTCCAGCAGGCAGGGGCGGGCGTCGTCTCCTGGGATCCCTCCGAGACCCTCGCCGAGGCCATCGCCCGGACACCCGGAGGGCCTCCGTGACGTCAGAGCGGCCGATTCTGGACCTTACCGACATCGAGACGGCCGCAGAGACAACTGCGGACGCCCTCGCCCGTGCCGGCTACCGGACGGTGTGGGATGTGTATCGAGCGCGCGAGACCGATCTCGCAGCGGACGTCGATCAGTTGAACAGAGCCACCGCGGGCTATCTGAAATCGGGGATCGGTCGCGTCGACCCCGAGCAACATCGCTTCCGGGTCCACGTCGCGCCCGACGAGGAGGCTGCTGCCGTGGCGGCCCGGTACGATCCCCCCGGGAACCCCGAGGTTTCGCTGGTAGACGAACAAGAGTGGGGGGCTGGGCCGGAAACCACGACCGGCGGCCCCAACGACTACGAGTGGGGCCCTGGGATGGCGACCACGACCGGCGGGCTCGACGCAGACCAGCCTGCGGCCACCACTCGCTCGTCACACTCCGTCGTCGAGTGGCCCGATCCCGCCGATGACGCCGACCAGAGTACCGACCCGGACCCGCTCGTTCGGCGACCCGCACGACTGGGAGCCGGTATCGCTGTACTGGTCACGATCGCCGTCGGCGGTCTGTTGGCCATTTCACTCGGCCTCCCGGCTGCGTTCGGCGCCGGGCTGGTGACAGCAAGCCTCCTTGCGGGCGCATTCTGGGCGCTGACTCGCGAGCAGACCTGGCACGTGGTCGTCGGGAGCGTCACGCTCATCGTCAGTTCTATCGCCTTCCTCGGCGCGCTCGCGTTCGCAGTCCGCGCCGGGAGTGGGTCGATCAGACCGCTTGTGAGCCTCGCACTGATTGTCGGCTCCGTCGCGATCGGCCTTGATCTGAGCGTGGGACTCGGCAGAGCAGTCCGTCGCCACGTTGCGACGACGCTGTTGGGAATCAGCCTTGCCGTCCCGGTCGCGCTGGCCCCCACACTCGCACTGGCGAGTCCGGCGGTCGCTGGCGCAGCCACCTCCCTCAGAATGGGCTTCGACGCGTTCATTACCGATCCAGGGACGGGACTGGCGCCGTTCGGGCTCCTCCTGATCGAGGGCGGGCTCTTGTTCGTGGGGATTGCACTCCTTCGCACTCGCGTTCCCGCGTCTGTGGTTCCGTCCCCTCTCCGGAGGGTCTTCGAACGGGACGCGACGTCCATCGCCGAGGCAGTCGGCCACGGATGGTACACCGTGCTCGTGGGTGTGTGGTTTCCGCTCGGCCTGGTCGCGGCGGCGGGAGGGATGGTCATCGAGACGCCGACAGGGGTTACCGGCTACGGGGAAGCCGTCTTCTCGGTCACGAACACAGCGCTGACCGCGGCGTGGCTCGGCGGACGTGTCCACACGTTGCACTGGCTCGGTCTGTTCGGTCTCGGCGCGCTGGTTGTGCTTCGCCTCTGTACAGCTCTCTGGAACCGTGTGGTCGCGACCGCACAGCGGCGAGCGGCGTTCCTGAGCACGCTCGGGTACGTTCTTGTACTCACCGTCGTCGTGCTCGCAACGCCGCTCGTGCCGGATGTCGTGGAGCCGATGTTGGATCGCCTGGCGTCTCAGTATAGCGCTGTTGTCGCCCTCTCTGCCCTCTACCGAGCGCTCGGTCCACCCGCAACGGTACTGCTCGGGTCGTATCTCGGAGTGGTCGTGATCGTCTTCCTGCTGTACAGTGTCGCCGTTCTGGAAACTGTTCGAATCGTTCCAGACGGCGTCAGCGGGGTGGCGCTGGGCTGTGCCCACCTTTCTGCTGGTGCCATACTGGCCGGGCTTGCGGGTGCTCCCGCACTCGCCGTGTTCGGGGGCCTGGCGGGAACCCTCTACGTCTGGGACGTCGGCCAGTACGCCACCGAACTCGGCAGCAGACTCGGCCGGAGCGCCGAAACGAAACGTGCCGAGTTGAGCCACGCCGTCGGCAGTATCAGCGGGCTGGGATTAGCCGTCGGACTCCCGTACGCCGGCTATCGTCTCACGAGCACCTACACCCTCGCGGGAAGCCGGCCACAGCTCGTCTTGGGCCTGTTCCTGTCGCTCG
>CAYYHG010000063.1:0-14879 GCA_964471665.1 uncultured Halobacteriales archaeon | reverse complement strand
GGCGTCAGAAACGTTCCTGAGACGGCACACAGAGAAGGCAGTCAGGCCGATGGCAAATGGAGACGTCAGGCGGGAGACGCGTCGGACGAACGCCTGCTCACTGTCTTTGACGCCACCACAGGCCGCCTGCAAGCACGACCGCAATCGAAACCACCAGCGCCGCGACCGGCCCCACTGGGAGGCCCGAATCGCCAGGCTCCTCGGCGACCGTCGCCTCACCCTCCGTCTCGTCTGCCGGGGTGGTCCCACTCGCTGCCTCCGACTCGGTGGCGGCCTCGATGGTGAGACCGCCCTCGGTCTGTGCGGGCGCGGTGTTGATCTTCATCATCGACGCGCCGCGTGCCAGCGGCCGGATCCGGGCGGACTGGGTGCCGGCCTCGATTGCCGTGCTACGCGTCAGGTCGTCCTCGTAGGTGGTCACCGACAGCCGGAAGTCCTGGTCGGTGTTGATGTCGACGGTCAGCCGGTTTGCCCGGATGTTACTGCCGGACGATCCACTGCCGGCGTCGTCACCGTCGGCGTCACCCGCCTGCGAGTCGTCGGCGTCGTCTTGGCCGTCCTCAGTGTCGTCTTCCTGGCCGTCGCCGTTCTCAGCGTCTCCTTCTCCCGACTCTCGGATGGAGGCGCCGCCCTCGTCGATGACGAGTGTCTGGCCAGGCTGGGGGTACTCCACTGTGACGGTCATGTCCGGCGTCTGCTCGTCGCCAGACTCGCCATCACCATCTTCCGTCCCGTCCCCGTCGCCGTCGTCGGCTTCGTCCTCTCCGGGGTTCTCCTCGACGGTGACGGTCGTCTCGCTGTCGTCAGTCCCCGTGATAGTAATCTCCTCTGCGTTATGTGTACTCAAGTGCTGAGTAAATGAAAATATATTGTTATAACCTACACGAAATTCCGGGGTCACCTCGGACACAACCCGGTCGGTCGAACAGTAGGACGACCCCGACGCTTTCTTGGGATTGTATCAGCGATTGCTAGCTGAGTCACCGTAGGAGTAGCCGTCCTACCGCTTACAGACGAAATTTCGCCAGTATCACCAGGTTATATCATCAAGATATATCCCGGTCGACCCAGAAAGTGTGTTCGCACGATGGCTTTCAGTGACCAGCTTCTCGAGGAAGGAGAGCACATCTGGGAAGCCCAGAAGGAGCACCCGTTCGTCGTCGAGCTTGCCCAAGGAGACTTGGACGAACCAGCGTTCCAGTATTGGATCAAGCAGGACTACCGGTATCTCCTCGACTACGCTCGGTTGTTCGCGATCGCAGGCGCAAAGGCACGGGACGAGGAGACGATGACCGATCTCCTGAGTATCGCCCATAGCACACTTCATCACGAGATGGATCTACACCGCGAGTTTGCCAGCGAGTACGGCGTCTCCCGCGAAGAACTGGAGAGCGTCGAAAAGTCACCGACCTGCGAGGCGTACACCAGTTTCTTGATCCGAACAGCGTATGAGGGCTCGATCGCTGAGATCAGTGCAGCCCTGTTCCCCTGTGGGCAGGGTTTCCTTGACATCGGGGAGCACACGGCAGAACTCGCTACGGAGGACCACCGATACACCCCGTGGATCGAGACGTATACCAGCGATGAATTCCGGGACGTAGTCGGCTTGATGCGGGACTTCGTAGATAGATGCGGTGAGCAGTATCCGGGTGAGCACGAAGCCATGTACGACGCGTTCCTGACGAGTGCCCGGCTCGAATACCGGTTCTGGGACGCCGCCTGGCGCCAGGAGGAGTGGTCGGTGTGACCGAACTCGACCGCGAGGGGACGGCCGCCTCGCCGCGCCGCCAGCGTCGTCTCGACCGCCTCTTTTGCCGGACGGTCGAACTCGAGGTTGCCTTCTTCGAGATGGCCTACGACTTCCGGGAGTCCGACCGATGGTGAGCACGGCGGGCGCGCTCGCGCTGACGGTGGCGGTGCTGGTCGCGTTCACCGGCGTCGGGCTGTGGTACTCGCGGGGCCGGGTCGGCTCGACGGACGAGTTCATCACGGCCCGCAATTCGGCCGGACAGGGACGGATGACCGCGACCCTCGTCGCGTCGGTGATGGGCGTCTGGATTCTCCTCGCGGCACCGGAAGCGGGCGCGGGTTTCGGTATCGCCGCCGTCGCCGGGTACGCCATCGGCGAGGCCGTCCCGATGCTCGCGTACGCGAAACTCGGTCCTCGCGTCCGTGCCCTCATCCCGGACGGCCACTCGCTGACCGAGTACGCACACGCCCGCTACGGGCCAGCGATGTACGGGTTCGTGGTGGTGGTCAGTGCACTCTACATGTTCATCTTCGTCGCGGCCGAACTGACCGGCGTCGCGGCCGCGCTCTCGCTGGTCGCGGGCGTCCCGCAGTGGCAGACAGCGATCCTCGTCGGCGGGTTCGTCCTCCTCTACACTGGCTACGGCGGCCTCCGGGCGAGCATCGTCACCGACACGGTCCAGGCGCTGCTCGTCCTCCCCCTGCTGGTGGCGGCACTGGGCGGCGCGGTCGTGGTGCTGGGCGGTTCCGGGGCCGTCTACGAGGGGGTCGCGGCCGCGAACCCGGCGCTGCTCGATCCCGGATTCGCCGCCGGCCTCCAGTTCGGGCTGGCGCTCGCCTTCGCCATCCTCGGGGCCGAACTCGTCAACCAGACCTGGTGGCAACGGGTCTACGCCGGCCGGGACGGAGAAACGGTTGGACGGGGGTTCCGGACCGCAGCGGTCACCAACGGGCTGCTCGTCTTCCTCGCTGCGCTGTTCGGCGTCGTCGCCGTCGGACACGCGGACGTCGTGACCGACGTCACGAGCCCCGGGTACAACGCCGACGTGGCGTTCTTCCTGCTGCTCCAGTCGGCGTTTCCCGAGTGGATCGTTCTCGCGGTCGTGTTGCTCGCGCTGTTGCTCGTGATGAGTTCGGTCGACACGCTGTTCAACGCCCTGGCCAGCCTCGTGGTCGTCGACCTCCCCCGACTCCTCGCTGCGCCCGACGACCGCACCCTCAGACTCGGTGCGCGGGCGTTCACCGTCGTCGTCGCAGTCGCCGCCATCTACGTGAGCCTGCGGGCACGGAGCGTCCTCCGGCTGTTCTTCCTCGCGGATCTGCTCGGGGCTGCCGTCGCCGTCCCGCTGATCGCCGGGCTCTACTCCCGCGGGCTCTCGGGACCCGGCGCGCTGGCGAGCAGTCTCGGCGGACTCGCGGTCGGGCTGGCCTACTTCCCCGACCTCCGGGGATACATCACCGCGATACCGGTCGTCGGACCGGCTCTGCCGGCCGCGGATCCGCTGTACCTGACCTCCTTCGCGGGGGCGTTTCTCGTCTCGACCGGCCTGACTCTCGTGGCAGCCCGCCTCTCGCCCGGGGAGTTCGACCTCGACCGGCTCTCCGCAGAGATCCGCCGACTCGACGAGCCCGCACCCGACGGCGGCCGGGAGGTCGAGGAGTGATGGCCGCTCTCGGACCCGCTCTGTTCGGTGTGATCCTCTGGGGAGCGTTGCTCGGTGTCTTTTTGATCTTCTGCTACGAGGTGTACGTCGTGGGCCGGGAGGCGGGGTGGCTCGGGTAGCAGTCCCGCCGCGCTCGGCACTCGCCTCGCCTTCCAGAGGACGGAACCGACCGATCGGACCGGCGTCACAGCAGGGCTGCCACCATCCCGTCGACGTACTCGCGTTCGTCCTCGTTGACACCGTGGCCCATGCCCTCGTAGACGCGCTTCTCGACGTCGGCGTTCAGTCGCTCGAAGACTTCGGCGGTGACGTGGACACGCTCGACCGGCATGTGTGGATCCGAGTCGCTACACCCGACGAAGTACGGCGTCCCCTCGAGGTCGCCCTCGAACTCCGCGGGGTCGATCTCCTGGCCGATCAGGCCGCCGCTGAACGCGACCGCGCCGCCGTATCGGCGGGGATTGCGCGCGGCGTACTCGCTTGCGAGACACCCCCCCTGGGAGAACCCGAGCACGAGCACCTTCTCGAGTGGGACGCCCGCGTCGGTCGCCGTTCCGACCGCGTCGTCGATGGCCTGCAGGCCCGATGTGCGACCCGGCTCGTTCAACTCGACGCGTTCCGTGAACGACCGGGAGTACCAGGTTCCGTTTGCCGCCTGGGGGGCCAGCAGAGCGACTCCGGGCCGGTGGAACGTCTCGGCCATGGTCAGGATACTCTGTGCGGTCGCGCCGCGGCCGTGGACCAGCACCAGCGCGGCCTCCGCGTTCTCGAGGCCGGTGCCGGCGGTCACGAGCGGTTGCCCCTGGTGGGGACCGTCGTCGACGTCTTCTCGGACGTTCATGCGTCGGCCGACGCCCGGGAGCAGCATGAGTCTCCCGTTTTCGCGGCTGCAGGCGCGAGCAGTATCGGCACCCGGAGCGTGGAGTATCTGCACATTGTAGCCGGCAGTCTCCGTCAATCGTGCCCGGACGGAAACGCCTCGACGAGTCCGTCGAGTGCCTCGTGGTGTTCCGTCGTGTGTGGAGCCGTCAGCGGCGAGATGCTGACCCGGCCCTCGACGATTGCGCGCCGGTCGGTTCCCTCCGGATCGGGGACCTCGCCGCGGGCCATGAGTTCCCAGATGTTGTCGACCAGCGAGACGGTCTCGCCCTCGCGGATCGCGTCCATCTCGTGGACGCGGGAGGGACGCGTGACGACCATCTCGCCCGTCGCTTCCGCGGCCACCGGGGCGTTGACGTTGAGATAGTCGGCCTGATCGAACACGCCCGCACCGAGCGCGTGCTCTGCGAGGTACCGGGTGGCACGGATCGCCTCGGCGTAGTGGTCGGTGCCGACGTCGACGTCTTCGTACGCGGTGTTCTCGGAGACGGGCACGTACAGCGAGGCCGCAATCGCGGGCACGCCGAAGAAGGTCGCCTCGACGGCAGCACTGACCGTGCCCGAGCGCCCGAGGGTGTACGCGCCCAGGTTCGCGCCGCGGTTACAGCCGGCGACGACGATGTCTGTCTCGGGGACGAGGACCTCCAGGCCCGCGACCACGCAATCCACCGGCGTGCCGTCGATCTCGTAGCCCAGGTCGTGTTCGCGGACCGTCACCGACCTGGAGAGCGCGCGCCCGACCGCGCTCTGATCGTCTGCCGGTGCGACGACCGTCACGTCACCCACCTCGGCGAGACCGTCCCGGAGCGCCCACAGTCCGTTCGCGTCGATCCCGTCGTCGTTGGTCATCAGGATGACCGGGTCGTCCATGACTGTCCTGGGAGCGGAACCCGCAAAAGCGTGGCGTCCGCACGGATCACGGTCAGTATGACAGCCGGTCGACGACCGTCTCCCCGTCGACGACGAGGTTGTAGGCGCCCTCGTCGTCGTTCCAGAGGACGAGCGCGTTCTCGAACCGGAGACAGTCGCCGTACCCCGCCGTCGCGAGGTCGCGGTTCAGCCCGGACCCCCGCGTGAGGACGGCGAAGTGATCGGTCCGCTCGCTGCCGTCGCCGACGAGATACAGGGAGTTCTCGCCCTCCGAGAGGTCGTGGCTGAGTTTGATCCCGGCGATGTCGACCCGTTCGGTCACGAGGATCCCGGTCTCGGCCATCTTCGCCGTCCGGTCGGGGTCCGGACGGTACGCGATCCGGCTGCTGTCGTCGGGGCGCCAGATCCCGAACGCGTACTGGACGTCGACGTTGACGAACTCGCCGTCGCCCGGTCTGTCCGGCTCGCTGCGGTGTGTGGTGTTCCGCTGTTCGGTGGCGGGGGACGCCGACGTGCGCTGGCCCTCGTCGAGACGTTTCTGGAACGGTGGAACCGCGAGGTCCGGCTTGGCGTCGAACGACCAGCACTCGCTTTCGGGTGTCTCGCCGGGCCACAGTCGCACCGTCGGCGCGTAGACCGTGCTCCCGGCCTCGCGCTCCAGTTCGCGTTCGACGGCCCGGAGGTTCGTCGCCGTGTTCCGGTCGGCCGGCGCGAGCGCCAGGACCGATCCACGCCCGGCGAGCGCGTCGAGATACCGGTCCACGACGGCTGCCGGGTTCTCGAGTTCGGAGAGGACGTTCGCGAACATCACGAGGTCGTACTCCCCGGTGGGTTCGAACGCTTGGGCACTCGTCCGGTGGACCGAGGGGTGGAAGTTCCGGCCGGTCTCGTCGAGGAACCGCTCGAGCAGGTCGGCGGCCCCACTCGGTTCGACGGCGTGGTACTCGACGAGCGACTCACCCGGGAGCAGGTCGTGCAGTCCCAGTGCCGGTCCGCCGACGCCGGCGCCCACGTCGAGCACCCTGAGGTCGGTCGGCATCTCTCCGTCGTCGACGAGGTCTGCGAGGACGTACTGGACGGACGCGTAGGTCCCCGGAAGGTGGTAGACGGCGTACCCGAGCGCCGTCACCTCGTCGTAGTCGACCTCGAGTCCCCTCAGGTAGCGCTCTTTCACCTCCCGTATCCGGGCCCGGAGACGGTCCCCGGACGTGCCGTCTGGCCACCCCCGCCCGAACCGTTCGAGGAGCGCGTCCTCCAGGACACGGGTGTAGTCTTCGGGGAACTGTTCGACGCCCCGGAACGCAGCCTCGACCGGCCCCTCCGGAACTGGCACGAAGGTGCCGTCCGCACGCTCGATCAGGGAGAGGTCGGTCGCCGCGTCGCGCAGGACCTGCCGGACCGCCGCTGGATGTGGTTGTCCCTCGACGTACTCGTTGATCTCCCCGGGATCGATCGGCCGGACCTCCTGGAGATACTTCGCGTTGTGTCGGACCTGCTCGCGCTGGTCGTCGCGCATCTCAGTCCCTGGCCTCGTCGTAGAGGCGCTCGAACTCCGTGTGGTCGGCCTCGGCGACGCGGTCTGCCGCGTCAGCCACGTCCGCCCCGCCCTCGAAGGCCGCCTGCACGTCGGCGTACACGCGGGCGTCGCCGCCGGTGAGCTGGCCCGCGAGTTCGGAGAGAGCCGCCGAGACCGGCGTGTGGTACCGCTCCGGGACGGACTCGGCTGCCAGCGCGTACGCGAGCACGGCAGTGTGGGCCCGCGCCTGGACGGTCTCCATGGCCGTATCGTGCTCTGCCGGAGTGGTCTCGAAGAGATTGTTCCCGCGGGCCCCGAGCGCGTCACGAACGCGATCGGTCGTCGGTCCCGGCGCGTCCGCCACGACGGGGACGTTCCCGGGTTCGTTCTCGGGCGCGAACAGCGGGTGGACGCTCATCCGTTCCCGGTTCGGTGCGTGCCTGCGCATCCCGGCGACGGGCTCGGCCATCGTGCCCGTCACGTCGAAGACCGCCCGCTCCGCCAGCTCCCCGTAGGTCGCGATGGCCTCCCCGGTCGCAGGGATCGGCACGGCGAAGCAGACGGCCTCGAACGTCTCGTCCGTGTCCGGCGGCACCGTCTCGGCCCCGAGCGCGTCGGCGGCCTCACGCGCCGCCTCTGGGTCGACATCGAGAACGGACAACTGGAGTGACGGCGGACCGTCCTCGAGGAGGACACGACCCAGCCACCGCCCCATCGCGCCGGCGCCGACGACGAGCAGTTCCATCGGGGTGGGGTTGTCCGGCCCGCGGCAAAAACAGTTCGGTCACTCCACCGGTTCGAAGCGGTGTACCACCACGTCCGAGTCGTCGTCCCACTCGAAGTTCTCGTGGGCCCGGTCCAGAATCTCCCTGTAGTGGTCGAGGTCCCGCATCCCCTCGGCGCGTGCGTCGGCGTCGGTCAGGTCGCCGAGCGTCCGCTCGCTCACCTCGCTCACCCGGAAGGTCGTCTCCGCGATTTCGAAGGTGTCGCCCTCGTCGGCGTACTGTTGGCCGCGGTGGACCTGCGTCACCTCGCCGTCAGCCGCCTGTGATACCATCCGGTCACTCGGAAGGAGCGTCCCGGGATCGATCTCTGCCATGGTCGGCCCGGAGGACTCGACGGTCAAAACCCTTCCGGCAGTCGTTTTCACTCCGCGGAGACTGTTATCTGTCGGCACGGCGTGCGATAATCGCGCCAGCCTCCGCACAGACAGCACCGAGAGCCCCGCCGATCCGCACCTCGATGGGATCGACCCCGACGAGACCGGAGAGAGCGTTCGGCCGGGCGTCGGCACCGGCGACCGCGACGATCCGGTTGCGAACGCGGAGTTCCGCAGTGAGGTCCATCGCGGTCAACAGTGCGGCGAGGCGATCCTGTTCTCCGTCGGGCGCCTGGCGGAGAGCCTGGAGTGCGTCTGGGACCGATCGGAACTGCACGAGCAACCGCTCGCCCGTCGAGTCGACGTCCGCCTCGATCCCGTCCAGACCGATCGTGAGGTCGGTCTCGATCGAGAGCGGATCGATGGCCCGCGGATCCGGTCGGTCAGTCACGCTCGCGGGTGGTGATGTTGATCGTCCCGTCGAGTCGCCACTCTGCGTGTTCGGCGTCGTCGCCGGTCCCGCTCGGCACCTGGACTGTCATGTCCTCGAACTCGTAGGTGATCTCTGCCCCCCGACCAGTCAGCCTGTCGTACAGACCGATCGCCAGTTCGGGCCAGTTGGTCGTCTCGTCGATTCGTTCGTCTGCAGACTCGGCGTCAGACATTCTATCCTCAGACAGAGACGCTGAATTAATAAGCGTGATGGCTGATCAGCTAGGGGGTATAGATACCGCTCTTCGCCGGCTCGTCGTGGCGCTGTCGGGCAACGAGGTGCTACTCCTCGTCTCCGTCACGGACCCGGGACTGTCGCCCGACAAGATGAAACGGACCGGCGGCTGTGTTCCGTCCGAGCCGACCGATTCCCCGACTGTCGGCTCCCAACGAGCGGTGTGAAGACCGTCTCCGCGAGGAGCAGGCTCCCGTCCACGATCGTCGCCAGAAGATACGTTTTTGCGTGTGCCGGCCGAGTAGTGAACCGTATGACCGGAATCGTAGATCACACCATGATCCGTGTCGGGGACCTCGAAGAATCACTGGACTGGTACACGACGAACCTTGCCTACGAGGAGAAGGACAGACACGAGGGCGACGGGTTCACCATCGTCTACCTCGGTCCCGAGAACATGCACGAAGACGGCGCGATGCTGGAGATCACGAGCAACCACGACGACGAGACAGTCGAGATCGGCGACGCCTGGGGACACATCGCGGTCCGCGTCGAGGACGTCCACGACGCCTACTACGAGTTGATGGATCAGGGCGTCGAGGACTACCGCCGTCCGGAGGACAACCCCGGGTACGCGTTCGTCAAGGATCCAGACGGCCACGAGATCGAGGTCGTCGAGCGCGACCACGGCGCGCGCTGGAGTCTCGACCACACGATGATCCGTGTCGAGGACGCCGACGAGGCGCTGGGCTTCTGGACCCGGAAGTTCGAGTACGTCGAAACGGGCCGCTGGGAGGCCGACACGTTCGCGAACTACTTCGTCGACCCCCGAGGCGCGCCCCAGGAGGCGATGAGCATCGAACTGACCTACAACTACGACGGCCGTTCGTACACGACGGGCGACGGCTGGGGCCACCTCTGTGTCCGAGTCGACGACCTCAACGAGGACTGGGAGCAACTCGTGGTCCGCGAGGCTGCGGACTACCGCGACCCGGAGTCCTGTGACGACCTGTACGCCTTCACCACGGACCAGGACGGCCACGAGATCGAACTCATCGAGCGCGATCCGGACGCCGAGTCGCTGTTCCCGTTCTGACGTGGGTCTGGCGGGCCCCGCCTGCACCGTTTCGATCGGCCAGGATTTCGGCCTCGCGGTCGACGTCCCGCCCGAACACTACATCACTGGTGGTCACTTACCGTGACCGCGACAGACGACTGGATCCACGCTTGGCGGTTCTCTCGGTCGTAGACGACGAACTCTTCGCCACCGACGTTCAACTCGGCGTATCTGTCCTGCTCCCCGTCAACCACTCGCTGGTCCGGTTCGTCCGGTTCGTCCGGTTCGTTTGAACTCATGTATTTCGAGGCCACCTGCGACGCAAGGCGGTGAGGCAACACACGACAGTGCCTGACGGACTTTCTTACACGATCCTTGGCTGTGGAAATCTGGAAGTCCAAGCGGTGGTATGCGGTCGTGCCGTATGCTTGCTTGCCATTGTCTATCATGCTTTTATACCAGATCCTTCCAGCTGCTCACGGGAGCGTGTCTGTCCAAGTCTTGTGAAAAAATTTCTCTATGTAGAATTATTTATATTTCTGGAGACAAATGCAGGCCCTCCCTTCCCACGTCTTCGGCGCCCCAAATGGTTTGAAAATGCGGCACATCAGTCCGATCGTAGCGAGGGGTTCGCAACGACATTGATTCAGCGTCGCTCACGGGTTGGTTGGCACCTCCATCCCCACGACGTGGTTCAGCCCCGTCGAATCGCACCCTCGAAGGGGATAACTGTGACATCTGTGGCCGAGGGGCATACCATTCCCGGATCGACCGCAGGACGCGACGCGGTCGAAACGGGAATTCGTTGTACAGCAATCACTATCAGACCGCTCGACCTGTCGCTCGCAGGTGTCACACTCGAGGGTGTCGTCGCTCATCGCTCGATTGCAGGGCTCCGGGCGAGTAAAATCCAGTCCCGACCGCTTTTTTACTCACGCCGGCCAAGGCCAGGTCGTGCAGGCAGTCGTTCCGGCGGCCGGCGAGGGGACACGACTCCGCCCGCTCACAGACGAGTGTCCGAAGGGACTCGTCGAGGTGGCGGGGAAACCACTGCTCTCGCACGTCTTCGAAACGTTGCGCGGTCTTGGCGTCTCCGAGGTCGTCGTCGTGGTGGGCTACCGCGGTGGCGATATCCGCGACCACTACGGCGACACCGTCGGTCGGATGGATCTCGTGTGCGTCCGACAAGAGCCACGGCTGGGTCTCGGTCACGCGCTCTTGCAGGCGGAGCCACACGTGGATAGTGATTTCGTGTGTCTGAACGGCGACAACGTCTGTCGTGCGAACCTCGGGGCGGTCGTCGAGCGCCACCGCGAGACAGACGCCGACGTGACGTCACTGGTCGACGAGGTATCGCGCGAGCGCGCTGCGCAGGGCGGTGTCTTCGAGTTCGACGCCGACGAGGTCGTCGGTCTCGTCGAGAAACCCGACGATCCGCCCTCGACGCTCGTGCCCCGGGGATTCTACGCCTTTTCGGAGCGGATCTTCGACGCCTGCCGACTGGTCACGCCCGCCGAGACCGGCGAGTACGAGCTCAGCGACGCAATCGATCTGCTGGTCTACGCGGGCCGCCGGATCGAGACAGTCCCACTGGAGGGCTGGTGTTGCAACGTCAACACGCCCGCCGACCGTGAGACGGTCGCCGAGCGACTCGACCGAGACGGGCCGTCGTAGCATTTCGACGCGGGATCGAATATCTCCACGTCGTTGTGGCCGGCAGTCTAACTGCCGGACCCGAGTGCGAGGGGATCGGTGATTCGCAAGACATTCAAACAGAACCGCCGACCTACGTGTAGTGAGTCGCCTCCGTCACCCGCTGGTCGCCGTCGCGGCGACGGCGCTTCTGACGCTGCCCTGGGTCGCCGTCTGGGCCTCGGGGGGACGTCCCGGGACACCTGCGACCGTCCTGTTTAGCGGACTGGCAATCCTCGGGGCGTCGTTCCTGCTGGCGTGGGGGGCCGAGACAGCCGAGGAGGACGTCCCGCGGGCCTTCGCGCTGGCGGTGCTGGCGGTGCTGGCGGTCGCGCCCGAGTACGCTGTCGACGCCCTCTTTGCCTGGAACGCAGGCGCCAACGGGGCAACCGAGGCTGCGTGTGCACGCCTGTCGCCCGAAGAGATCGAGGCCGGGACGACGGCTCTCGCGGAGGGCTGTCAGGCCGGTAATCTCGCGGTGGCGAACATGACCGGCGCCAACCGCATCCTCATCGGTCTCGGCTGGGCGGGAATCGCCCTCTTTACCGTCTGGCAGGCGACCAGAACGAACGATCCTGCCGTCGAGGGCCGCGAGGGCTTTCTCGCGACCCGCGTGGTCCTCGATCGCGACATCGCCACCGAGATCACGTTCCTCTTTCTGGCCACGGTGTGGGCCTTCCTGGTCCCGCTGGGCGGCGGCATCGACGCCCTCGACCTGCTCGTCCTGGTCGGTCTCTACATCAGTTACATCGCGATCGTCCTGAAAGCCGACATCGAGACCACCCAGCACCACGTCGGCGTTCCCGCGTACTTCCAGACCTACGCCCGCTCCGGGCGCGTCGCCGTCGTCCTGGCGCTGTTTGTCTACTCGGGCGCTCTCATCCTGATCGCCGTCGAACCGTTCGCCCACGGCCTCCAGGTGCTGGGCGAGGGGATCGGTATTCCCGCCTTCTTCATGATCCAGTGGATCGCGCCGCTGGCCAGCGAGTCGCCGGAACTCATCGTCGTCGCCGTCCTCGTCTGGAAGGCCCGCTCGACTGCGGGCTTCAACGCCCTCATCTCCTCGAAACTCAACCAGTGGACGCTCCTGATCGGGACGCTCGTGATCGTCTACTCCATCGCGCTCGGCCAGTACGGCGTCCTTCCGTTCGACTCCGAACAGGCCGCCGAAATCTGGCTGACCGCCGCCCAGTCGTTTTTCGCTATCGCCCTCCTCGTGGACTTCTCGATATCCGTCCGCGAGGCTGTCGCACTCCTGTTTCTCTTTGTCTCGCAGGTTCTCCTCGAGTTCGTCTTTCTCAAACTGTACCAGCCGTTCCCCGACCCCAAGTTCGAACTGCTAGTGGTCTATACCGCCGTCTACATGTTGCTGGGGATCGTACTGTTCGTCCACCGACGCCGGGAACTGCGGCACCTCCTCGGACTGGCTGGCCTCGCCGTCCGCCGGGCGTTCGGCCGGGACGTTCCCGAACCCGGACAGGCCGACTGACCAATGAACACGACACTCGGAATCGTCGTCTCGCACCCCGACGACGCCTCTGTCCACGTCGGCGAGCACCTGCTCGACCTGGCAGACTGGGACCGCCTGGCCGACACCACCCGAGCAGACGCCGACGGCGGGGGGGTCGTCTACCGGACCGACGGCGCGGAACTCCGGGAGTTCGCAAAGCTACACCTGCACATGGAGCGGCCGGCCGAGGTGTTCGGCGACGTCGACCTCCTGGTCTTCGCCTCGAAACACAGCGGCGAGACGGGACCGCTGTTGACGGCCCACCACACCGGCAACTTCGGGCCGGCCGACCACGGCGGCGAGCCGTGCGCGCTCGCCAGAGCCTGCCCGAACGCACACGCTCGCGTCCTCGACGCGCTCGCCGACCACGCCCCCGAGGACTACGAGGTCGGCATGGAGTGTACCCACCACGGTCCCACAGCCGTCGGCGCACCGTCGATGTTCGTCGAGGTCGGCAGCAGCCAGCCCGAGTGGGACGAGCCCGAGGCTGCCCGCGCCGTGGCCCGGGCGATCCTGGAACTGCGCGGCGTCGCGCCCGATCGCGAACGCGAGGGCACCGACAGCCACGCGCCCTCCGACAGCCACCGCAGACACCTCGTGGGAATCGGCGGCGGCCACTACGCGCCCCGCTTCGGGCGGGTCGTCCGCGAGACTGGCTGGGCGGTGGGTCACGTCGCCGCCGACTGGGGGCTGGACGCGCTGGGCGACCTCGACGCCCCCGAGAGCAGGGCGGTTCTCGACGCCGCCTTCACCGAGAGCGGGGCGCGGTACGCACTCGTCGACGGTGACCGGCCCGCTGTCGAGGCGACAGTCGCGGACCTCGGGTACCGCGCGGTGAGCGAGACCTGGGTCCGCGAGACCGACGGTGTCCCCCTCCCGCTGGTCCGCTCTGTCGAGAAGTCGGTGACGTCGGTCGCGGACGGCCTGCGGTTTGGCGACCCCGCAGCGGGCTACGAGGGAGACTTCGCGGTGGTCACACTCCCGGAGGAGTTGCGCGACGAAGCCCGCGGCGTCGACAGCGAGGCGACCCGGCGGGCACTCCGCAGGGAGGCGCTGGCCTTTGGCACCGACCAGGGCGGGACGCGCGTGACAGGGCCGGCCGTCCTGGCCGACGAGGCCGACCGCGAGGCAATCGTCGACAGGTTGCTCGACGTACTCCGGGAGCGCTACGACAGCGTCGAACACGCGGACGGGGAGGCGATCGCGCGCGAGCAGGCCTTCGATCCCGACCGTGCCCGGAGGCTGGGTGTTCCCGAGGGACCGAAGTTTGGCCGCCTGGCCGCCGGCGAACCCGTGGACGTCGACGGCGAGAAGATCCCGCCCGACGTCGTCCACGAGGAGCGCGAGCGGCACTTCCCACTCGAATAAAAAATACCGACCGTTATCAGTCGATCGAACGTCGTTTCAGGTGCAAATCCACTGGACGCAACCGCCGGAGCGTCTGACAGGCGTCTGACGGAGGGGAAAGACTATTACGCATAGTCTATGAAAAGATTTTCAAATATGGATTCGATCATCAACGAGGCCATCGACGAGGCAGAAGACGAGCGGACCGACGGGTCCGCGGGCGGAGAGCCGGAGAGGTCGTCCCCCGGGGAGCCGTCGACGTCGGGACAGATGACCGACGAGGAACTGGCGTCGGTCGTCAAGGATCTGGAGACCAAGATCACCGTCGTCGGTTGCGGGGGCGCCGGGGGCAACACCGTCACGCGGATGATGGAGGAGGGCATCCACGGGGCCAAACTGGTCGCGGCCAACACGGACGCCCAGCACCTCGCCGACGAGGTCGAGGCCGACGCGAAGATCCTCATCGGCCGCAAGCGCACGGGCGGCCGGGGGGCCGGGTCGGTCCCCAAGATCGGCGAGGAGGCCGCACAGGAGAACATCGAGGACATCGAGCAGGCCATCGACGGCTCGGATATGCTCTTTGTCACAGCTGGACTCGGTGGCGGGACCGGCACCGGCGCGGCACCGGTCGTCGCACAGGCCGCCCAGGAGGCCGGCGCGCTCACTATCTCTATTGTCACTATTCCCTTCACCGCCGAGGGCGAGCGGCGCCGTGCGAACGCAGACGCCGGCCTCGAACGTCTGCGGGCTGTCTCGGATACCGTGATCGTCGTCCCCAACGACCGCCTCCTCGATTACGCGCCGTCGATGCCCCTCCAGGACGCGTTCA
>CAYYHG010000062.1:0-15289 GCA_964471665.1 uncultured Halobacteriales archaeon | reverse complement strand
CGAACCCGCCACTCGGCGTCGCGGTCCCCGTCGTCGATGATCCCGGCGCGTGCGAGTAGCTCGGTACCCCTGGAACTGGCCATGAGTTCGTCGACCGGAGTCGACACCAGCGGGTTGCGGACCTCGCCGAGCGCCTCGATCCGGGGGGTCGAGAGTACCCCGACTGTCGGCGATTCGGACGCCGGCCACCCGGTAGAGAGGTCCCGGGTCTCCGCTGTCTGGTAGGAAAAGAGGTAGCTCTCGGCGACGACGTTCCCGTCGAGCGGGCCGACGGACGCCTCGCGTTCCTCTACGACCCGGTCGTGACCGACACCTTCGTACCCCAACGCCGACCTCGACTCCCCGTCAACGACGACCGGAACAGCGGCGTAGTACCGGCTCGTGAGATCCGAACACCCTGCCAGCCCGGCTGCCGTCGACGCCCCCAGCGTTTTCAGTACGGTACGTCGGTCGATTCCCAGGCCGTCCTCCGACGTCACGGCGCGTCACCATCCACGTGGTGTACCGTCGCTTGTCGACCCGGGTCCGTCAATGTCCGATCGGCCGGTCGCCGCTCCCGTGTGCGTGTGTATCTGGACAGCGTCATCGTCTCTCGGTACGACGTTCGAGCAATCGGTGGCTAATAAGTGGTCTCGCTACGTACCTAGTGTCCGGGTGGACAGCTATGCGGGCACGGACGTTCCCACCGTGACGTAGAAGAACACGGCCCCAGCGAGGAACAGCAATCCAAAAAGCACGAGTATCAGCGACCGCCACGCGCCGGGTTCGACGACCGAGACGTCTGGCCGGTCCGGGTCGTAGTGGACCGGGATCTGCCCGTCGACCGGGTAGTCCTCCTCGATCCAGGCCCGGGCTTTCTCTCTGCTGTCGAACGACGGGTCCTTGGTGCCCCCGAAGGAGTAGCGCGATCCCACGTAGGCGGTGCCGTCGACCTCGTACTCGTAGTGGAGTTCGGGAGTGTAGGAGGTACTGGAGTCCTCTCCACCCCCTTCAACGGAGATGCCAGTTGCCGTCACTGTCGCGTCGGCGGTGGGCCAGTTGGAACTCCCGAAGCCCACGCGGAACCGGTGGATGCCGAAGGCGGCTGCGACGAGGCCGATCGCCGTCATCAGGGCCGGGCCCCCGCCCGGGAGGCTGGCGGCGAACCAGCCGGCGACGGCGAGAAGGATGGCCCCGATACCGAGGAACAGGGCGTACTTCGAGCGTAGCCAGGGGCGGAGGTACGCCCGGGTCGGATCGTCGGGGTCGTAGCGCAGGGTGACGTGCCTGTTCCGCGGGTACCGGTCGACGAGCGCCGTCGCCCAGCGCCGCCGGGAGAGGGTCCCATCGAACGGCGACATCCCGGCGCTCTCGTACCGCGTCCCGTCGACGGTGAACTGGTAGCGGACCAGGGGGACGTACCCGGCGTCGTCACTCGCCCCGCCCGCGGCGATACCGACTTGCTCCCGGGCCTCCCACTCGGTGAGCACCTCCGACTCGACGACGACTCCCTCGACGGTGGGCCAGCGCCGTGAAGCCAGCGTCGCGACAACGTGTGGCGTCGCAAACGAGAGCACGACCAGGCCGATCCCGGCGACCCACGCGCTCATCGGGCCGACCGTCTGCCACCAGACCACCGCCAGGCCCAGTGCTGCCAGGAGGTACCTGGCCTTCATGACGTTCGGCCCGACGAAGTTCTCGACCGCTGCTGTGGTCCCCGAGGTCGGATCGCCGTCTCCGGATCCGCCCCGGTCGAGCGTGCTCGTCGACTCCGCCCCGCTCATCGCGGCCCCTCCGCGCGGGTCGGCGGTCGACCACTCCGGTTCGCGCGTCCCCTCTGACTGGCGTGCCACATCGATACCAACCGAAACCGGCCAGCGACACCTAAATCACCTCGCTACGTGCTTAGCGTCGCCGCGAGGTTCGGTGTCCGTCAGGCATTTCAGCCGGTACACAAAACAGCGTGGTATGATCGGTGTCGTCGGCGGCGGAATCGCCGGGCTGGGGGCCGCCCACCGGCTCCAGCAGGAGGGCCGGGAGGTGCAGGTCTTCGAGGCGAGCGAGGACCTGGGCGGGCTCGCGGCCACCTACGGGACTGCCGGCGACCGGATCGAGAAGTTCTACCACCACCTCTCCAAGTCCGAGGAGACAATCGTCGAACTCGCCGACCAGCTGGGACTGGGCGGTGACGTGGAGTGGCGCGTCGGCAAGAACGCCTACTACGTCGACGGCGTCGTCCACCCGATGGACACCGCCTGGCAGATCCTCGCCTACCCGCACCTCTCCGTGTACGACAAGTTCCGGCTGGGGATGCTCGTGCTGGGCGTCGACGTCCGGGGCGGGATCCCGTCGACGGGGACCTACGACGACTTCACCGACTTCGAGGACGTCCCGATCGACGAGTTTCTGCTCGAACACACCACCCGGGGTGTCTTCGAGAACTTCTTTCTCCCCCTGCTGGAGGCGAAGTTCGGCGACCGCTGGCGGGAGGTCAGTGCCGCGTGGCTGCTCGCACGGGTGCGCTTTCGCGGCGAGCGCGACCTCGCGAAGGGTGAAATCCTGGGCTATCTCGAGGGCGGATTCGGACGCCTGCTGGACGCGCTGGTCGAGTCGGTCGGCCGGGAGAACATCACGACCGGCGCGCGCGTGACCGACCTGGCTCTCGCGGAGGGACAGGTCGAGGCGCTGACAGTCGAGACCGACACGCCGGCGGGTTCCGGCGACGCGGCCGCGGAGGAACCGATCGCGGACGGGGCGACCGTGACCGAGACCCACGACGTCGAGGCGGTGGTCGTCGCGACGATGCCCAACGTCCTGGAGGCGCTGACCGGATACACCTGTGACATCGACTTCCAGGGGACGGTCTGTTCGGTCATCAGCATGGACGAACCCCTGACGGGGACCTACTGGCTCAACATCGCCGAGGACGTTCCCTTCGGGGCACTAGTCGAACACACAAACTTCGTGCCACCCGAGCGCTACGGCGGCGAGCACCTCCTCTATGCGGTCAGCTACATCCAGGATCCTGGCGAAGACCTCTGGAACATGGACGACGACGGAGTCGAGGAAGCCTGGCTGTCGGGAATCGAGTCGCTGTTCCCGGACTTCGACCGCGGGTCGATCAACTGGATACGGACGGCGCGTAACCCCCGGACAGCGCCGGTCTACGAGCGTGGCTATCTGGAGATGGTGGTGCCCTACGACCTCTCGGCGGACGTCGCCGAGGGGGTCTACTACGCGGGGATGGCCTCGCGGGCGCAGTATCCCGAGCGGTCGCTCAACGGCGGTATCGAAGCCGGATTCGCGTGTGCGGACCGGATCACCGGGGACTGATCAGACCGAGCGAAGCAGGTGCGGGAGTTTACCTCTCGCAGTCTGCCTGCCGGAACTGTGAGAAGCAGTCGAAGGAGACGCCGCAGTCGGCACACTCCATTTCTGTCGTGACGGTGTGACCGCCGATCTGCTGTGGCCAGTCGTCCATGCAGGGCGGTTGGCGAGCAGCGGGCTTGAACGTTTCCCGGCTACGCGTCGGCGCTCGTCTCTTCGTACGTTCTGGCGGATCTTCATCGAACCGGGTACGGGCAGGAACGTATTCAATGCCCCGGACGCGACCGAAGCGTCCGTCTACCGACCGAGTCCGCCCCTGTTCGCGAGTGCTGTGGATATAGCAATCCACATTAGGCCCGGTTTACAAACCTTCCTACATGAGCACGTCGCACGTAATCGTCGGTGATGGGATCGCGGGGAGCTCGGCGGCGGAGACGATCCGGGAGGCAGATCCCGAGGCTGATGTGACGGTCATCACCGACGAAGGGGAAGCACTCTACAACCGCATCCTGATAAAGGAATTCGCGAAGGGGAAACTCCCCGAGGCGCCGATCTCTATCCACGAACCCGGCTGGTACGCCGACCGCGACATCGACCTCGAACTCGACACCTACGTGACCGAAGTCGACACAGACGCCCACGAGATCCACACCCACGACGGGGACGTCTACACGTACGACAAGCTGCTGATAGCGACGGGCGGGACACCGGCGCAACTGCCGGCGGAAAACTCCGACGCGGAGGGCGTCCACCACTTCTGGACCTTCGAGGACGCGCGCGCGATCCGCGAACACGCCGCCGAGGCCGAGAACGGGATCGTGGTCGGTGCGGGCCTGCTGGGGATCGACCTCGCGGCCGTCTGTGGCGCACAGGACATCGACGCCCACTATCTGATGCGGGGCAACCGGTGGTGGCGCTACGCCCTCTCGCTCGATGGGGCCGAGATCATCCACGACGCACTCGAAGAGAAGGGCGTCACGCCGGTCTTCGACTCGGGGGTCGACCACTTCGAGGTCGACGACGGCGGCCACGTCACGGGCGCGGTCGACCCGAACGGTGACCGGTACGACGGCGAGTTCGTGGGCATCGCAATCGGGCTGGATTTCAATACCGAGTGGCTCCAGGGCAGCGGCGTCGAGACCGACAACGGGATTGTCGTCGACGAGTACATGCAGACCGACACCGAGGACGTCTACGCCGCCGGCGACATCACGCAGTTCTACGACGTCATTCTCGGCGACCGGGCACAGAACGGCGCCTGGGGATCCGCGAAAGAACAGGGTGCTACCGCCGGGAAGAACATGGTCGCCGACGACGCGGTGACGGAGTTCCGGTGGGTCTCCTCGTACTCGATCACGCACTTCGAGTTCCCCTTCCTCTCGTTCGGTCACCCGACGCTGGGCGACGACGAAGCCGAACGCAAATACTCCGCGGGCGAGTGGCGCCGTCTGGCGTTCAAGGACAACAAACTGGTCGGTGGCGTCCTCATCGGCGACCTCTCACAGCAGTCGACGTACAAACAGCTCATCCGCGAGGAACGCGAGGTGGCCGACCAGAAGGACGTCCTCCTGGAGGAGAACGTCGACATCGACAAACTGGAGCCACCAGCCGAGGCCGAGTAGATCGCGGGAACCCAACAGCATATCGACTGTTCCGTCGACCAGTGTAGGGACCGACGGTCTTTTCTCCGGGCGACGCAGACCCACGCCCATGGACGGGAGTACCGACATGACGCTGGCGTTCGACCTGGACGCGCTGAAGGAACTCGCCAAGCCGGACGCCGTCTTCAACGACGCCCGCCAGTGGAGCGAGTACGTTGGCGTCGTCTCCGAGAAACCCACCTACGTGGTGACGAACTTCACCCGCAAGCACCGCATCAGGCAGGACTTCTTCTCGGGCCCCCGCGGGCGCGAGGAGAGCCTCGAAAACGTCAAAGAACAGTTCGGGACCGAACGCCACGTCTTCGTCGGCACGGACGACGAGGACACCTCCCTCGCCGACACGGTCGACTGGGAGTTTCTCCACGTCGCGGACGCCGCCGAGGCCGCCGGCTGGGAACTCGGCGAGGCCGAACCCGCCACCCAGGCCCAGGACGAGAGCCGCGACGACTGGCCCTGAGAACTTTTATTGCGGGACGTCCTCTGTCCGGGTATGCTAGCCGTCCAGAACGAGGCGACCGGCACGTGGCACCTGCTCGGAGCCCGGGGCTGTGGCGAAAAGCCCGGCGGCCAGCGGGTGGACGCCACCTGGTCGAAGATCAGGGACCGGGTGGACCGCGACGCTGGCGACCGGTGTTCGAACTGCAACTGGCCGCCAGGCGGGCGACGATAACCCGCGATCACTCCCCGTCGGGGGCGTACGCCTCGTGGATGCGGTCCATCCGCGCGGCCATCACGAAGTCGGCGTGGTGGAGGCCGTCGATCTTGTGGGTCCACATCTCGACGACGACCTCACCCCACGCGAGGTGCAGGTCGGGGTGGTGCCACTCCTCCTCGGCGAGTTCGCCGATTTCGTAGGTGAACTCCAGGGCGTCCCGGAAGTCCTCGAACTCGTAGGTTCCCTCCAGGTGGTGTTCGTCGACGATCTCCCAGACGTCGGTGTCGACCTGCGCGTGCAGTTCCGCGAGTTCCTCGCCCTCGAGAGGGTCCTCGTCACTCGTACACGCCTCACACTTCTGATCCGCGAGCGCTTGCTGTGCCATGGGCGGTGGTATGGCGTCCAGCCACCTAAAGGCTCGAATTCACTCGAGCAGATCCCGGGTCGAGTTCGCACCGACAAGTCCCGCGCTGGCGGCGACGGCGCCCATCACCAGCAGCGGGTTCAGCAGGCCGGCGAGCGCGAGCGGGATCGTCAGGCCGTTGTAGAGAAGGGCCAGCCAGGTGTTCTGCCTGAGACGTCGGCCGGCCGCGCGTGCCAGGTCGACTGCCGTTCCGACGGTCGAGAGGTCGTCGTCGACGATCACGAGGTCGGCAGCGTCCGACGCGATCGCCGTTCCGCTGCCGAGCGACACGCCGAGGTCGGCCCGGGCGAGCGCTGGGGCGTCGTTGGTTCCGTCCCCGACCATCGTAACCTCGCCGTCGGCCCCCAGTCGGCGGATCGTTTCGGTCTTGCCGGCCGGGGGAACGCCCGCGAACACGTGCTTCACGCCCGGGTGGTCGCGGAAGTAGTCGGTCGCAGCCGTGTCGTCGCCGGTCAGGACGACCACGTCGACGCCACGCTCGTGCAACTGGCTGACAGCCCCGTCCCAGCCCTCGCGGGGTTCGTCACCGACCACGACGAACCCCTCCGCGCGACCCTCCCGGCCCACGAGGACTGGCAGTCGGCCGAATCCGCGAGCCCGCTCGACGCGCGCAGCGAGGTCCTCGCTGATTGTCCAGTCCGCCTCGGCGAAGCGATCCGGATGGCCCACCAGCACCCGGGATCCGTCGACGACGCCACCGACGCCGTCCGGGTAGCTCGTGAACTCGTCGACGGATCCCGGGCGATCCGTTCCCTGTTCGTCGGCGACGCCGCCGTCCGTACGTTCGTTCCCGCTACCGGGTCCGAACGCCGAGACGATGGCGGCCGCGGCCGGGTGGGAGACACGCTCTTCCAGGCGCGCGGCGGCGGCGAGTGTCTCCTCGGGGGCGTCCGCGTCGACGACGCGCGTCTCGCCGGTGGTGAGCGTGCCAGTCTTGTCGAAGACGACAGTGTCGACGGCACGGAGTCGCTCGAAGACAGTCTCGTCGAAGACCACGACGCCCCGGTCGAGGGCTTCCTCGATGCTGGTTGCGACGGACAGCGGTGCTGCAAGCCCGAGCCCCCAGGGACACGCGACGACGAACGTCGCCAGAAAGGCGAGTACCGCTCCCGTCCATCCGGCCACGACGAACCCGACACCAGCCCCGACCACGGCGAGGCCGAGAACGGCGGGGAGGATCCGCGCAGTCAGCCGGTTGGCGCGCCGCTGGACGCCGTGGGTCGCGCTCTGGAGTTCCCAGACCGACGTCACGAGGCGGTCGACGCTACTCTGTGCCCGGTCACCGGCCTCGACGATGGCCGCTCCGTCGACGATCACCGAGCCCCCGACGACGTCGTCGCCGGCCGTCTTGGCGACCGGCAGCGACTCTCCGGTCACGACGGATTCGTCGACCGTGCAGGGTCCGTCCTCGAGAACGCCGTCGACCGGGATCCGCTCGCCTTCCCGCACCAGGACCCGGTCGCCCGCCTCGACGTCCGCTGTCGGAACTGTCGTCGTCGGCCCCTCGGGATGCGTGAGCGTGGCCTCGTCGACCTGTGCGACGGTCAGTTCCGTCAGGCGGTCCATCGCACGCTGTTTGCTCAGCGACTCGTAGAAGATGGCCGCCACGACGACAGCCGCCACGACGACGGTCAGATCGAAGAGGACGTCGGTCCGACCGGCCACGCCGGCGACGATGCTGTAGGCGTAGGCGGCGATCACGGTCGTCGCGACCAGGAGATTGGTGTCCGGCCGCCGCGTCTTCAGGCTGACGTACGCTCCGCGGAGCAACGGCAATCCGGTAAAGACGAGGACGATTCCCGAGACCACCGCGAACAGTCGGATGACGCCGAACCCGCCCTGCTGGTCGAAGGTGACCGCCTCGGAGTAGATGTCCAGCATCCCCCAGTCGACGAGGGCGGCCAGGTGCGTCGGGTACAGCAACGCGACGTACGGCAAGAGGAGAAAGGAGCCAAAGAGGACACCGGCGGCGTACCGGTACCCCAGCATGTTACCCAGTCCGCGTTCCTGGTGGGGTGTGGGAGTTCGCTGGGCACCGGCAGGGGACACCACGTTCGGGTCTGTGTCTCCCAGTTCCGCCTCCCGCGGATATGCCGTGTAGCCGGCACCGGTCAGCGACTCGGCGAGGTCTTCCACCGGAGTCTCCGCTGGCTCGTGGTCGATCCGTATCGTCTCGGTGACGTAACTCGCCTCCGCGTCCGCGACTCCCGCCTGGCGCTCGGCGACGCCCTCCAGGAACGCTTCGCAGGTCGCCGAGTGCATCCCGTCGACACGGAGAAACGTCCGTTCGCGGTCGTCGTCGCTGGCGTCCGGTTCTGGAGATGTGTGGGGAGCGTCCGCCTCGCGGTCGTCGAGGGTCACGTAGACGTCCCGACAGCCCGAACAACAGAAGCGACGGCCCTCGGCCTCCAGCCCCTCCCCGGTCACCACACCGCCACAGAGCGAACACGCGACACCGCCGGACCGATCGCCGGTCATCCCAGCGCCTCCCCGGACCGGCGGCGGTGTCGGCTGCGACGGCTCTCGGCCGCTCGGGTTCCCATCACCCGAACGTGGGTCCGGACGCTAATATACTGACGGCTATAACTTCGTGAGCACATTCGACCCCAGGGGTCGAAATCGCTCACGGGCTTACAGCCCTCAGTATAACTGGCCGCGTCGACACCGTCGGGCTCGTCGTCAGCCGTCTGTGGACAGCACACGAGAACCGGCAGTCGACAGTCGGCGTCCGACACAGACAGGAGCCCAAAGCGTCGAAGGGCTCGGACACGGCCACCGCCGTGGATTTATAGTTCGGGACCGCCTACCAGAGCAACGTGAACGCCCGTACGGCTGCCCTGGACTCGGTCGTCTTCGGCGTGGACATCCAGAGCGGTGACATCCGGGGAGACGCCCCCTCGTACGCGCTCGCAGCCGTCGACGGCGAGTCGGTCGAGCGCGACGTCGTCTCCTACCGGAAACTCCGCCGGCGCGTCGACGACGAGGTGCCGGCCATCGTGGCCACCGACAACCTCTACGAACTCGCCGAGGACAAGGACAGCCTCGTCCACTTCCTGGGGACGCTCCCCGACGAGACGAAACTCGTCCAGGTCACGGGTGCCCAGGATCCGGAACCCCTCTCCCGGGTGGCCTCGCGTCACGGGGTGCCGTACGGCAAGGACCCGATGCAGGAGGCCGAAGCCGCCGCGAGGCTCGCGGCCGCGAACGTCGGCCAGGAGGTGACCGCCTTCACCGACACCACGGAGGTGAAAGTCTCGCGGGGTCGCTCCACCGGCAGCGGCGGATACAGCGAGGACCGCTACACCCGCCGGATCCACGGCTCGGTCAGGCGCCGGACCCGCGAGGTCGAATCCGCACTCGAGGAGGCGGGTCTGGACTACGAGCGCGAGGTCACCGAGAAGTACGGCGGCTTCGCCAACGCCGTCTTCACAGTCGAGGCCCGTCCCTCGGAGCTTCCCGTCACGAGCGAGCGCGCGGGCGACGTTCGCGTCGAGGTCGAACGGGTCCGCCGGGACGGCATCGAATTCCGTCCGCTTGCGAAACGCCGGGACCACGTCCTCGTCGGCGTCGACCCCGGCACCACCACGGCAGCGGCAGTCGTCGGACTGGACGGCGGAGTGCTCGACGCGATCAGTACACGGACAGCGGACACGGCAGCGCTCATCGAGTGGATCATCGAGCGCGGACGGCCCATCCTGGTGGCCGCCGACGTGACGCCGATGCCGGAGACCGTCGAGAAGATCCGCCGGAGTTTCGACGCCGCCGGGTGGACGCCCGACAGCGACCTCCCAATCGACACGAAGAAACACCGGACCCGGCAGGAAGGCTACGCCAACGACCACGAACGGGACGCCATGGCAGCAGCCCTCGCGGCCTACGACGACCACGAGGACCAGTTCGACCGCGTCGCCCGGAAAGTGCCGGCCCGCCAGGAAGTCGGCACCGTGCTCGCGCGGGTGGTCGCCGACGATGACTCCGTTGAGTCAGTGCTCGCGGACCTCGCCGACGACGGCGAGGACGGCCAGAGCGGCGACGACGAACACACCGAGCGGGAACTCACGGACGAGGAAAAGCAGATCAAACGGCTGAAAGCCCGCGTCGAACGCCTCGAGGACCACGTCGACACCCTGGAGGAGACGGTCGAGGAGAAAGACGAGAAACTGCGCGAGTACGAGGACGAACTCACGGAAACCCGCCGCGAGGAGCGCCGGGAGGCGCGCAAACGCCGCGAGGTCACGCGGCTGGAGCGCGAGACCGACCGGTTGGAGCGGAAACTCGACCGCAAGGACGCGCGCGTCGACGAACTCGAGGGGAAACTGGAGCGTCTCAAGGCGCTGTGGAAACTCGATCACTCGGACTTCGCGGACGTCTCGGAGAAAAAATCCGGGCTCGTCCCGGTGAAGGTGATCGAGCAGTTCACCGTCGGCGCCATCGCGGCCGCCGACGAGAGCGTGGGTCTCGTCGAGGACGACGTCGTCCTCCTGCGGGACGCCAGCGGCGCCGGCCGGTCGAGTGCCCGCCGCCTGGCAGCGATCGACCCGCGTCTCGTCCTCCGGTCGGGGGGGCTCTCGGACATCGCAGACCGGATTCTCTTCGAGAACGATATCGCCGTCGCGCCCGCCGAGATGGTCACTGTCCAGGAAGTCGACGAACTCGCGGTCGCCCGCGAGTCGGAGGTCGAGGCGGCCATCGAGGACTGGCAGAGCCGCGCACGGGAGCGCGAACGCCGGCAGAGCGCCGAAATGGTCGACCGCCTCATCTCCGAACACCGCGCCGAAGAACGCGGGTAGCCCCTCCTCAGCGCGTCCGAGCGGCGTGAATCAGAGTGTCAGGCCAGGAAGACGTGTCGCGGCCGGTCCGCGAGGACGTCACGGCCCCAGTCGACGGTCTCGGTGAACTCGTCCGACCTGAAAAACGCCATGGCGTCTGCTTTCGAGTCCCACTGGCTGGCGATGAACATGTCGTTCTCGTCGGCGCAGTTCTCCAGCAACGTGGTCTCGCGGTGGCCGTCCATCTCCGCCAACAGACCGCCCACGGTCTCGAACTTCGCCCGGAAATCGTCGCGGTACTCCGGCTTGACGGTGTAGAACATGCCCATCGTTCCGAAGCCGTCACCCTCGCCGGCCCACCCGACGACACCCGGCAGGTCCGAGAGGAACCCGCTTGCAGTGTCGGCAGCGTCCTCGGTCGCCCAGAGGCTGACGACCGCCAGCGTCTCGCCGTCAGGGGCCTCGTAGACGTCGGTTCCCTCGTGGGTGTCGTACCGGTCGAACCCGTCGCGGAGGTCCGACACCTCCCCCCGCAGTTCCTCGCGGTCGGCCTGCGAGTACAGCACCAGCGCGTAGACGTCTTCGCCGTGGGGCTTCCCGGCGTAGAGGTCCATGTCGGCCAGCTGCTCGCGGATCTGTGACACGTCACTCTCGGTTCCGTGGGACGAACCGCCGGCCGCGGCCTGTGACTCTCCCTCTTCCTGGCTGTCCGCCTCGCCGACCGGCCCACTGACGGTCTCTTCGACACCCGTCAGGTCTGTGAGAAAGCCCTGGGCCGTGTCGGCAGCCCGTTCGGTCTCCCAGACGCTGGCAACTGCCGAGCGGCCCCCTTCGGCGCGGACGACGGTCGTTACGTGTGTGTCGTAGTGGTCGAAGTTCCCGCGCAGGCCCTCGACCTCCTCGGACAGTTGCTGTGCGTCCGCCGCCGAGTAGCAGACGACCCCGTAGTCCCCGCTCCGGTAGTCGCGTCCTTCGGTCAGACCGAGCGTCACGAGACGCGCCGTCAGGTCCTCGGTGGCTGGCTCGGTGCCGGAGCCTCCCGCCTCTCCGGCGGGCGACTCGCCGGGACGGTCCTCCTCGTCCGATCCGTCTGGGCGGTCCCCTCGTCCCGATCCGTCGGGATGGACAGGTGCGGTCTCTGTCGACTGTTCGCCGGCGGTCGCCGGGTCCGGTCCGGATTCGTCACCCGCGGGGACGCGGTCGCCGGCGAGCAGCGCCGGCAGGTCGGCGGGCGGGAACCGCCGGCCGGCATAAAAGGGGCCGAACTCGGCGTACCGGGACGTCGAGGGATCGAAGCGCATCTCGTAGAGGAGGTCTTTCATGTCGGTGAGGTCGTCGCCCCAGAGCGTGACGCCCCACTCCCAGTCGTCGATGGCGATGGCGCCGGTGATCATCTGGGTGACGCGGCCGCCGTACTCGCGGCCGATCTCGCCGTGGGCGTCCATGTGTTCGGCCCGCTCCTCGAAGGGCAGGTCGTACCAGTTCTGTTCGGGGTCACGGCGCTTGTCCATCGGGTAGAAACAGACGTGTGCCGCGTCCGGGATCGAGGGTTCCAGTCGAGCGTGGATGTACCGCGCCAGCCCCGAGTCCTCGTCGAGGTCGTCCTCGAAGTACTCGCGGGCGCGCTCGGAGTAGCCCGAGGCCTCCGTGACAGACACGAACGACCTCGTGCGGTCGGTGAACCGAGCGAAGTCAGTGTTCTCGAAGCGGCGTTCCAGCGCGCCGATGTCGGCGGTCGTCGGCCGGAGGTGGAGCACGAGAATGTCGGCCTCGTGGCCCAGCACCGAGTAGAGAGCGGAGGCTCCTTCCCCGGAATCTTCGACTGCGAGCGTCGATTCCAGGTGGGCGATGGCGTCCTCGAGAGCGTGGTCGCGCTCGCGGTCTGGCGCGTTCCGCCAGGCGTCCCAGTCGATTCGTCTGAAGTCGTGGAGGGCGTACCAGCCCTCTTCAGTGGGGGGCGGGTCGTGTCGCTCTGGCATAGCAGACAGTTCGGAGGCGAGGATAAGGAACCTTGCCTTTCAGGACAGGAGTTGCGGGCCAAACAGCATCAGTGCGAGTGCGACCACCATCGTGAGCGTGACGATCGTCGTCACGACAGTCGTGAGGCGTCTGGGCGCCGAAACCGGGAGGCGCGCGACCACGGCCTCGGTGCTGGTCCGGAGGATGTGTCCGCCGTCCAGCGGGAAGGCGGGGATGCAGTTGAAGATTGCGAGGTTGAAGTTGATCCATCCCGTCCAGAAGAGGACGTTCGCGACGGTGAACAGTGCCCCGCCGAGAAAGCCCAGGGGGCCGGAGACGGCGTAGAAGTTCGCGATGTCGGCCGTGAAGCCGGCGAAGTTGTACCCGAAGTTGGGGACCATCACGCTGAGGAACGGCATCACGAGCACAGCGAAGACGTTGGCGAACACCGACCCGAACAGCGGCCCCTCGAAGTCCCCGCTCCCGCCTCCGAGCATCGCCAGGAACACGTCAGCCGGGTACGGGTCGATGCCGAAGTCGTCGACCGTGACGCCGCTGTAGCCGTCACGGACCCGGACTCCCAGGATCGCAGACTCCCCGGACTCGCCGAGTTCGACGTCGACGGTCTGTCGCTGGCCCTCGACGAACGCCTCCACGGTGACGGTGTCACCCGGGTCGTACCCATCGAGGACCGTCCCGAGTGCGGACGCGTTGGCTATCCGCTGGCCGTCGATACGCGTGACCACGAACCCACCCTCGGTCGAGAGGCCCGCCTCGGACAGCGCCGGAGCCATTCCACCCTCGGGATCGACGCTGGCGACGAACGCGCCCACGGGGGTCGTCGCCGTACCCCGGTCGGTCTCGATCCGCGCGACGGTTCGCTCCGCGACGGCCGTCCGGAAGTCCTGCTCCGTTGCGACCGTGGTCCCGTTGACCGACTGGACGCGGGGTGGGGAGTCACCGGAGACAGAGATTCCCTCGACGAACCCGGGAACGACACCGGTGATAGTGACCGCGCGGTCGACCGTGACCGACTCGCCGTCGGCGAGTTCGACGGCGACGGTCCCGCTCTCGATGTCGGTCAGTGCTGCCTCGAGTTCGTCCGGGCTCTCGACGGACGAACCGTTGACGGCGACGATCCGATCCCCGTACTCCAGTCCGGCCTCGGCGGCCGCGGAGCCGGTCAGCGCGTCGCCGATCGGGGCGCCGGGCGCGACGCCGATGGAGGCGACGACCGGGCCAAAGAGCAACGCGAGCGTGACCGCCGTCAGCGCGAAGTTGTTGGTGACGCCGGCCGCGAACATCCGGGTCTGGGCGCCGCGGTCGGCCTCGTTTCGGCTCTCCTCGTCGGGTTCGACGAACGCGCCCAGCGGGATGATCGTGAACAGCGCCAGCCCCATCGATTCGATGTCGATGTTCTCGACCCGGCAGAGCAGGCCGTGGCCCCCCTCGTGGACGACCATCCCCACGAGGAGACCGACGACGATTTCGCCGGCCACCGTCAGCGGGAGAAAGTCGTTGACTCCGGGGATGACCAGGGCGTTTTGCGGGTTCTGGACGGGTGTTCCCGCGGGCTGGTTGGTGACGCTGACAGCCGCCATCAGGAGGAAAAACAGCATCCCGACCATCACTACCAGTGCGACGCCGACACCGACGTTGGCCCAGGCGCGCCAGAACCGGCGCCGGTTCGCGAGACGGTCCAGGAACTCACGCCCCCGCTTGGTGTGAATGGTCGTGATCGGTCCGGAGACGCGGATGGCCTCCGGCAGGAGACCGCGCGTGCTGAGAGCCATCGCGCCCAGCGTGTAGACGACGACGCCGGCGAGCACCCACGTCAGCGTGCTTGCCATTATCCTATGCTCGGGACAGGCGCCAAAGAGGGTTTGGTTCCCTACCGCTCCCGTCGCAGTCGGTCGACGACGAACTCCCGGTCCAGTTCCGCCAGGAAGGGCCCGAGTTTGGGTCCCTCGTCGTCGTCGAAAAACAGCCGGTAGCCGGCGGCGAAGAAGTCGCCGACGGGGATGTCGTGGCGCTTTGCCGTCTCGTAGATTTCTCCCTGGATGGTCTCGCCGTCGTGTCCTTCTGCGACGAAATCCGCGAGTTCCGCCAGCCCACGTTCGGTGGCCTCGTCGAAGTCCACGTCCGGCAGTTCCTCGCGTTTGAGTTCGTAGTCGAAAGCGTTGCCGGTCCGCCGGGCCCACTCGCGGGCGCGCTCGACGCGGCCGAGCGCCTCCTCGACGGCCCAGTCCGGGGCGTCGTCGGGAATGTGGCCCTCGCGGCGGGCGATCTCCTCCCGGAGGTCGGTGTCGCCGGTCATTCCGAGAACCGCAGCGAACGTGTACGACAGGCGCACCCGGTCTGGGCGTGGCTCGGAGACCAGCATTGGATAGGCTCGGTCGGCCAGTTCCTGTTCGCGGTCGCTCGCCTCGGTTTCGTCGAAGTAGATCGCCTCGAGACGGTCGAACTCGTCGACGAGCTGGTCGACCGACGCGACGCTGAAATCCCGCTGTTTCAG
>CAYYHG010000061.1:0-15662 GCA_964471665.1 uncultured Halobacteriales archaeon | reverse complement strand
CCGCGAGCGACCAGGTGGGTGTGGTCCGGCCCAAGCAATTATCTACCCCGACGAACCTACGTCGGACAGATGCAGCGAGTCGGACGTCGCACGCTCCTGACTGTGACACTCCTTCTCTGTACCGTCGCCAGCGCCGGCCTGGCGGCAGCCGACGGGACAGGTGCCACCGGGGACGCGACGGTGGCGAACGCGACTGTCACGTCGCCGGTCGGGACCGACACCACGCCGGCCGGGACCGCCGGGGTCGTCCACCGAGAGGCCGCCATCCGGGACGGACAGCGCGACTCCCACGACAGCATCACCCTGACAGAGGAGTTTCGCTTGACACCCGACCAGCCGGGTCGGATCGACGTCCGGTGGCAGTTCCGGATTCCGGACAGAGTCTCGGAGGTCAAGACGCGGGTCCCGCCCGGCGCGACGAACGTCCGGACGACCCGCTTTACTCGATCCGGCGACCTCTACGAGTGGCCCGGCGACACGTCGACTGCCTCGATCACGTTCACGGTGCCGGCCAACGAGACGACCGAGCGGACCGGTCCCAAGGCCGCGGAGGGCCGACTCAAGTTCGTCGACACCGGCGACTGGGCGCTGACCCGGCGCCCGCCGGTCACGACACCAGGGTACACACATCCGAGGGGGGAGGATCCGGGCGTCACGCTCCGCAACACCACGGCCGGCGAGGGTGTCGTCGGAGAAGCGTTACTGTACCTGGGCCCCCACGAGACCGTCGAACGGTCGGCCCACGGGCAGCGGTTCCGGCTGGTCGTCCCCGAGAGCGCGACGCTCGCCGCGGACCGCGAGCAGATACTGGAGAGCGTGACCGACGCCTCGGACAGGCTGCGGGTCGGGGCCCGGGACAGCCGTGTGCTGCTAATCGCCGCGCCGACGACCGTCTCCTGGGGCGTGCTCGGGTTACAGACAGGCGAGCGGGACTTCTACGTCCGGGCCGACCAGCGCCTCGATACACCCGACAACACCTGGCTCCACGAGTACGTCCACACCAGACAGGACATCGACAGCACCGACGCGTCGGAGTGGTTTTTCGAGGCTGCCGCGGAGTACTACGCCGCACAGTTGACCCTCGAACAGGACCGGATCGACTACCAGGCGTTGCGGGAGCACATGGAACGGGGCACCTGGCAGCGGTTCTCCTCGGTACGTCTCGTCGACCCGACGACGTGGCGGCGCAACGGCGGCGACTACTTGACTGGCGCGCTGGTCGCGGGTGACCTCGACCGGCGGATCCGCGTCGAGACGAACGGCAGCGCCACGTTCCAGGACGTGTTTCGCCGGCTGAACCGCCAGGAGTCGGTGGTCAGACACGCCGACATCGTCGAGTCCATCCGGTCGGCGGGCGGTGACGGCGTTGTCGATCCGGCGCGTCGGTTCATCGAGACGACGGACCGACCCCGGGTCTGGTCCAGACAGAGCTACCAGGACGCCTTCGGCGCACTCCCGGCACGGTTCCGGTACGACCTGCCCGACAGCGGGACCGGCGGCGTCCGGGTCCGCAGCCAGTACCGCGACGCGGAACTGGGTAGCAGAGACCTGGTGCCCGGGGAGACACTCGTCCTCGACGTGACCGTCGAAAACGTCGGCGGATCGGCCGGCGAGTACGACCTCGCAGTGACTGTCGACGAATCGGCGGTCACGAACCGGACCGGTCGGCTCGACGCCGGTGTGTCGACGACCGAGACCGTCGAACACACCTTCGACCAGCCGGGACAGTACTCCATCGGTACCGGCGAGGACAGCCGGACGGTACGCGTTCGTGATCCTGCGACGCCAGTCGTGACCGGGCTCTCGGTCGACCGCGGGGCGATCAGTCCGGACGAACAGGTGCGGGTCACGGCGACCGTCGAGAACCCCACCGACCGGCCGGGCGAGCGGACGCTCGCGATCAGCCAGAACGGATCGGAGATCACGAGCCAGCAGGTCCGGCTGGCCCCGGGCGAGTCCTCGGAGGTGACGGCGACCGTCTCGCTGGGTGCAGACGGTGCCTACCGGTTCGAGGCCGGCGACCGGTCCGTGACGGTGACAGTCGCGTCCGCAGAGACGACGACGCCGACGCCGACCGGGACCGAGGAGAACACCGGCACCTCGGGTCCGGGATTCGGCCCCGTCGCGGCGCTCGTGGCCCTGGCCCTGGTACTCTCACTCCTGGTCCGCCAGCGCGTCCAGTAGCGTCACCGTCCGGTCGAGCAGCGTCGCGGAGTCGCCTGCCAGCAGTTTGACAATCGGTTCCTTGCCCACCTCGCCGCGGTCGAAGACGGCGACCGGCGTGCTGTCGGTCGACTCGAAGGCCTGTCGGGCGCCCCACCCCATCGTCCGGCCCTCGCGTGCTTTGCGGTCGTCGGGTTCGTTCGCGCGGTCGTACCCGGTCACGGGCCCGTCGAGCGCGTCGAGGGCGGCCTCGACGTCGTCGTCGAACCGGCAGTTCACCGCAAAGCGCAGGTCGGGATCGTACTCGCGGGCCGCGAGCAGGAACCGGGCGACGTGGCTCGAGGCACCGATCCGGACGCCGCGGGTGGGCGCGATCCCGTCCATCGTCCGCGAGATCCGTCCCTCGACGGCCGCACAGTCCGCAGGCACCTCTGCGTAGGGGGTCGCACCGACGACGTTCATCCCCACCTCGGGGACGAGCGGCGAGACGTCCCGGCGGACGAACTGCCGGACCATCTCCGCGACCCGCTCGACTGTGGGCTGGCGCTCGGCACGACTCCGGACGTCGACCATGTGGTGGACCGTACCCGGCCCCTCGCCGACGTCCAGCCCGTAGCGGACGGCCCGCCCGAGCAGGTCGACGCCGCCGGCGACTGCACCCGACAGGTCGTCGCCGTGTGCGAGACGCGTCGCGATGGCCGCCGAGAGGGCACATCCCGACCCGTGCGTGGCCGCCGTGTCGACGCGCGGGTGGCTGATGGTCTCGGCGCTCTCGGCCGTGACGAGCACGTCGATCACCTCGTCGCCGGGGACGTGTCCTCCCTTGACGAGGGCTGCCTCGGCCCCCATCTCGACGACCGCCGCGCCGGCCTCGCGGGCACTCCCGGTGTCGGTCACCGCGACGCCCGTCAGTACCTCGGCCTCGTCGGCGTTGGGCGTCACGAGCGTCGCCTCCGCGACCAGATCCTCGTAGGCGTCCTCGGCCTCGGGGTCGAGCAGTCGGTCCCCCGAGGCGGCGACCATCACCGGATCGACGACGGCCGGTGATCCCGTGGCGGCAACCTGGTCGGTCACGAGGTCGACGACGTCACTCGTGGCGAGCATCCCGGTCTTGACCGCCGCGACGTCGAAATCGGAGACGACCGCCTCACACTGAGCCGCGATTTCGTCGAGAGGGAGCACGTGTGTGCTCTCGACGCCGGTCGTGTTCTGTGCCGTGACGCTCGTGACGGCGCTCGTCCCGAACGCGCCGCCGGCCTCGATCGTCTTCAGGTCCGCCTGGACGCCGGCCCCACCTCCCGAGTCGCTGCCCGCGATCGTCAGAACGACTGGGGGCGTGACTGGTGCCCGCTGTCTGGTCATGTTGCCCGCTACATCCCGGTCGTACAAAGAGGTGATGACAGCGGTCTTCTGGTCGAGAACTGGTTTCGATAACACTCACAAATATACCATATAATTAAACGTATACCGGAAAATAGCCGCGCTAATTCGATCGATATCGCACTAATATCGCACAATTACGAAACGTTTATTCACACAGGACGAGTAGAATCGGACAGCCAAAGAGAGCCCCCACCCATGGAGAAAACGACCGACACCGGACACGAGGCAGACGGACGGTACGCCAGCATCGAGACGAAGGACGGCGACGTCGTCATCTACGATCCCGAGCAGCCGACGGCGTGGCTCCAGTCGGACTGCACAGCCGAAATCCGGGCGTAGACGTCGGTCCACTTCCCCCGGGAGTCGCGGCCCTCCGAGCGATCCGAACGCGAATCACCCGGTTTTTCCCGTGTGGACGACCCACAGGAGAGCAAGGGATCCCCGCAGTGACAGCACTCGAGACACAGAATCTGACGAAACGGTTCGGCGACGTGACCGCCGTCGACGGTATCGACCTGTGCGTCGAGGAGGGCGAGGTGTTCGGCTTTCTGGGCCCGAACGGGGCCGGCAAGTCCACGACGATCAACGTGGTGCTGGATTTCGTCCGTCCGACGAGCGGCCAGGCCACGGTCCTGGGTCACGACGCACAGACCGATACCGCCGCGATCAGGCGCCGCGTCGGGGTGCTCCCCGAGGGGTACGGGCTCTACCCGCGGCTCTCGGGGCGGCGCCACGTCGAACAGGCCATCGAACACAAGAACGGCGACGACGACCCCGACGCCATCCTCGACCGCGTCGGACTCGATCCGGCGGACGGTCGGCGCCGGGCCGGCGAGTACTCCCAGGGAATGCGTCAGCGACTCGTCCTCGGGATGGCACTGGTCGGCAACCCCGACCTGCTGATCCTCGACGAACCGACGAACGGACTCGACCCGAACGGCGCCCGTATGCTCCGGGAGATCGTCGAGGCCCACGCCGAACGCGGCGCCACCGTCTTCTTCTCGAGTCACATCCTCGAACAGGTCCAGGCAGTCTGTGACCGCGTCGCGATCCTCAACGAGGGACGGGTCGTCGCCGTCGACTCCATCCAGGGGCTGCGCCGCGAGGTGGGGACCGGCTCGACGCTCTCGCTGTCGGTGGATCGCGTTCCCGACGTGGACCTCTCCGGCGTCGCGGGCGTCTCCCACGTCGGCACCGAGGACAGTACTGTCCGGGTCGGGTGTACCGAACCCGGCGCGAAGATCCGCGTCATCGACCGGGTCCGGGAGGCCGGCGCGTCCGTCGAGGACATCACGACCAGCGAGGCGTCCCTGGCGGACCTGTTTGCCGCCTACACGACGGACGGTGACTCGACCACGAGGTCCGACCCGGCGGAGGGAGCGAACTGATGGACCGGACGCTGCGGGTCGCCCGACACGACGTCGAGTACGCCGTGGGGTCGACGCTCCTGCGCGTGCTGGTCGGCGTGTTCGCGCTGCTCGCCTTGCTCGTGGCGGTCCTCCCTGGATTCCTCTCCGAGGACCCCCAGATCGGGAACGTGGTGCTCTGGTTTTTGACCGTGCTGTCTGGCCTGCTCGTTCCGATCGTCGCGATCGTCGCCTCGTATCTCGCCATCGCGGGCGAACGCCAGTCCGGCCGGCTGAAGGTGCTTTTGAGCCTGCCGCCCACCCGCCGGGACGTCCTCGCCGGGAAGTTCCTCGGCCGTTCCGTGGTCGTCCTCGGGGCGGTCTTGGGCGCTCTGGCCGCCGCGATGCTCCTGAGTCTCGCTGTCTACGGAACGGTCCCGGTCGCGTCGTACGCCGTCGTGGCCGCCCTGACCAGCCTGCTCGGGCTCGCCTTCGTCGGGATAGCGGTCGGGCTCTCGGCGGCCATCGCGTCGCGCCAGGGCGCCATGGCCCTGGCGGTGAGCGCGTACGTCCTCTTCGTCGCGTTCTGGGGGCTGGTCGTCCGGGTCGTCCGGATCGTCCTGGACAGGGGGCTGTCGATCCAGCTCGATCCCGAGACGCTCACCTTCCTCAGAATACTCTCTCCCAGGAACGCCTACGGACGGCTGATCGACAGCGTCGTCATCCCGGACCTGCTCGGTCAGGCTTCCGGCGGTCCTGCCGGCCTGGCGCCGGTCCAGACCGCCACCGCGCCCGTCTACCTGCAGGACTGGTTCGTCGTCGGCCTCCTGCTGGCCTGGATCGTCGTTCCGCTCGCGCTGGGCTACTGGCGGTTCGAAGTCGCCGACCTCTCGTAATATATATCCACCCGCAGGTGCAGGCTCTCGGGCATGGACGCGGCGCTCGGGCCACCCGAGAAGATGGTCGAGAGGCGCGCGGATCTGACGCCGATGATGGCCCAGTACTTCGACCTGTGTGAGCGGTACGACGACGCGCTGGTGCTCTTCCAGGTCGGGGACTTCTACGAGGCCTTCTGCGAGGCGGCCGAGCAGGTCGCCCGGCTCTGTGAGATCACCCTGACCAAACGCGAGGACTCGACGGGCCGGTACGCGATGGCCGGCATTCCCGTCGACAACGCCGAATCCTACATCGAGCGGTTGCTCGAGGCGGGCTACCGCGTGGCAGTGGCCGACCAGGTCCAGGACCCCGACGAGGCGACCGGCGTGGTCGACCGCGCCGTGACCCGGATCGTCACCCCCGGCACGCTCACCGAGGACGAACTGCTCGACGGCGCGGACAACAACTACGTCGCGGCGCTCGCGACCGGCGACACACACGCGCTGGCGGTACTCGACGTCTCGACTGGCGATTTCTACGCGACGAGCGGCGACCGCTCGACCATCGGTGACGAACTCGGCCGCTTCGATCCCGAGGAGGGCGTCGCCGGGCCGGACGCCCCTGTCGACGTGCTCGCGGACGCCTGCGTCGTCAGCCCGTACGACGGGTCGGTCTTCGGGCTGGAGCAGGCCCGCGGGAAACTGGCCACCTACTTCGGCTCCACCGAGTTGCTCGCCGCCGACGCCGAGATCCGGGCCTGTGGCGCTCTCCTGGACTACGCGGAGTACACCCGCGGCGGCTCCCAGCTCGACAGTCGCGACGGCCAGGGCGGCGACGGCGACGGGGACGGTCCCCACCTCGACTATCTCAACCACCTCACCAGGTACGATCCCCGCGAGTACATGCTGCTCGACGCCGTCGCCCTGGAGAGCCTGGAACTGTTCGAGCGCCGGGCCGTCCACGGCCGCGAGGGACTGACGCTGGTGGACGTGGTCGACGAAACCGCGAGCGCGCTGGGCCGCCGAAAACTGACCGACTGGCTCCGGCGGCCCCTGATCGAACGGGATCGGATCGTCGCGCGCCACGACGCCGTCGCGGAACTCCGGCGGGCAGTCGAGACCCGCGAACGCCTCCACAGCGACCTCCGGGACGTCTACGACATCGAACGCCTCGTCTCGCGGATCGCCCGCGGCAGGGCCAACGCCCGCGACCTCCGATCGCTGAAGGATACGCTCGACGTGGTCGACCGCCTCCGGGACGCCCTCGCCGGCACAGACTGCGAGCCGTTGCGGTCGCTGCGGGACCGCCTCGATCCGCTCGAGGACGTCCGGTCGCGTATCGGTGCGGCCATCCGGGAGGATCCGGCCCGCGAATTGACCGAGGGCGGCCTGGTCAAGCCAGACTACGACGAGGAGTTGGCCCGCCTGCGCGAGACCGAGCGCGAGGGCAAGGCGTGGATCGACGACCTGGAGGCCCGCGAGCGCGAACGGACGGGCATCGACTCCCTGAAGGTCGGCCACAACTCGGTCCACGGCTACTACATCGAGGTGACCGACGCGAACGTCGAACGCGTGCCCGGCGACTACGAGCGCCGCCAGACGCTGAAGAACGCCGAGCGCTACTACACGCCCGACCTCAAGGCTCGCGAAGACGAGATCCTGGGCGCGGAGAGCCGCGCGAACGACCTCGAGTACGAGCTGTTCTGTGCGGTTCGCTCGGCCGTGGCAGAGGAGTCCGAGCGCGTGCAGGCGCTCGCGGACGCCCTCGCCGAACTGGACGCCCTCGTCTCGTTCGGGACCGTCGCCGCCGAGTACGACTACTGTCGACCCGAGGTCGTCGACCCCGACGCCGAGAGCGGTCACGACGCCGACGAACGGACTTCCTGTCGAGGAGACACAGAGGGCTTCCACATCGAGGGGGGGCGCCACCCGGTTGTCGAACGGACCGGGGAGTCGTTCGTCCCGAACGACACACACCTCGACGACGAGCACCGCGTCGCGGTGATCACGGGACCGAACATGAGCGGGAAGTCGACGTACATGCGGCAGGTGGCGCTGGTCGCGATTCTCGCACAGGCCGGGAGTTTCGTCCCAGCGAGCGAGGCACGACTGGCACTCGTCGATCGGATATTCACCCGTGTCGGTGCCAGCGACGACATCGCGGGCGGGCGCTCGACGTTCATGATCGAGATGACAGAACTCGCGGACATCCTCGACGGTGCGACCGACCGCTCGCTCGTGTTGCTCGACGAGGTGGGCCGCGGGACCAGCACCGCCGACGGACTCGCCATCGCGCAGGCGGCCACGGAGTATCTCCACGACGAGACCGACACGTTCGTGCTGTTCGCGACACACCACCACGACCTCACGGCGGTGGCAGCGAACCTGGAGGGGGCGTTCAATCTCCACTTCCGGACCCACCACGAGGACGGCAGGGTCGTCTTCGACCACGCCGTCGAGGAAGGATCGGCGGCCGCGTCCTACGGTGTCGATGTCGCGGCGACGGCCGGGATTCCCGAGGACGTGGTGGGGCGTGCACGCTCTCTGCTCTCTGCCGACCGGGCAGTGACTGTGAACACGGAGGCAGACGCCACCGACGCCGGGAGCGACGACTCTGGGGTTCTGGCCAATGGTCACGGCGAGGTGCCGGCGGGCGTGCGCGAGCGCCTGGCTGAGATCGACGTCGCCACCACGACGCCACTGGAGGCGCTGCACACGCTCGCGGACCTGAAAGACGAACTGGAGTAGCGCGAGGACCCGGTGTGACCGCCAGACGCTGAAACCCAGAACGGCAAGAAAGCCCCTGGTCTCGACTCGGGAGACCACAACGTGCAGAGATATGCGGCCTGCGCTACTCGGGCGGCACGACAGAGACGAACTCCAGGCCACGCTCCGCGAGGAGCCGCCGTGCACGGTCGGTCACCGAGGGCGCGACGAGGATACCCCGGACCGCCCGGCCGGCGTGGAGGTCCCGTTCGAGCGCGTCGACGTACCGGGCGAGTTGCCCGACTGCGTCCGGCCCGACCCGGCGCCGCTTGAGTTCGATCACGACCGCAGTCCCGTCGGCGTCCTCGCCGTAGATGTCGACCGCGCCGGCCGGTGTCTCTCGTTCCGTAGCGCGGGGTTCGAACCCCTGTTCGACCAGCGCCGGCTCGTCGAGGACGCGCCCGCGCAGATCCGCCTCTGTCCCCGTGAGTGCGAGGTCGCTCGTGTCGGACCCGTCGTAGGCGACGACGTGGTCGATCCGCGTGAAACGCACCACCAGCAACTCCTCCGGGGTCGGTCGCTCGCTCCGGAGCACGAGGGTCCCGTCCTCGACGCGAACCCCGTGCTCACAGCCCGGTGGCTGCCAGTTGACCGGTTGCTGACCCTCGTCGGTGTGGACGAGCGCGGTCCCGTCGGGTTTGAGAACGACGAGCCGGTCGCCCGGGCCGAGCGTGCTCGCCGCACGGCCCTCGTACTCGACGGTACACCGCCCGAACAGCGCCACGAGTGCGCCCCGGTCGACGCCCGACTCGACGAACGTGCGTGCCTCCCCGGGCGGGGGCTGGTGGCAGGTCCGCGGACGGTCGGTCACGCACCGCGGTACTCGGGCAGGATACTAATAAGGACTGCTGTCGTCTGGTTCGGTATTTTGCTGTCCTTAACGGCCAATACCGGTAAACCACCACTAGTGCTCCGTCAACCGTGGATTGCCAAGTTCAGAATCCCTCGATCTGAACTAATGAATCGGTAATTCTCGTCTTTGCGTAGTAAGGACGATCGCCGTGAGGGGTGAGTATCTCCCGGAATTCGAACCGCGTGTTCCAGCCCCCTCGCTATGCTACCGGGCTGTGACCGAGTAGATCGAAACTATTACATTAGCAGACGCTAATATTAGCAAGTGCTAAGATGTCTCGCCAGAAAGGAGACAATTCATCCCCCGACAGTGATGATCAGCAAGGCCCGAACTGTGGTTCAGTCAGTCATTCTCTGTCGAACCGAGAGGTGGCTGCTGACGTACAGACGCTCGCAACACTCGGAAACGATACCCGGTACGAAGCACTCCGACTCATCGCCGAGGCTGACGACGGGGTATGCGTTTGTGAACTGGAGCCGTCTCTTGGGGTGAGCCAGGGGGCGGTCAGTCAGGCACTCTCGCGGCTCTTTAGCGCCAGCCTCGTCGAGCGGCGGAAGGAGGGTCGATGGCGGTACTACTCGACGACGCCGCGAGCAGATCGGTTGCTCGACGTCCTCGACGAGACGCAGGCATCGACCCACCTGGAGGAGTAAGCATGCTTCCGGACGGACTCGAACCCACACTTATCGACTCGGGGAGCTACTTCGTCCACCTTGCAGTGGTGCTCATCCCGCTGTTCGTCGGTGGATCGTTCCTCATCGGTCTCGCAGAGGAGTACCTCCCACCGGAGACGGTTGAACGGAAACTCCGCAGCCACGATGAAGGTGCCGGGAACGTACTGGCTGCTGGCTTCGGTGCCGTCACGCCGTTCTGCTCGTGTTCGACGGTGCCGGCCCTCGCTGGGCTGCTCCAGGCTGGCGCACCGCTGGGTCTGGCATTCTCCTTCCTGCTCGCCTCGCCGCTCGTCAACGAGATCGCTGTCGTCCTTCTGCTCGGCCTGTTCGGCCTCAAAGTGACCGTCGTGTACGTCCTCGGGACGTTCACCGCCGCCGTTGTCGGTGGGCTCGTCATCGGACGGCTGGGACTAGCGGAGCACGTCAAGGACGCTGAAGGACTGACCGACACCGGGGGAGCCGTCGCGACTGACGGTGGAACCGCTACCTGCGGATGTGACAGCACCACGCCCGTCGAACTGACTCACCGCCAGCGTGTCAAGACGGCCGTCCGTGGGGCGTGGTCGTTCTTCCTGGATACGCTGCCGTATCTCGTCCTCGGGCTGACGATCGGCGCGCTCATCCACGGCGCCGTTCCCGTTGAGATGGTGCGGACCGTACTCGGACCCGACAATCCGGTAGCCGTGCCGCTGGCGGCGCTGGCGGGTGCGCCGGTCTATCTGAGCATGAGTGGAATGCTTCCCATCGCGGCGTCGTTCAGCGAACAGGGCATCGCGATCGGGACCGTCCTCGCATTCGTTATCGGCGGGGCCGGGGTGAGCATCCCGAACCTCGTCCTCCTGAACATGCTGTTCGACCGCCAACTGTTGCTGGTCTACGCCGGTACTGTCGTGATGATTGGGATGGTGATCGGCGTGCTGTTCAACGTCCTGCTGGTCTAGCAGATTCGCGCGCTGTATCTTGCACGCCGGTTCTGACAAATCACATCTCGTTTGAGTTCTACGGGCGATGTGAACAGCCAATCGAACCTATCAATCGACACTTGACGGACCACTAGTAGTGCCAGGGAAACTGCCGGAACTCCGGCTGGCGGTTCTCGTTGAACGCGTCCCGTCCCTCGCGTGCCTCCGCGGTCATGTAGCCCAGCCGGGTCGCCTCGCCGGCGAACACCTGCTGGCCGACCAGCCCGTCGTCGGCGAGGTTGAACGCGTACTTGAGCATCCGGATGGCCATCGGCGACTTGCGCGTAATCTCGTCGGCCCACTCTACGGCCGTCTCCTCCAGCTCCGCGTGGGTCACGACGGCGTTCACCATCCCCATCTCGGCGGCTTCGTCGGCGTCGTACGCCCGCCCGAGGAAGAATATCTCGCGAGCCTTCTTCTGGCCGACCTGCTGGGCGAGGTACGCGGAACCGAACCCGGCGTCGAAACTCGCCACGTCCGCGTCGGTCTGCTTGAAGACCGCTTTCTCGCTGGCGATGGTCAGGTCACAGACGACGTGCAGGCTGTGGCCGCCGCCGACGGCCCAGCCCGGAGCCACACAGATCACCGGCTTGGGCATAAAGCGGATCAGCCGCTGGACCTCGAGGATGTGCAGGCGGCCGACGCCCTCCTGGGCGGCCGCCTCGTCGTCCCCGGTGGCTGGTGGGTCCTCACCGCTCGCCGATTCCGAGACGCCGGACGACTCGCTGTACTCGTAGCCCGACTCGCCGCGGATGGACTGGTCGCCGCCGGCACAGAACGCCCAGCCGCCGTCCTTCGGCGAGGGACCGTTCCCGGTCAGCAGGACACACCCGACGTCGGCCTGTCGGCGCGCGTGATCGAGTGCGGCGTAGAGTTCGTCGACCGTCTCGGGCCGGAACGCGTTGCGCACCCCGGGCCGGTCGAACGCGATCCGGACAACGGGCACGTCAGTCCCGCGGTGGTAGGTGACGTCCTGGAAGTCGAACCCGTCGACTGCAGCCCAGCGCGACTCTGCGAACAGCTCTGAAACCATACCTGCTGTCGGGCCGGCCGGCGCAAAAAGATTCGGCGACCTCTCCAGGCCCATATCGCAAGAAAGCGTCCGGACTGCCACCCCCGCCAGCATGTTTTATAAATCTGTCGGTCACTATCAGATTCGATAGTTGGCCACAACAGCTAAATCCGACCGAAACGTTGCTCAAGTAATGATTCTGCGATGACCCGCCGTCGATCCCGACCCAGAGATACGACGTCGCCCAATGATGAGTCGGTATAGAGGACAGACGACGCTGGATTTTGCCATCGGCGTTAGCTTGTTCTTGGTCGTGCTGGCGTCAGTCTTCGCGTTCGTCCCCGGGTTGTTACAGCCGTTCCAGACCACCGGGGACGGCACCGCCGTGGTGGCCGACCGGGTCGGTGACCGTCTCGCTCAGGGCCAACTGGGTGACCCCGAGGAGCCGTTCGTGCTCGAGAGGGAGTGTGCGGTCGAGTTTTTCAACGACAGCCGCTACAGCAGCGGCCTGGGGAGTCCGGGTGACTGCCGGTACGACGGCACCGCGCTCCACGAGCGACTCGGCGTCAGGGAACGGACGAACGCCAACGTCACCGTGGAGGGCAACGCCTCGGCTGCCGTGGCCGGATCGACGACCCTCTGCTGGGACGAGAGCAGCGACGCCCTCGCACAGGCGGGATCGGGCGACTGCAGCAGCGACGACGTCACACTCACCACTGGCGGGACTCCCCCGACCGACAACGACGCGACGGTCACCTCGCGCCGCGTCGTTTCGCTGAACGGGGCGGACGTCACGATGAAGGTGGTGGTCTGGTGATCCCGAACCGTGGCGGCTCCCGGGACCGTGGCCAGGCCCACACACTGGAGGCCATCGTCGCCGCCCTGCTCCTGCTCGCGGGACTCGGCTTTTCGCTCCAGATGACCGCGGTCACGCCGCTGTCGGCCAGCACGTCGAACCAGCACCTCGAGAACCAGCTCCAGTCGACCGCGGAGGGCGTCCTCGCGAGCAGCGCCGAGTCGGGCGACCTCGCGGAGGCCGTCCGCTACTGGAACGAGAGTTCCGACCAGTTCCACGGGGCCGACAACGACGGCTACTACACCACGAATCTCGAGGAGAACAACTTCACCCGCGCGCTCGAGCGGACCTACGGGCCACGAAACGTGGCCTACAACGTCTACGTGACCTATCACACGAGCGACGGCGACACCGAACGACAGCGCGTGATCTTCCAGGGCGAACCGAGCGACCACGCCGTCTCGGCGAGTCGAACGGTCACGGTCGTCGACGACGATCCACTGATCGACGCCGACGGCACCGCGACGTCGACGACGGTCACCGATTCCGATAGCTTCTATGCGCCCGACGCGGGCAACGGGACCGAACAGCGGGCCCTCTACAACCACGTCCGCGTGGAGGTGGTCGCGTGGCGGATCTGACCGACCGCGGCCAGATCATCCTGATCGCGGCCTTCGCGCTCGCGGTGACGTTTCTCGCACTCGCGCTCGTGGTCAACTCCGCCATCTTCACGGAGAACCTCGACACACGGGGCGAAACGTCCGGCGGCACCGACGCGCTGCTGTACAGACACGAGGTCGCCGAGAACACCGCGAACCTCACCGCGGCCGTCAACCGGAACACCACCGTCGGCCTCGTCGACGAACTCGACCGGAGCCTGGAGAACCTGAGCCGCCAGGGCGGGTTCCAGAACGCCAGACAGGGGCGTATCGTGACGGTCGATCTCGACGAGGACTCTGCGGTCGTGCTCGCGGACCTCGACAACAACGACACCTCGGCGTACACCAACGCGACCGGAGAGACCGACTGGACGCTCGCGACCGATACCGGGGCGGTACGCTCCGCCCAGTTCAACGTCACGAACGCTCCGACGACCAACGAGAGCCACGCATACTACCTGTTCGTCAACGACACCGGATCCAGTGATTACTGGCGGATGAGCGTGTTCAAACGAAACTCGATTACGTCGGACGATTACAACGTCACCGTTCGAAACGAGGTGGGTCGTGTCTCCTCGTGTGAGCCCGTCGCGTCCGGCGGGAACTTCACGATCAACCTGACTGGCGGCCAGGTCGAGGGCGCGTCCCCGGACTGTTCGGATACACTGAGCGACGCGAACCGGACGTTCACCGGCTACACGACGAAGAACATCACGTACAGGGAGGCCAACAACGTGACGGGCAACTACTCGATACAGCTCGAAAACGCGGACCTGAACGTCGGGAACTTCAACGACACGTCCCCGACAGCGGAGGCGAGGCTCGAGGAACTCGCGGTCACGTACACCTACGAGTCCGACCGACTGCGCTACAACACGACGGTGCCGATCGCGCCGGGTGAGATCGATGGGTGACCGCGGCACGTCGACCGCGCTGGGCTACGTCATCACGCTGGGGATCGCCGCGATACTCGTCACGGGATTGCTCACTGCCGGCGCGGGGTTCGTCGACGACACGCGCGAACAGGTCGTCCGCCAGGAACTCGAAGTCGTCGGCCAGCACATCGCCGGGAACGTCGAGACGGCCGACAGACTGGTGGTGGCCGGAAACGACACGACGTCGGTGACAGTCAACGAGTCGTTCCCGCAGCGAGTGACAGGGTCGACCTACGACGTGGAACTCGTCGAAGAGTCGGGCGGCCAACTCTACCTCAACGCCACCGAGCCCTCGGTCTCGGTCGCGGTCGACGTCGAGAACACCACCGCGATCCAGGACTCGCGCGCCGACGGCGGCGAGGTCGCGGTCGTCTACGACGCCACCGGAGACGAACTGGTGATACAGAATGCCTGACGCGTCTCCCGACCGCGGCATCAGCGAAGTCCTCAGCTACGCGTTCGTGTTCGGTCTCGTCCTGTCCTCGATCGTCGTCGTGTCGACACTCGGGGTCGCCGGCCTGCAGGACGCCCGATCGGCCGAGCAGGCACAGAACGCCGAGAAGGCCTTCGACGTGCTCGACGCCAACATGGCGGAACTCTACTACGAGGAGTCACCGAGCAGAGCGACGGAGATGGAACTCGGAGAGAGCGAACTGCTGACCGGTGACTACGTGACGGTCGATATCGCCCGGGAGCGGACCGGCGGGTGGGACAACGACACCTACCAGATCAGACCCCTCGTGCAGCGCCTCGACGACGAACGGCGGATGATCTACGAGGCCGGGGCCGTCTTCCGGACGAACAGACAGTCCGGGCTCACGGTACACGACCCGCCGGTGGTGAGCAGCGACCGGAACGTCCACGTCACCGTCCCGGTCGTGGACTCCCCGTCCGTCCAGAGCGTCGGCAGCGGGACTGCGCTCGTTCGTGCGGAAGTCACCGGCCGGGAGGTTCTCGTCAGCGATACCGACGGCACCTACGACAGGCTCGTCGTCACTGTCACGTCGCCGCGAGCGACACAGTGGGGCGAGGCTCTGGAAGAGAAAGGGTTCAGTTGTTCCACGACCGGCTCCGACACCGTCGAGTGTGAACGGGGTTCGTTCGACCGGCTGTACGTGACTGTCCACGAGATCGAACTGACACTGGTGCGGTGAGAGACAGCCCTCGGATCAGGAGACGTGGATGCGGTTGACCGAGACGTGGAGGTAAGTCACTCTGACGATTTTCGCGTCTCTGGA
>CAYYHG010000060.1:0-15722 GCA_964471665.1 uncultured Halobacteriales archaeon | reverse complement strand
CGGCGTCTGCGTCCTCGTCGGTGGCGCGGTCGACGGCTTTCTCGCAGGTCGCACAGAACTCCTGTCCGTCGTACCGGAAGATCGGGTCGCCACAGTCCGAGCAGTGGGCGTTGGTCATCGTCGCGCCCTGCAGGAGGAGTTCGCTCATCTTCTCTGCCGTCTCGCGTTTCTCCTGGTCGCGTTCGTACTTCTCGCGGAGTTTCTCCCGCTCTTTTTCCTTGTCGAAGTCGCTCATACACGAACGAAGTCGTCGAACGGGAATATGGGTTGCGGGTCGAATACGGACAGAGCGAACCACAGAGCGGTCGGGTAGGTCGCCAGCCCGCTTCCGATATTTTTAACGTCGGGCCCGGGGGAGTTCTACCCATGACAAAGGTGAGCATCGTCGGAGCGGCAGGCACAGTCGGGGCAGCGGCGGGCTACAGCATCGCACTGGACGGACTCGCCGACGAACTCGTGTTCGTGGACATCCCGGAGAAGGAAGACGAGACCGTCGGCCAGGCCGCAGACGCCAACCACGGGACCGCCTACGACTCGAACACGTCGGTCCGGCAGGGGACGTACGCGGACACCGCCGGCTCCGACGTGGTCGTCATCACGGCGGGCATCCCGCGCCAGCCCGGCCAGACCCGGATCGACCTCGCGGGCGACAACGCGCCGATCATGGAGGACATCCAGTCCTCGCTCGACGAGCACAACGACGACTACGTCTCGATCACGACCTCGAACCCCGTCGACCTGCTCAACCGCCACCTCTACGAGCAGGGCGACCGCCCGCGCGAGCACGTCATCGGCTTCGGCGGCCGGCTGGACTCGGCCCGCTTTCGGCACGTGCTCGCCGAGCGCTTCGACGCACCCGTCCAGAACGTCCAGGCGACCATCCTCGGCGAACACGGCGACGCCCAGGTCCCCGTCTTCTCGAAGGTCCGGATCGACGGCACCGATCCCGAGTTCGACGAGGACGAGAAAGCGGAGATCCTCGAGTCCCTCCAGGAGTCGGCGATGGACGTCATCGAGCGCAAGGGCGCGACCGAGTGGGGGCCGGCCAGCGGGGTCGCCCACATGGTCGAGGCTGTCCTCGAGGACACCGGCGAGGTCCTGCCCGCCTCCGTGAAACTGCAAGGCGAGTTCGGACACGACGACGTCGCCTTCGGCGTCCCGGTCAAGCTGGGTGCCGACGGCGTCGAGCGGATCGTCGAGTGGGACCTCGGGACACTCGAGCACGAACAGATGGCCGACGCCGCCGAGAAACTCTCCGGGCAGTACGACGAGATCGGGTGATCTCCCGCTGTGCGAGCAACGCACCAGAATGACTCGAACTGACGTTTCACACAGGGCCGGACTGTTCGACTCGCTGGGCGAGGAACTGAGAGGCGACCTGCTCCGGCCCGGCGACGGGGGCTACGACGACGCGAGGACAGTCTGGAACGCACGGATCGACCGCGAACCCGCAGCGATCGCCCGCTGTACCGGTCCCGCCGACGTCGTCGCCGCGGTAGACGCCGCCCGCGAGGGCGACCTCCTGCTCTCGGTCAAGAGTGGAGGCCACCACGTCTCCGGCGCGGCCGTCTGCGACGGCGGGCTGACGATCGACCTCTCGCGGATGAACGGGGTCCGGGTCGATCCCGCGGCGGAGACCGCCCGCGTCGAGGCGGGCGCGACGTGGGGCGACGTCGACCACGAGACGCAGGCGTTCGGCCTCGCAGTTCCCGGCGGACAGGACCCGAACATCGGCGTCGCCGGGCTGACCCTCGGCGGCGGAGTGGGCTGGCTCAGCCCCAAGTACGGGTTCACCTGTGACAACCTCCTGTCGGCCGACGTGGTCACCGCCGGGGGCGACCTGGTCCGGGCGAGCCCCGGGAACAACCCCGACCTGTTCTGGGCGCTCCGGGGCGGCGGCGGCAACTTCGGCGTCGTCACGTCCTTCGAGTTCCAGCTCCACGAGGTCGGCCCGGAGATTTTCGCGGGAACGCTCGTCTATCCCTTCGAGGAGACTCCGGCGGTCGCGCGCCGCTACCGCGAGTTCATCGCGGACGCGCCCCGGGAGGTCCGACTACTGTTCGGGAGCATGGTCCTCCCCGACGCCGCGGTCTACCCCGGGTCGGTCCGGGAGGAGCGGGTCGCGATGCTGATCGCGTTCTACGCCGGACCACCCGAGGACGGCAGCGCGGTCCTCGCCCCGCTCCGCGAGGCTGGCGACCCCGCGATGGACAGCCTGCGCGGACGACCCTACAAATCCTTCCAGCGTGCCGGAAAGACGGAGGGTCCGATGCGGACCGACCTGCGGAGCCAGTACCTCCCGACGCTGTCGGACGCGGCCATCGAGACGGTCGTGGACCACGCCGCGGACGCTCCCTCGTCGGGCGCGACGGTGTTCGTCTCCCCGCGGATCGGCGCCCAGACCGACCCGCCGGTCGACGCGACCGCCTACCCCCACCGCGATCCGGCCCACCACCTCCTGATCGAGGCGCGGTGGACCGATCCCGGGGCCGACGAGACCCACGAGGCGTGGGTCCGCGAGTTCCACGAGGCCGTGCGGCCGTACACGACCGGCGAGGTCGAGATGAACTTCCTCACAGACGACGAGGGCGAGAAGCGCCGCCGGGCCGCCTACGGGGACAACTACGACCGGCTCGTCGGTGTCAAAGACCAGTGGGACCCCGACAACCTCTTTTCGATGAACCAGAACGTCGAGCCGGGCCAGGAGTGACAGACGCCGGGAGCTGTCACTCGAACCGGGAGAGACCGAACAGGTCGACGGGGTGGTCCGAGCCGCCTTCGAGGGTCAGATCCGCGAGAATCTCGCCGACGACCGAGGCGAACTTGAAACCGTGTCCGGAGAAGCCGGCGCCGACGACGACGTTCGCGTGATCGGGGTGGCTGTCGAGGATGAAGTCCCGGTCGGGCGTGTTCGTGTACATACACGACGAGAGTCGCATGGTCGGTCCCGTACCCGCGGGAACGTACTGCCTGGCGAACTCCCGGAGTAGTTGCTCGTCTTCCTGTGTCGGCTCCCGGCCCACCTGTACGGGACTGCCGGTCTCGCCCTGGTGGTGATGTTTGCCGATCTTGAATCCTGGCACCTCGAAGACGGGAAACCCGTAGTAGTTGCCCTCGGGGACGTCCGCGACGAAGACGGGGAAGTTCTCGCGGGTGAACTGCCCGGGGTCGGTCGGCTGGAACCACCCGAGGACCTGCCGCTCGGGTTCGAGGTGCTCTGCGAGGCCGGGAAACAGCGTCCCGGTCCAGGCGCCCGCCGTGGTCACCAGCTGGTCGGCGGCGTAGTCGTCGCGGTCCGTCGAGACGCGAACCCCCGACTCGCTGGCCGCCCAGTCGACGACCCGCTCGCGGGCCTGGATCCGTGCCCCCGCCGCGTGTGCAGCCCGGGTGTGGGCGACGATACACTGCTCGGAGTGGAGGAACCCGCCGTCGGGCTGGTAGACCGCGCGGTACTCGTGGGGGACGTCGTAGCCCCCGAGGCGGTCGGTCAAGTCCCGGCCCGTCAACACCGTGTGGTCGATCCCGTGGACGTCACACGACTCCTTCGACCCCGCGAAGACCTCGCCGTCCGGCGGTCCGAAATCGAGCGTGCCGGTCTCGTAGAACAACTGGTCGGCGTGGCCGTCCTCCAGTTGTTTCCACAGGTCTAGCGACCGACGGACGAGGGGAACGTAGGCCGGATCCTCGAACTGTGGAACGCGGATGATGCGCGTCACCCCGTGCGAGGATCCCTCCGTGTGAGGGATGTCGAACCGCTCTATACCGAGCACGTCGACCCCGCGCTCTGCGAGGTGGGAGGCAGTCGCGCTCCCCATCCCGCCGACGCCGACCACGATGGTGTCGTAGGTATCCATACCGGCCGATGCGCCTCGAGACTTGTTGTTGTATCGGAAACGAACGGGGTTGTGATAGAAGGTTGATGTGTGTGTTCTGTCGAAAACCACCGTGCTGAGGCTCGCTCGTACGGCCCCCTCGGGAGTTATACGATTCAGGATGTAATGATACGAAAAGAAACTACTCGCCGCGCCAGCGTTCGGGCACCTGGATGGTGTACTTGCCGTCTTCCTGGAGGGCGATGATGTACTCCTGGCGGTCGTACAGCTCCATGAGGTTGAGTTCGTACTGGCCGGGTTCGAGGACCTTGATGGACTCGAACTGGTCGTTCAGTTCCTCCCGGAGCGTCTGGAGGTCGGGTCGTTCGGCCGCGTCGGGGGACTCGCTCTCCTCGTCGAGAACCGGCGTCGGACGTTCGGTCACCGACGAGTCGGGTGTGGGCGGGAGTTCGTCGGGAGGAATGACCTCGCTGCGGGCGCTGGCCTGGGCCGCGTCCTCTTCGGAGGTCCCGGAGACGGACGCGTTCGGTTCTGTGTCCGTGGCGGCCGGTTCGTCTCCCGCGTCCCCGCCGGCGTCGGGCGACTGGGAGTTCCCGACCAGGTCACGGACGGCCGTCGCGGCGTTGCCGACCGTGCGTGCAACCGATCCCTCGACCGGTGGCTCGGGAGGATCCGGGGGGTCCTCGGGGTCGGGCGGACTGTCGGCGCCCTCGGGTCTGTACTGGAAGGTCGTCCCGCCGCAGTCGGGACAGCCCGAGAGCATCTCCGTGGATCCGTCGTCGAACGACCGGCCACAGTCGGTGCACTGGTGGGGCATCTTACTTCCGGGAGACGAGTGTCTGGATCAGGGTCTGGTCCTTGTGGAGCGTCTCGATCTGGTTTGCTGGCCCGATGACCGTCAGTTTCTGTGTCGACTCCCGGCCCATCAGCCGGTCGAGGAGGCTCGCCTCGCCCGCCTCCGAGCGGGGATAGGTCTCGATCTCGAGCCCGGTGAACTCGTCGGGGCTGATCTCGGTCATCGTCACCTCGATGAGCCGCGACTCTTCGTCGGGCGACAGGCCGTCCTCGAGAATCACGATGTTGCCCTCCCGGACGCCGTCGAGGATCATCCTGATTTTCTCCATGCTCGTCAGTCCGGCCATCCGCTCGCCGCTGATGAGATCGATCCGGACGCCTTCGCCGGGATCTTTGAGTTCCGCCATCCGTATCACCCGAAGTACTCCGCGATCTTGTCGTACACTTCGTCCATGTTGTCCCCTTCCAGAGCCGACACCGGGACGGTCTCGTGTTGGGGGAAGGCGTTCCGGATGCGCTGGACGCTCGAGTCCTCGAGGTCGATCTTGTTCGCGAGTATCAACACCGGCAGGTCCTGGCTCTCGATGATGCCGATGAGCATCGTGTTGACCTGGGTGAACGGATCGTCCGCGGAATCGAGGACGTAGATGACGCCGTCGACGTCCTCGCGGAGCCAGTGCATCGCTTCGGCGACGCCCTCCGTGGCCTCCCGAGACCGCCGGACCGCGTCTTCCTCGTCCAGGTCGTGTTCGAGAAACTCCGTGTAGTCAACTTTCGTCGTCACGCCGGGAGTGTCCACGACGTCGATGGAGACGGTCCGTCCGTCGCGTTCGATCTCGATGTCTTCCTTCCGGCGTGCGCGACGCGTCTCGTGTGGAATGTGACTCTCCGGCCCGACCGCGTCGCCGTGTTCCGTCCAGTCGCGCACGACCCTGTTTGCGAGGGTGGTCTTGCCGGCATTGGGCGGTCCGTAGATGCCGATCCGTTTCGGTTCCTCCTCGGAGAACAACACCGACGCTGCACGCGAAATGCTCGATCTGAGGTCTGTGAGTAGTCCCATCCTGTCCTCCCGGCCCCGGATGCGGGGCTTGCGAATAGTACCCGAGGCGACTCACTTAAGCCTACGTCAGACAATAATAACAAAACTGATACTGTCCTGCGAGGAAAAGGTCGGCGGCGCCGACTGGGGGACGGAAAGGGTCGAGACACAGCAGGAGGTCCACGGAACGGGCGAGTGGATAGTGGAACCGACAGGTGTCCCGGGAGGATCACCAGGGTCCGGACCGTGGAACTCGAAGGACCGATCCACCAGCCGGCCACCCGGTCCGGGATGGGAGTGCCCCCCACCCCTCCGTTTCAGGTGGAGCGCGCAGAGAAGGAGGGAGGGACAACAGCGTCGTCAGTAGCTAGAAGACAAAGTGTTGCCTCGAAAATTGTTTGTGGAGGGAAACATACGCAAAACTACAACAGTAGATATTATCTTATCTAGTATAGACTAAAATTTACTCCAACAGCATCAAGAAGATGTTTTTTAACTACTACGGGTCTGGTTCTACTACAACAATCTTAAATCTTTTGCTATCTAGAAACCAAACACCCCGGGGGGTCCCCCCACCTCTGTTTTGCGCACTCCACCTGAAACGAAGGGGTGGGGGGGTTTCCGCTCCCGGTTTTCTTCTTCTTTTGTCCTTCTTTGCTCTTCTTTGTCTCTTCCACGCGGGAACTCTCCCTCCTCTCCTCTCTCGGATACTTTCTCTCCGCTCATCCGAGTAAACGTTCGTCGAGTGTTCGTCGAGTGTTCGTCGAGTTTTCTCCCCCGGTCCGTCCTCACCGCCCTCAGTACTCCTTTGTACTCTCACTGTGAGAAGCCCTCACAACCGAAATCTTTAATAGTCATTCAACCACCGGTTCTGGTGGTTCAACTGGACGCGCGTGGACACCCGGAACACCCGAAACACGCCCTTGTGGGCGTGTTGTTGCCGAATCTGGCGCGCGTCGGGGCGATTTCCAGGCGAAATGGAGGGGAACGAACCGAATATGACACACGGGAACAATCCGACAGATCAGCGGACAGAACTCGGCGGCTCCGGGGTCGACGAGTCGTCGCGAGGGCTCTTCGACGACCTGCTCAGCGGACAGCCGATCTTCGAGAACAAGGAAGTGCTGCGGCCATCGTACACCCCGGGAAAACTCCCACACCGGGAAGAACAGATCAACAACATGGCCACGATCCTCGTGACGGCGCTGCGGGGCGACACTCCCTCGAACATCCTCATCTACGGGAAAACGGGCACGGGAAAGACCGCGAGCGCGACGTTCGTCAGCGACGAACTCGAGTCGACCTCCCAGAAGTACGACGTTCCCTGCGAGGTCGAGTACATCAACTGCGAGGTCACGGACACCCAGTACCGCGTCCTGGCACAGCTGGCAAACAAGTTCGTCGACGAGAACAGAGACGTCATCGAGGACGAACTCGCGGAGCTGGAGTCACTCTGTGACCGTGCCCGGACCGACGCGAGCGTGCTCGCGGAGACTGCGTACGACAGCGTCGCGGCCGTCGAGGACCGTGTCGACGAACTGGAGGCCGACAGGGACTCCTTCGAGGCCGTCCCAATGACCGGGTGGCCGACGGACCGCGTGTACAGCTCTTTTTTCGACGCTGTCGACTACCGCGAGCGGGTCGTCGTCATCATGCTCGACGAGATCGACAAACTCGTCGAGAAAAGCGGCGACGACACTCTCTACAACCTCTCGCGGATGAACAGCGAACTCGAACGGTCCCGCGTGTCCATCATGGGCATCTCGAACGATCTGAAGTTCACCGACTTCCTCGACCCCCGCGTCAAGTCGAGCCTCGGCGAGGAGGAGATCGTCTTCCCGCCGTACGACGCCAACCAGCTGCGCGACATCCTCGACTATCGCGCCGACGTCGCGTTCAAAGACGGCGCGCTCTCGGAGGACGTCATCCCGCTGTGTGCGGCGTTTGCCGCCCAGGAACACGGCGACGCCCGGCGGGCGCTCGATCTGTTGCGGACCGCGGGAGAACTCGCCGAGCGCGACCAGACCGACCACGTCGAGGAAGAGCACGTCCGGCAGGCCCAGGAGAAGATCGAACTCGACCGGGTCGTCGAAGTCGTCCGGACACTCCCCCAGCAGTCCAAACTCGTCCTCTTTGCCATCATCCTCCTGGAGAAGGAGGGAGTCCACAGCATCAACACCGGCGAGGTGTTCAACATCTACAAGCGTCTCTGTGACGAGATCGACGCCGACGTCCTCACCCAGCGCAGAGTGACCGACCTGATAAGCGAACTGGACATGCTCGGTATTGTCAACGCCGTCGTCGTCTCCAAGGGCCGGTACGGCCGGACGAAGGAAATCTCGCTGTCGGTCCCCGTCGACGAGACCGAGGCCGTCCTCCACTCGGACTCGCGGCTGGGAGACATCGAGGACGTCCAGCCGTTCGTCCAGGCGCGGTTCGACAATTGATACTGCCGGCCATAAGCCCGTGAGTAATGTCGACCCCCCGCGGGGTCGAATATCTCCACGTAGTTATGACCGGCAGTATGACACTGTCCCCGTTCGAGGGCCCGACGTGTCCCAGCAGCGTCGCGTGACCCGCAGGGTTTTAATAGAGGCGCCACCTGACAGAAGGTGCAATGGCGAAAGGTACGGTTGACTTCTTCAAGGAGTCAGGCGGTTATGGGTTCATAGAGACCGAAGACGCGGACGAGGACGTGTTCTTCCACATGGAAGACATCGGTGGTCCCGACCTCGAGGAGGGACAGGAAGTCGAGTTCGACATCGTCACAGCCGACAAAGGTCCACGGGCTGAGAACCTCACACGGCTGTAGATACCGAAACTCCCGACAGTGTTTAATAGGTCGCTTTCGTAGGCAACCCCGTAATGTCGGAAGTCTGCTCGACGTGCGGGCTGCCCGAAGAGCTATGCGTCTGTGAGGACGTCGCCAAGGATTCCCAGGAGATCAGCATCCGCATCGACGAGCGCCGCTACGGCAAAGAGGTAACGATCATCGAGGGGTTCGACCCCAACGAAGTCGACGTCGACAGCCTGTCGTCGGATCTCAAATCGAAGTTCGCGTGTGGGGGGACCGTCGACGACGGCCAGATCGAGCTCCAGGGCAACCACACCGGCCGCGTCGAGGATTTCCTCCGCGACAAGGGTTTCAACGTCGCCTGATCGTCGCTTTCCAGGACTCCGAGTGCCCGGAGAGTCCCGCCTGTGTTCGCGTCGTTCGTCGACGACTATCGGTACCGGGCCGTGGACGGATTTTCGGCCGGACCGACCGGCCAGACTGACCGGTTCCGCGCGCGAGCGCGTGCGTGGCGTTTAAGTAACGGGCGATATTACTGAGAGTCAAGGTTTTCATGTCCGACGAGACTGAGTACGGCGCAGGGCAGATTCAGGTTCTGGAGGGGCTGGAGGCAGTCCGGAAGCGCCCGGCAATGTACGTCGGCACGACGGACGCCAGGGGGTTGCACCACCTGGTCTACGAGGTCGTCGACAACGCCATCGACGAGGCGCTCGCGGGCCACTGTGACACCATCGAGGTGACGATTCACGAGGACGACTCCGTCTCGGTCACCGACGACGGTCGTGGCATCCCGATCGACACCCACGAGGAGTACGACCGACCGGCGGTCGGGGTAATCATGACGGTCCTGCACGCCGGGGGGAAGTTCGACAACAAGTCCTACCAGGTCTCCGGGGGACTCCACGGGGTCGGGGTCTCCGTGGTGAACGCGCTCTCGAAGTGGCTGGAAGTCGAGGTGAAACGCGACGGCGCCGTCTGGCGCCAGCGGTTCGACCACGGCGAACCCGAGGCCGAACTCGAGCGGGTCCGCGACCTGCGCCCGGAGGAGGGGACGGGCACGACCATCCGGTTCTGGCCCGACAGTGAAATCTTCGAGACGACCGACTTCTCCTACTCGACGCTGGAATCGCGGCTGCGGGAACTGGCATTTCTCAACTCCGGAGTCGCAATCTCACTCGTCGACGAGCGCGTCGACACGTCGACGACCTTCGAGTACGAGGGTGGTGTCAGGGAGTTCGTCGAGTTCCTCAACGAGACCAGAACCCACCTCCACGAGGGGGTCATCTACCTGGCTGACGACACCGAAATCGACGAGGGAACCGTCCAGGTCGAGGTGGCGATGCAGGCCACGGACGAACTCCAGGGTTCGTTGCACGCCTTCGCCAACAACATCAACACCCGCGAGGGCGGAACCCACCTGACCGGGTTCAAGACCGCCCTCACGCGCGTCGTCAACGACTACGCACAGGACAACGGTCTGCTCCGGGACCTCGACGACACGCTCAAAGGCGACGACATCCGCGAGGGTCTGACAGCAGTGCTGTCGATCAGACACCCGGACCCCCAGTTCGAGGGCCAGACCAAGACCAAACTCGGGAACAGCGAGGTCCGCGGGGTCGTCGAGTCGGCGGTCCACACCGGCCTGGGTACCTACTTCGAGGAGCACCCCGACACCGCCGAGGCCATCGTCGCCAAGGCCGTCGAGGCCGCCAAGGCACGCAAGGCCGCCAAGAAGGCCGAGGAACTCACCCGCCGGAAGTCCGCACTGGAGTCGACTGCCCTCCCCGGGAAACTCGCCGACTGCCAGACGCGGGATCCCTCCGAGGCGGAACTGTTCGTCGTCGAAGGTGACAGCGCGGGCGGAAGCGCAAAGCAGGGGAGAAATCCCGAGTTCCAGGCGATCCTCCCGATCCGCGGCAAGATACTGAACGTCGAGAAACACCGGCTGGACCGCGTCCTCGAGAACGACGAGATCCGCAACCTCATCACCGCACTGGGCACGAGCATCGGCGACGAGTTCGACATTTCGAAACTCAGATACAACAACGTATTGATAATGACCGACGCAGACGTCGACGGGGCCCACATCAGGACGCTGTTGCTCACGTTCTTCTACCGGCACATGCGGCCGTTGCTCGAGCGCGGGCACGTCTACGCGACACGGCCACCGCTGTACCGGATCCGGTACCGCGGAGACACGTACGACGCGATGACAGAACAGGAGCGCAACCGCGTCATCGAGGAGGAGTGCGACGGCGACCCGGACCAGGTCCAGCGGTTCAAGGGACTGGGCGAGATGAACCCCGAGCAGCTCTGGGAGACGACGATGAAACCGGAGACGCGGTACCTGAAGAAGATCACCGTCGAGGACGCCGCCGCGGCGGACAAGATGTTCTCGGTACTGATGGGTGACGCTGTCGAACCCCGCAAGGAGTTCATCAAGGACCACGCGCCAGAGGCCGAGTGGGTCGACATATGAGTTCGGACATCCCCGACCCCGACGAGGTCGAGGCGCCGGCGGCCAGCGTCGAACACGTCCGCGTCGAGGACGAGATGGAGCAGAGTTACATCGACTACGCGATGAGCGTCATCGCGGGCCGGGCGCTGCCGGACGTCCGGGACGGCCTCAAGCCCGTCCACCGGCGGATTCTGTACGCGATGTCCGAGATGGGCGTCTCTTCGGGTTCCTCCCACCGCAAGTCCTCGTCGATTGTCGGCGAGACGATGGGGGACTACCACCCCCACGGTGACTCGGCGATCTACAACACACTGGTGCGGATGGCACAGGAGTTCTCGATGCGGTATCCGCTGGTGGACGGCCAGGGCAACTTCGGGTCGATGGACGGCGATCCACCCGCGGCGATGCGCTACACCGAGGCCCGGATGGCTCCCCTCGCCGAGGAACTGCTGGCGGACATCGAGAAGGACACGGTCGATTTCACCCCGAACTACGACGACCGCCTGACCGAACCCGAGGTGTTGCCCGCGAGACTCCCCAACCTGTTGCTGAACGGGTCCTCGGGTATCGCGGTCGGCATGAGCACGAACATCCCGCCACACAACCTGCGCGAGGTGATCGAGGCGACGATCCACCGCGTCGACAACCCCGACTGTGGCGTCGAGGACCTGATCGACACGCGGGACTACGACGAGGCTGGCAACCTGATCCGGGGATCCGACGGTCCGATCGAGGGGCCGGACTTCCCGACGGGTGCGACAATCGTCGGGCGGGAGGCCATCCAGTCGGCGTACGCGACCGGACGGGGCCGCCTCAGGGTCCGGGCGGCCTACGACATCCAGCGCGACGAGTCCGACCGGGACCGGATCGTCATCAGCGAGTTGCCCTTCCAGGAGAACAAGGCCCGGATTGTCGAGCGCGTCGCCGAGGACGTCAACGAGGGCAAGATCGAGGGCGTCTCGGACCTGCGCGACGAGTCCGACCGCGACGGTGTCCGGGTCGTGATCGACCTCAAGCGCAACGCGAACGTCGACGTCGTCGAGAACCAGTTGCTCGAGAGCCACCTCGAGACCACCTTCGGCGTGATCAATCTCGCGCTGGTCGGCGGCCAGCCGCGTGTGCTGACGCTGGCGGAGACGCTGGATCACTACATCGACCACCGCAAGGAGGTCGTCCGCCGGCGCTCCGAGCACGACCTCCGGGAGGCAACGGACCGTGCCCACATCCTGGAGGGACGGCTCAGGGCCCTGGAGAACGTCGACGCGGTCGTCGAGTGTATCCGCGAGTGTGCGGACCGCGCGGCCGCGATCGAGGAGCTGCAGGTCGACTTCGACCTGTCCGAGGCCCAGGCCGAGCACATCGTCCGCATGCAACTGGGGTCGCTGACATCGATGGAGGCCGGCGAGGTCGAGTCCGAGTACGAGGACGTCCAGGAGACCATCGAGTACCTCGAATCCGTGCTCGCCGACGCGGAGAAGCTGCGCGGCGTCATCAAAGACGAACTGCGCGAGATCGAGTCCGAGTACGGCGACGAGCGCCGGACCGAGATCGTCGAATCGGACGGCGAGGTCACCCACGAGGACCTCATCCCGGAGGCGGACTGTCTGGTGGTGATCACGGAGGACGACTACATAAAGCGGATGCCGACCGACGCGTTCGACCCCCAAAAGCGCGGCGGGAAAGGCATCATCGGCGCCGACCCCAAGGCGGGCGACCGCGTCTCGAAGGTGTTCAGGGCCAACAGCCACGACTACCTCCTGTGTTTCACGAACCGGGGGCAGGTCTACCGGCTGAAGACCTACGAGATTCCCGAGATGGGGCGGACTGCGCGTGGCAAGTCGGCGGTGAACCTCATCGACCTCGACGACGGCGAGGAGATAACGGCCGTCGTGAACACCGACCAGTTCGACGACGAGGAGTGTATCACGATGGCCACCCGGGAGGGCTACGTCAAGCGGACCTGCGCGACGGAGTTCGAGAACATCTTCTCGACGGGGATCATCGCGGCGAGCCTCGACGAGGGCGACGAACTCGTCGACGTCGAGGTGACCGACGGGACCCGGGACCTGGTCGTCGCCACGGAACAGGGCATGACGATCCGGTTCGACGAGAGCGAGGTCCGCGAGATGGGGCGGACCGCGCGGGGCGTGCGCGGCGTCGAGTTGCGCGAGGGCGACCGCGTCGCGGGGATGGTCGCGACCGACGACGCCGACGAGCGTGCCCTGCTGACGGTCACCCGGAACGGCTACGGCAAACGGACGCCGCTCACGGAGTATCGCTCCCAGTCCCGCTACGGCAAGGGACTGGTCGACATCAAGACCGACGGCCGGAACGGTCCCGTCACGGCGGTCAAGGCCGTCACGGCCGGGGACCACATCGTCGTGATGAGCGACTCCGGCCAGATCATGTGCTGTCCGGTCGCCGACATCTCGACTGTCGGCCGGAACACGATGGGCGTGACCGTGATGGCGGTCGAGGACGGCGACGGCGTCGCGAGCGTGACTGTCGTGTCCGACGACGCCGGGTGAGCCCGACCCAACCGACGGGGACTACAAGATGCGCTTTCCGAGCGCGCTGGCGGCGAGTTCGACCCCGAGTTCGGCGGTGCGGTTGTGGCCGTCGAGGATCGGGTTGACCTCGACGAGTTCCAGTGCTCCGACTGTGTCGCCGGCCTCGCGGTGGACCAACTCGAGAGCGGCGTGGGCTTCCCGGTAGGAGACGCCGCCCCGCACCGGCGTGCCGACGCCGGGCGCCTCGCCGGGATCCAGCCAGTCCAGGTCGAGACTGACCTGCAGTGTGTCGACACCACTCGTCGCCACCTCGAGGGCGTCCCCGACGACGTCCGTGATCCCGCGTTCGTCGATGTCGGTCATCGTGAAGGCGGCGACCGAACTGTCACGGACGCGCTCGCGCTCGCGGTCGTCGAGGTCCCGCAGACCGACGAGCGCGACGTTGTCCTCGCGGACGCCGACGTCGGCCCAGTCGGTCCCGGCGAACTCGCCGTCTCCGAGAATCGCCGCGAGCGACATCCCGTGGACGTTGCCACTCGGTGTCGTCGCCGGGGTGTTGAAGTCGCCGTGGGCGTCGAACCAGACGATTCCGACGTCGCGGTCGCCAGCGAGGCCGGCGGCGGTTCCGACCGCGATGGAGTGGTCACCCCCCAGGACGAGCGGCAACTCCCCGTCGGCGACCGTCGCCTCGACGGCAGCGGCGAGGTCACGACAGACCGACCGGGTCTCCCGGAGAAACTTCGCGTGTCCGGATTCGGGCCGGACGGCGTCCGGATCCGTCTCCTCTGGCCGGGGCACGCCGACGTCTCCCCCGTCCCTGCAGGTCCGCCCCATCGCCTCCAGTTGGTCGGCCAGGCCGGCATAGCGGATGGCCGAGGGCCCCATATCGACGCCACGCCTGTCCGAACCGAGGTCCATCGGGACGCCGATGACGCGTACAGTGGTGTCCATGGGCCGCCTTCGGCGGCGTAGAAAAAAAGGTCGGTGGCGGGTCCGAACGACACCGGTCCGTATCAGTTGTACTGCGCACAGACCCGTCCGATTCCCTCCTCGAAGTCGATTGCGGGCTCCCAGCCGGTCGCCTCGCGGATCTTCGAGGAATCGGCGCAGGTGTCGTGGACGTAGACGTCCTCGGGGATGGGGTTCTCGACGTAGACGGGTTCGACGTCGGTCCCCAGTTCGTCGTTGAGCATCCCGACGACGGTGTTGAACGAGTACGCCTCGCCCGTCCCCAGATTGTAGACGCCGTCGAGTTTGTGGTCGGCGGCGAGGACGGTCCCGCGGACGATGTCGGAGACGTGGGTGAAGTCCCGGGTCTGTGTGCCGTCGCCGTACAGTTCCGGCGACCGTCCGCTGGCGATGTCGTCGGCGAACTGCGCGATGACGTTGGCGTACTCGCCTTTGTGTTGTTCTGCGCCGCCGTAGCCCTGGTAGACCGAAAAAAAGCGCAGCCCAGCGAGCGACAGCCCGTAGTGGTTGTGGAAGTACTCGGCGTAGCGTTCCCGGGCCATCTTCGAGGCCTCGTAGCCGGTGTCGACGGTGACGGGCATGTCTTCCGGGGAGGGCTCCGTCCGGGAACCGTAGATCGAGGACGTCGACGCGTAGACGACAGTCTCACAGCCGTCCTGGCGGGCCTGTTCGACCGTATTGACGAAGCCCTCGACGTTGACGCGGGCACCCTGTTCGGGGTCGTCCTCGTGCATCGCGTACGACGAGCGGGCCGCCAGGTGAAAGACCACGTCGACGTCCGTCGGCAGGTCGTCTTCGAGGACACTCGCCCGGACGAACTCGACGGCGGGATCGAGATTCTCGGGCGTCCCGAGGTAGCAGTCGTCGACCGCGACGACCTCGTTGTCGGCGGCGAGGTGGTTGGCGAGGTTCGACCCGATGAACCCCGCGCCACCGGTCACCAGCACGCGTCCGTTTTCCATACCGGACACAGTACAGGCCCGCAGTTAGGGGTTGCTATTCTGGACGCTGCGCCCGCATTCGCGCGTGTCGCCGGGGCCACCGCCGGCTTTAAGGAAATCAGCCGCGAATGGTATGTTATGTCATCTATCGAGCTGACACCCAGCCAGAAAAACATCCTGCAGGAGCTGGTCAACCTCTACCGGGACGACGAGACAGCCGTCAAGGGGGAGGAGATCGCGGACCGCGTCGACCGCAATCCGGGCACGATACGCAACCAGATGCAGAGTCTCAAGGCCCTCCAGCTGGTGGAGGGCGTACCGGGGCCGAAAGGTGGCTACAAGCCGACTGCCAACGCCTACGACGCGTTGCAGATCCAGGAGAT
>CAYYHG010000059.1:1548-15850 GCA_964471665.1 uncultured Halobacteriales archaeon | reverse complement strand
CGACGCCGCCCTTCACCGAGAGGCGCCGCAACAACTCGAGGATGATGTCCTTGGCGGTCGCCCACTCGGGGAGTTCCCCTTCGAGGCGCACCTCCACGACTTCGGGCATCTCGATGTAGTAGGCGCCCCCGCCCATCGCGACGGCGACGTCCAGTCCGCCCGAGCCGATGGCCAACTGGCCGAGGCCGCCCGGCGTCGGGGTGTGCGAGTCGCTGCCCAGCAGTGTCTTGCCGGGCGCCGCGAAGTTCTCCTTGTGGACGTTGTGGCAGATGCCGTTGCCCGGCCGGGAGAAGTACGCGCCGAAGGTGCCGGCAGCAGAACGCAGAAAGCGGTGGTCGTCGGTGTTCTTGAAGTCGAACTGGTAGGTCTGGTGGTCACAGTACTGTGCGGCCAGTTCCGTCTGGATCTCGTCCAGTCCGAGCGCCTCGAACTGGAGCCACACCAGCGTCCCGGTCGTGTCCTGGGTGAGCACCTGGTCGATTTCGATACCGATCTCCTCGCCCGGTTCGAGGTCGCCCTCGACGAGGTGGTCGTCGAGTATCTTCTCCGTGAGTGTCTGTCCCATAGCGTCTGAAAATGGACTATCCGGAGGTATAAATCATGCGTGTTCGGGCAAATGCGACACCAATATCCGTCCAAACACCTTTGAGTACGTGCGACGTCCCCTCGGACTGATGGCCACACGACGCACGGGTCCCATCATCGTTGTCGGCGGCGGCGTCATCGGCACGAGCATCGCGTATTTCCTTCGGGACGCGGACCGCCCGATAACCCTTCTCGAAAAGACCACGCTCGGTTCGGGTACTACGGCCGCCTCGATCGCCCAGTTCATCCACCACCAGGAAGAGCCAACCCGCGAGGAGTACGCCCGCCGCCGGCAGGCCCGGGAGTGGTACGAATCCCGTATCGATTCAGGGGCGCTATCCTTCGAGCAGGTGGGGACGCTCCACCTCGCACGCGAAGGCAGTAGCGAGGACGTCGCGGAACTGGCCGACGCACACGCCGAATTGGGAGTCGCCGCCGAGGAACTCGGTTCGGACGCTCTCGAGGGATTCGGCCTCGACCCGGACCGTCTCGCAGGTGGAGTTTTGCTACCGGACGACGGGTACCTGGACCCGGACGAGGTGGTCGAGTACTGGGCCGAGGCCGCCCGCGACGCCGGGGTGTCGATCGAGACCGGCGTCGCAGTGACCGACGTCCACACCCGGGCCGGCGCGGTTTCGAGCGTGGAGACAACTGCCGGGGATTACGAGGCGGCGACAGTGATCAACGCGGCCGGGCCGTGGGCCCCCGAAGTCGACGCGATGGTCGGCGTCTCCGTTCCCCTGCGCCACACCGCCGGTCCCGTCGCCGTCTTCTCGACCGAGCGGGAGCAAACTCTTCCCCTGACGTTCTTCGAGAGCGGGATCTACCTCCGGTCTCACGGGGCGAAACGGATCCTCGCTGGGCAGTTCGCAACCGACTACGAGGACGGCGACGGGTTCGACCCCGACCGACCCCCCGACGTCGAGGACTCGTTCTATCGGGAAGTGAGCGAGACGGTCGATCAGTACGCACCGGGACTTTCGGGACTGGAACGCCGGGACGAGTGGCTCGGACTCCGGACGGTGACACCGGACGGCCGTCCGGTCGTGGGCGAGACATCCGTCGATGGGTACCTGCTCGCGGCCGGCATGAGCGGCTACGGCGTCACACTCGCGCCGATGGTCGGGGAGTGTGTCGCAACCTGGCTGACCAGGGGTGAGAAACCGGATCACATTGCGTCGCTCGGTCCGAGCCGGTTCAGATTGTTAAATCCTGAACTCAACAGTCTACGGTTGACGAAGCACTAGTTGTATTGTTCGCGCGCGTACAGCCGACGACTGCTTTTCGACCGCTGTCGACGGCGACGCAGTCTCAGGGTGACAGGCGCTGGCGGTCTCGCGGGAAGATGACCGCCTCGCGGATGTTGTCGAGGCCGAGCATCGTCATCACGAGGCGTTCCGCGCCGAGTCCCCAGCCGGCGTGGGGTGGCATCCCGTACCGGAACATCTTGGTGTAGTACTCGAACGCCTCGGGTTCCAGGCCCTGCTGTTCGAACCCCTCGATGAGGTGGTCGTGGCGGTGTTCGCGCTGGCCGCCCGAGACCAGTTCCAGCGAGGGGTGCATCAGGTCGAACCCCGTCGACAGTTCGGGGTCGTCGTCGTAATCCTTGATGTAGAAGGGCTTGACCTCGCTGGGCCAGTCCGTGATGAAGTAGTGGGACCCAATCTCTTCGCCCAGTGCCTTCTCGCCCTCGGTGGGCAGGTCGTCGCCCCAGACGAGCGGGTCGTCGACAGCGCCGGTCGCGTTGACACGCTCGATCGTCTCCTCGTAGGTCAGGCGCGGGAACTCCGCCTCGGGCACCGGGAACTGCTCGAATCCGAGCGTCTCCAGTTCTGACTGGCAGTTCCCGGCCACACCCTCGTAGGCAGCCCGGACCACCGATTCGCAGACGTCCATCGCCTCCGTGTGATCGACGAACGCCGACTCGAAGTCGATGCTCGTCGCCTCGTTGAGGTGCCGGGGAGTGTTGTGTTCCTCGGCGCGGAAGATCGGGCCAATCTCGAAGACCCGTTCGAGCCCGGAGCCGACCATCAACTGCTTGAAAAGCTGCGGGCTCTGGTTCATGAACGCCTCGCGGCCGAAGTAGGTCACGGGGAACAGTTCCGTCCCGCCCTCGGTGCCCGTGGCGACGATCTTGGGGGTGTTGATCTCGGTACAGCCGACGGCGCGGAACTGCTCGCGGACCGCGCGCAACACCTCGGCGCGGATCTCGAAGACCGCCTTGACCTCCTCTTTCCGGAGATCGAGTGTCCGGTTGTCCAGCCGCGTCGAGAGGTCGGCCTCGACCTTGCCCGATGGATCGAGCGGGAGTTCGGGATCTGCCTCCGCGACGACGTCGACGGATTCGGGGACGACCTCGACCCCCGTGGGGGCCCGATCCTCCAGTTCGACGGTCCCTGTGACTGTAATGACGCTCTCCCGGTGGACGCCCAGTGCTGTCTCGACGAGGGCGTCGTCCATCTCGTCTTTCTCGAGTTTGACCTGGATCTTGCCAGTCCTGTCCCGGAGAATGAGGAAGGCGATCCCTCCCAGGTCGCGGATCTCGTGGACCCACCCGGCGAGGCTCGCGGTCTCGCCCGGCTCGGCCTCTGTGGCGTGTGTGCGGTTGTCCATACCGCCAGTTTCGACGGCCGGGACTTAAGCGCAGTCTTTCGTCTCGCACCCACTGGGACAGTCCCGGCCGATCAGCCGACGAGTCCCATCTCGTGGACGTGCTGTTGTAACTCCTCGCGACTCCCGAATTCCGCCTCGCAGACCTCACACCGGTACGGATCCTCTGACTGGCTCTGCATTGTTCTGTGGTAACTATGGTCACGGAAGACAAGAAGCTGACGCCCGGATGGACAGCCGGCACACATCAGGACGGGAGTTCGGCCTGCCACTCGTGGAGCTGCGACGCAGAGACACCCTGTATCTCGTCCGCGACCGCGTCGGCGTCGGCCGACTGGAGGTCGTCGATGTCCTCGACGCCTGCGTCAGCCAGTTTCTCGGCGGTTTTCGGGCCGAGACCGTCCAGGTCCTCCAGTTCTTCGAGGGACTGGTCGGCCCGATACTCCCGGTAGTTGCAGATGGGACAGCCCAGTTCCCAGGGGTCGTCGCCGTCGTGGACGACCAGCTCGGGCAGGTCGTGTGCCTCGCAGTCGGTATCCGTCACCTCGATGTCGCCCCGCCGGGGCAGGGGCAGCGAGTACTCGCAGTCCGGGTAGCGCGTACAGCCGACGAGCCGCGACCCCGAGCGGAGCTGTTTGATCGCGAGTTCGCCGCCCTCGTCTCGTTGCTCCGGGGACACAGCGCCCGCTCCACACTCGGGACACGCGCCGATGATCTCGTCGTCGCTGGCCTCGGCCGCCTCGGCCTTGCAGCGCGGACAGCCGTGGACGAACGTGTCGCGGCCGGCGAGCATCTTCACGTGGTGGGTGTCGTGCTCCTCGCAGGTCGCGTCGAGCACCAGCGGCTCGCCGGTGCTCGGCAGGGGAAGCGTGAACCGGCACTCGGGAAATCCGTCACAGCCGACGAAATACGAGCCCTGCTGGCTCCGGCGCACGAGCAGGTCCTCGCCACACTCCGGACAGGGACCGAGCCGGCGGTCGGCCTTCAGCGATTCCTGGAGGTGGTCGGCGATCTCCTCGCGGGACGCCCGGAGCTCGTCGAAGACGCGTTCGAGCATCTCGCGGGACTCGTCGGTCACTTCCTCGAGCGTGGCCTCGCCGTTCGCGATGGCCGCCATGTCCGCCTCCAGTTGGGCGGTCATCTCGTCGCTGACCACGCGGTCCGCAAACGCCTCGGCGGCCTCGACGACCGCCTCCGCGAGCGCCGTCGGCCGCGGGGGATCTCCCTCGACGTAGCCGCGGTCGTACAGTTTCTCGATCGTGTGGTGGCGGGTCGACTTCGTGCCGAGCCCGAGTGACTCCATCGTCTCGATGAGCCGGGACTGCCCGTACCGGCGTGGCGGCTGGGTCTGCTTGGCCTCGAGGCTCGCGTCCCGCAGCGACAGCGACTCGCCGTCCTCGACGTCCGGGAGGTGGGTCTCGCTGGCACCGACGTACGGGTAGACGGCGTGGTAGCCGGGGTCGAGGAGTCGCTTGCCGTTTGCCTTCAGCGAGCACCCCTCGACCTCGGCGACGACACGCAGGTGCTCCCAGGTGGCCGCCTCCGCAACCGTCGCGAAGAAGCGACGGACCACGAGCTCGTAGAGTTCCCACTCGTCTTCCTCCAGGGCCCCCCGCTCGGGGAGTTCGCCAGTCGGGTGGATCGGCGGGTGATCGGTGGTCTCCTCGTCGCCTTCCGTCGGGTCGACCCCCTCGAGCGCGAGCAACCGCTCGGCGTCGTCGCCGAACTCGCGACTCCCCAGAAACGAGTCGAGCAGCGCGTCGGGCTCGAGGTCGTCCGGGTAGACCGTGTTGTCGGTCCGCGGGTAGGTGACGTAGCCGGCGGTGTAGAGGTCCTCTGCGATCGACATCGCACGCTGTGCGGAGTATCCCAGCGACCCGGCGGCGCCGATAAAGGCGGTGGTGTCGAAAGGCGTCGGCGGGGTGTCGGTGCGTGTGCGCCGCCGGACCGAGGTGGCCGTCGCCGTGCGTGTCGTCTGGAGGGTCTCGTGGACCCGCGTGGCCGCCTGTTCGTCCCAGACGCGTTCGGCCTCGCTGCCGTCGTCGTCGTAGAAGTACTGCGCCTCGAAGGCCGAGCCGTCCTTGGCGAGGGTGGCGAACAGCTCCCAGTAGTTTTCGGGGTCGAACGCCTCGATCTCGCGCTCGCGGTCGACGATCAGCTTCAGCGTCGGCGACTGGACGCGGCCCACCGAAATGAAGTCGTCGCCGAGCTGGCGGGCCGACAGCGAGAGGAATCGCGTGAGCGCGGCCCCCCACACGAGGTCGATCACCTGACGGGCCTCGCCGGCGGCCGCCAGGTCGAAATCCAGTTCGTCCGGGTTCGCGAACGCGTCCTGGACTTCGGTTGCGGTGATCGAGGAGAAGCGCACCCGGTCGACGGGAACGTCGGTCTCCTCGCGGACGAGTTCGTGTGCCTCCTTGCCGATGAGTTCCCCCTCGCGGTCGTAGTCGGTCGCGATCGTGACCTGGTCGGCTGCCCGTGCCAGCTCCCGGAGCGTCTGGACGATGTTTTCCTGTGTGGACTCTTTTCTGACCTCTGCGTCGATCAGTTCGACGGGCTCGACGTCGCGCCAGTCGCTGTACTCGGGCGGGAAATCGACGCCGACGACGTGCCCCGAGAGCCCGACCACGCGCGTGTCTCCCCAGCCGTAGACGTTGACGCCGTTGTGGCGCTCGGCCCCGGCGGCGCCGTCGCTGAGTATCTCCGCGATCCGGCGGGCGGCGTTTTCCTTCTCGGTTATTATCAGTTCCACGGACACCACCTGTGGCTAACTCTACGCGAGGACCGCGCCTAAAGACTTTCGAGAATCGCACGACAGCGCGGGTGTGGGTGTGGGTGTGCCCGCTGGCGGGCGTGCGCGTCGGACGCGTGTCTCGCGCGCGCCACCAGGAGCGACGACACAGTGGAACGCGATTTTCAGTGGAACTCGACGTCTGATCCGTTCTCGCGGCAGTCCTCGAGTGCGTGTTTGGCAGCCATGCCCGCGTTCTGTGCGACCCTGGCGCGACCCACACCGACCTTGAGTTCGACGCCGACGGCCTCTGAGACGTGGTCGATGGCGTCGTAGTACTCCTCGTCTCCGAGTGTCGAACAGACTGCGATGACGTTGTCCCCGCCCACGAAAAACGAGAGCGACTCGTGGGCCTCGCGCATGTAGCGCATCAGTTCGGCGTAGCCCTGTTCGATCTGAATGAAGGTGTCGAACTCGTTGAGACGGTCGGTGTACTTGCCGGTCGCGTCGTTGACGTCGAAGTGGGCGAGCTGGACGTCGGTGTCGGTCCGCTCGGTCTCGGGGAGCGGATGGCCGAGCATCAGTTCGCGGCGGCTGTCGTCCTGTGCGCTGCCTTCCTTCTGGAGGCGTTCGGAGGCACGCCCCAGCGCGATTACGGGTGACACGTCGACCGCCGTGCTCATGCTCGCCGTGACCGGGTAGCGGTTGCCGATGGCTTCCTGGACGAGCGACAGGTCCGACCGGTTGAGACCGTTCGTCACGGCGATCATGTTGTCGAACCGACCGAAGAAGGCGTATCCTTCGCGGTTCCCAATCAGCTGCGAGACGTCGGCGTACAGCCGCGACTGCAACGTCTGGAGGTCGACCTCCCGCCTGGGTTCCGGTGTGACTGTCCACGGCCCGTAGTTGTCAATCTGTATCAGCGTGATCTGCGTGTTCGTCACGGACAGTTCCCCGTTAGGAGTGGACTGGTATTTCTCTTTGGAAGTCGGTCGCTGCCGCCGGCGTCCCGCGTGCCCGGTACTGTCGGCTGTGGGGCCCTGTCACTCGTCCATGCGCGCGAGCAGTTCGGCCAGCTGTGTCTCGCGGCTCTCGACGGCTTCCTCGCGGTGGGCCCGTTCGGTCTCGGTCTCGCAGACGAGCCCGGGAACCGCAGTCGGCGCAAGGTCCTCGTCGAGGGCCACGAACGTCAGAAACGAGGCGGTGGCGTCGCGTGTCTCGCCGGTCTGTGGGTTCTCGGCGCTGACATCGACTTTCACGTCGACGCTCGTCCGGCCAGTGTTGAACACGTACGCGTGGACGGTCACGACCTCGCCGGCGCTGATCGGCGCGATGAAATCCACGTGATCGATCGAGGCAGTCACGCACCGCTGGTTGGTAAAGCGCATTGCCGCGATGGCACCACAGACGTCCATCCAGTGGAGAATGACGCCACCGAGCGCACGCCCGAGGGTGTTCGTGTCGTCTGGCATCAGGAGTTCGGTCATCTCGGTGTGGGAGTCCCGTAACCGCGCAGTCTCTCGGTCGGGCATGACCCGGGAGACGGCTGGCGGGGGCAAAGTCCCGACGGTTTATGCGTTCGCAACCCGCCTCCCGGTGTATGGACACGCGAGACGTCGTTCTCGTCGACGCCTTCACCGCGGAACCGACCGGTGGCGTCCCGGTCGCCGTGCTCCCGGACGGATCGGACCTGACAGACAATCAGGTGCGCGCTGTCGCGCGCGAACTCGAGACCCCGGCCACGGCAGTCCCGACCGACGGCCCACCCGACGCGCTCCGTGCTGTCGGCCCCCGCGGGCCGGTCGATCCGCACGCGGTCGCCGTCGGTGCGATCGGCGCGGCGACCGAGCGTGGCTGGATCGATTGCGGCACGCACCCAGTGACCGTGGAGGGCGACCCGCGCAGCGTCCCGACAGACGGGGACACGCTCGACGTGACGGCGACGGCGGACGGCCGCGTGTGGAACTCGCTGGCGGAACCACACCCCGAGCCGACCGATATCGAACTGGAGTCGGTCGCCGACGCGCTCGGCGTCCCGCTTGCGGCGCTCCGGGATGTCGGTGCCGACCTCCCGCCGATCCGTGTTTCGGCCGGCGTCGACGCGCTCGCCGTGCCGGTGAACTTCCTCGAACACCTCGGGAGCGCGGCGCCCGACCCGGTTGCGCTCGCGGACCTGACCGCGGCCGTGGACGTCGAGGCCGTCTGTGCGTTCACGTTCGACACGCTCGGGGCCGACGCGACCTGCCACGCGCGGACGTTCGGGGACTGGAACCCGGGCACGCGGCCACCGTACGCGCGGACCGTCGGACTGGAGGCCCCGGTCACTCCGGCCGTCTGGGCCGGAACTGCGATCTCCCTCCACCGCGAGGCCGTCGTCGGGGACGACGAACCGGTCGTGGAAGGCGGCCACTACCTCGACCGGCCGGGATGGGTTCGGGTCGATCCTGACGAGCTCCGGGTGGGCGGGCGCGCGGTCCCAACACTGGATGGCACCGTGGGCGTTCCGCCATCCGGTGACGAGGAGATCCTCGAAGCGTAGGGACTTTCAGAAGGTTCATTACTATAGTTGTTCACCGTTCTCGCACGGACATGGCAGTACTCTGGCTGGACGACGTGCGGTCCGAGGACCTACAGACAGTCGGCGGGAAAGCGGCGTCTCTCGGCGAGATGACGTACGCGGGGTTGCCCGTCCCGCCGGCCTTCATCGTCACGACGGACGCCTACCGGTCGTTCGTCGAGGAGACCGGCGTCGCGGAGGAACTGTTCGCGGCAGTCGACGTCGACACCGACGACTCGAAGGCACTCGCCGAGGCCGCCGAGCGCGCGCAGGAACTCGTCTGCGGCACGGAACTCCCCGATTCGCTGCGCGCGGAGATTCTCGACGCTTACGAACAGATCGGCGAGGGATCGCCGGTCGCCGTGCGCTCCTCGGCGACGGCCGAGGACCTCGATGGGGCATCGTTTGCCGGCCAGCAGGAGACGTACCTCAACGTCACGGGTACGGACCTCCTCGAACGGGTGCGTGACTGCTGGGCCTCGCTTTTCACCCAGCGGGCCATCTACTACCGACAGGACCAGGGGTTCGACCACGCGACGGTCGACATCGCGGTCGTCGTCCAGGAGATGGTGGACGCCGACAAGTCGGGCGTGCTCTTCACCAGCCACCCCTCGACGGGGGCACCGGTCGTGACCATCGAGGCCGCGTGGGGACTGGGCGAGGCGGTCGTCTCCGGGGCCGTCACGCCCGACAACTACGTTGTCGACCGCGCGACGGGCGATATCAACGAGGTCTCTGTCGCAGAGAAGAAGGTGATGCACGTCAGGGACAGCGAAACCGGCGAGACAGTCGAGCGACAGGTGTCCGAGGACAGACGCAAGAAACGGGTGCTCTCGGACGAGGAGCTGACGGCGCTGCGCGAACTCGGCGAGGAACTCGAGGACTACTACGGCGATCCACAGGACGTCGAGTGGGCCATCGAGGACGGCGAGGTGTCCCTCCTGCAGTCCCGCCCCATCACGACCATCGACGGCGCCGCGGAGGGGGAAGGCGCCGCGATACCGTCGGACGGGAGCACGACCGCGACGTCGTCGGACGGCAGTGCGGCCGACGGCGGCACCGCCAGCCAACAGGGCGGACAGGCAGACGAGGGCCAGCTCGTCCTCTCGGGGCTGGGATCCAGCCCCGGCCGCGCCTCGGGCGAGGTCAGTGTCGTCCGCAGACTCGACGAACTGGACAAGGTCGGCGAGGGCGACATCATCGTCGCCGAGATGACCACCCCGGACATGGTGCCGGCGATGAAACGCGCGGCGGGCATCGTCACCGACGAGGGTGGGATGACCTCGCACGCAGCCATCGTCTCGCGCGAACTGGGGGTGCCTGCCGTCGTGGGGGCCGGCGACGCCACGGACCGCCTCCGGGACGGCCAGGTCGTCACCATCGACGGCGAGAAAGGCTCGGTCGAGACTGGCAGCGAGGAAGAGAAGACAGAACGCGACGCAATCGAGGAGGTCCGTCCGGACACGCCGGTCAAGCCGATGACCGCCACGGAAGTGAAGGTCAACGTCTCGATCCCGGACGCCGCGGAGCGGGCCGCGGCGACGGGCGCTGACGGCGTCGGCCTGCTCCGGATCGAGCACATGATCCTCTCGCTGGGCAAGGCGCCCCAGCGGTACATCGACGACCACGGCGCCGAGGCCTACGTCGAGGAGATCGTCGACGGCGTCCAGCGGGTCGCCGACGAGTTCTACCCGCGGCCGGTGCGCGCCCGGACGCTGGACGCCCCGACCGACGAGTTCCGCCAGATGGAGGGCGGCGAGGACGAACCCAGCGAGCACAACCCGATGCTCGGCTACCGCGGCATCCGGCGCAGCCTCGACCGGCCGGACGCGTTCGCGCACGAACTCGCCGCGTTCCGGAAACTCTACGAGATGGGCTACGACAACGTCGAGATCATGCTTCCCATGGTCAACGACGTCGAGGACATCCTCCAGGCACGCGAGTTGCTCCGGGAGGCGGGCATCGACACGGACAAGCGGACGTGGGGAGTGATGATCGAGACTCCCGCGTCGGCGCTGTGTGTCGACGAGATGGCGGAGGCTGGCATCGACTTCGCCTCTTTCGGGACGAACGACCTCACCCAGTACACGCTCGCCGTCGACCGCAACAACGAGCGGGTCGCTGGCCGGTACGACGAACTCCACCCGGCGGTACTGGAACTGATCACCGACGTCATCGAAACCTGCCGCGACCACGGCGTGGCGACGAGCATCTGTGGACAGGCCGGGTCGAAACCGCGGATGATTCGCCACCTCGTCAACGAGGGGGTCACTTCCATCAGCGCCAACATCGACGCCGTTCGCGACGTCCAGCACGAGGTCAAGCGCGTCGAGCAGAAACTGCTGCTCGATTCGGTGCGCTGAAACACAACCGATAAACGAGTTCCTCTCCAGGGGAGCGTATGCAGGAACTCCGGGAGGCGAACCCGCAGGAGTTCGACCGCGTGCTCTCCTCGATGTGTACCGAGCCTCACCCCGTGGCACGGGAGGCCGCCGAGCGGTTTCTCGGGACGAACCCCGGTGATCCAGGCACCTACGCGACCGTCGCCGACCTGGAGGACCGAGCGGTCGAGACACTGGGAGCGATTGCGGGGCTATCCGATCCAGCGGGGTACGTCACCAGCGGGGGAACGGAAGCAAACATCCAGGCGATCCGAATCGCACGCGACCGTGCCGACGCCGCCGACCCGAACGTAGTCGCCCCGGCGAGTGCCCACTTCAGTTTCCGGAAGGCCGCCGACGTGCTCGGCGTCGAGTTACGGACCGCGCCGCTCGACGAGTACGGCGTCGACACCGACGCGGTGGCCCGACTCGTCGACGGGGAGACGGTCTGTGTCGTCGGCGTCGCCGGATCGACGGAGTACGGCGCCGTCGATCCCATTCCCGCGGTGGCCGACCTCGCGGCCGACGCCGGCGCGCTCTGCCACGTCGACGCGGCGTGGGGTGGCTTCTACCTGCCCTTTACCGACCACGAGTGGCACTTCGACCACGCAGACGTCGACACGCTGACGATCGATCCCCACAAGGCGGGCCAGGCGGCGGTCCCCGCGGGCGGGTTGCTCGCGCGCTCGTCCGACCTGTTCGAGCGTCTCACGATCGAGACGCCGTATCTCGAATCGACCGCACAGGTGACGCTGACTGGCACCCGGAGCGGCGCCGGCGTGGCCAGTGCCGTCGCCGCGATGGACGAACTGTGGCCCGGGGGCTACCGGGAGACCCACGAACTGGCGATGGCCAACGCGGAGTGGGTGGCGGAGGCTCTCGAACGCAGGGGCCACACCGTTGTCGGCCCGGAACTGCCCCTGGTGGCGGCCGACCTCTCGGAGTCGACGATCGACCTGCTGCGAGAGCGAGGCTGGCGGCTCTCGAAAACGGGGGCCGGCGAGCTGCGCGTCGTCTGTATGCCCCACGTCACCCGGTCGGCACTGCGGTCGTTCGTCGCCGATCTGGACTGGTACTGAGACTGTCGGCTATAAGCCCGTGAGCAGTATCGCCACCCCGGGGTGCCGAATATCTTCACGAAGTTATAGCCGACAGCGTGACCGGCAGAGTGCGTCGTGCTTTTATTATCGCTGTCCCAGGAGAGTGTATGCGCCTCGCCAACATGCTCGCCCGCACAGTGGTCTTCCTCCTGATCGTTGCGCTCGTGGCCGTCGCAGGGTGGTTTGCCTTCCTCCGGTTTCCCTCCTCGATGGTCGACATCGTCGGTGTCCTGCTGACCGTCGTGCTCGTCGTGCTCGGGGTCAGGGTTGCCGGCAAGGTCGCCGGGTCGCTGGCCCCGGGATACAATGTCGCGGAGGTCGCAGTCGAGGGACCGATCACCCGCGACGGCGGTGGCGGCCCGCTCTCGAACGCGCCGGTCGGGGCCGCCGCCGAGGACATCGTCGAACAGATCGAGCGCGCCGACGAGGACCGCGGCGCGGAGGCACTGCTCGTGAAACTGAACACCCCCGGCGGGGAGATCGTCCCCAGCCAGGACATCCGGCTGGCCGCCGAACAGTTCGAGGGACCGACGGTCGCGTACGCGACGGACGTCTGTGCCAGCGGCGGCTACGAGATCGCAGCGGGCTGTGACGAACTCTGGGCGCGGCAGGGATCGATTGTCGGCTCGATCGGCGTGATCGGATCGCGGGTCAACGTGTCCGACCTCGCCGACCGCCTCGGGATCGACTACGAACAGTTCACTGCCGGCGAGTACAAGGACGCTGGCACTCCGCTGAAGGAACTCGAGGAGAACGAACGGGAGTACCTCCAGGGCATCGTCGACGACTACTACGACCAGTTCGTCGACGACGTCGTCGAGGGACGGGACATGGACGCCGAGACGATCCAGGAGACGGAAGCGCGGATCTACCTCGGCGACCGCGCCCGCGAGGTCGGACTGGTCGACGAACTCGGCACCCGGGAGGACGTCGTCGACCGCGTAGAGAGCAGGGTCGGCGAGGAAGCCGTCGTCGAGGAGTTCGAACCGCGGCGCGGACTGGCTGGGCGGTTCCAGCGGGGCGTCGGTCGGGCCGCCTACGCTTTCGGTGCCGGCCTCGCGAGTGTGGTCGCCAGCGACGAGATCACGTTTCGCTGAACACCCACCGCCCGTTCCCGTTCCCGTTTCCGTTCCCACTCCCGGCTCCGATCAGTCCGCACGCCCGTAGCACTCGCGTTCGACGCGTTCGTCGTACAGGCGCGCGAGCAGTTTCGTCATCGGCCCCACCTCGAGGCTCGCGCCCTCGACGTCCGTCACGGGTCGGACCTCCCAGGTCGTGTTCGTGAGAAAGACCTCCTCGGCCGCCCGGAGGTCGCTGACGCCGTAGGCGCCCGTCTCGACGGGGAACCCCTCCTCGCGGGCCAACTCCAGAACGACGTTCCGGGTGACCCCGGGAAGGAGCGGCAGTGACGTCGCCGGCGTCTTCAGCGTGCCGCCGTCGACGAAGAAGACGTTGCTCGTTGCCCCCTCGGTGACGTGGCCGTCGACGTCCCGGAGAATCGCCTCGTCGGCGTCGGTCCCCCGGAGTTCGAGCCGTGCCAGGACGCCGGTGAGATAGTTGTGCGTCTTGGCGTCGGCCGGCAGCGCCGCCTCGGGCGGGCGGCGCCGCTCTACCGACCGGATCGAGGCGGGACCGTCCCAGACTGACTCCCCCTCCGTGCCGCCGCGTGGGAACTCCTTGACCACGACGACAATTGTCGGCGCGACGCGGGGCTGCGGGGTGAGTTTCCCGGGCTGGACGCCGCGGGTGATCGACAGGCGCGCGTACGCGTCCTGGAGGTCGTTTGCTGTGACCGTCTCCAGAACCCGCTCGCGCAGATCCTCGCGTGGCGGCGTCGCTTTCGCGAAACCCAGCGTCCGGCAGGTGCCCGCCAGCCGCTCGGCGTGGGCGGCCCACTCGAAGACCGACCCGCCGTAGACCCGGACCGTCTCGAAGGCCGCGTCGCCGTACTGGAACCCGCGGTCCCGGACGTCGACTGTCGCCTCCTCTGCCGGGACCAGTTTCCCGTCGACGTGGTACGTGTACTCGCTCACGTCAGCGGTCTTGCGCGCGGTCGATCCAGCCGTCGGCCCGCGAAACCGACGTCTCCGCAGTCTCCGCGACTGTCTCCGCGTCGGCCGCCGCCAGGTCCGCGACCGTCTCGATTCCGGCGTCCCCGAGCCGCTCCGAGTAGGTCGGCCCGATCCCCTTTATGTCGTCGACCGACGGGCTCTCTGTCTCACTTTCGGTTTCCGCGCCGGTCTCCATCTCCGCCCCGGATCCGGACTCCGCCTCCGTGTCCTGCTCTGTCGAAACCGACTCGGCAGTCTCCTCGGCCACAGTCGACTCGGCAGTCTCC
>CAYYHG010000059.1:0-1448 GCA_964471665.1 uncultured Halobacteriales archaeon | reverse complement strand
CGACTCGGCAGTCTCCTCGGCCACAGTCGACTCGGCAGTCTCCGCGGAGTCGGACGGGTCGGCGGCTTCGTCCGTTCCCTTGACAGCGTGTTCGGATTCGGCGGCAGGGTCGTACTCGACGGCCACGTCGGCGTCGCCGGTGCTCGACGCGGACCCGCCGTCGCTGCCCCCGAATACGGACTTGAGTTTCTCCAGCAGTCCCATACACCGGAATAGACCTCGGTCGCTTAAAACCGTGTTCGTCGGCGCTGACAGTCACAGCCGCGCCCGGAGCGCGTCGTTCATCGCCTCGATGGGCGCCGACTCGCCGGTCCACAGCTCGAACGCCTCGACGCCCTGGTAGAGCAGCATCCACGCGCCGTCGATGGTTTTCGCGCCGGCAGCCTCGGCCTCTCGCAGGAGCCGCGTCTCTACGGGCGAGTAGACAGCGTCCAGCACCGCCAGGTCCTCGTGGAGCGCGTCGGAAGACACCGGCGACCGGTCCTCGTCCATCCCCACGCTCGTAGCGTTGACTAGCACATCCGCGTCGGCGAGCAGGGCCGACTGGTCGTCCAGGCCGTGCCCCTCGACGGCGTCTGGTCGGTCGGGGTGGGACCGGCCGACCGCCGCGGCGAGGTCGTGTGCCGTCGACTCGGTCCGGTTGGCGATGTGGACAGACATACCCTCCTCGGCCAGCGCGAAGGCCACGGCGCGGCCCGCGCCGCCCGCACCGACCACTACTGCAGTCCCTGTCAGAGAGACAGCGTGGTGAGCGAGCGCGCGGACCGCGCCGGCGGCGTCGGTGTTGTATCCCGTGGGCGGGTCGGTCCCGAAATCGATGGTGTTGACAGCACCGATTCGGTCGGCGAGCGGATCAGGGTCTACCTTCTCCAGCACCTGCTGTTTGAACGGGATGGTGACGTTCAGTCCTGCGACGCCGAGCGTCGCCGCGCTGTCGACGGCCGACGCGCCAGCCTCTGCCGGGGGCTCGAACGCGACGTAGCCCGCGTCCATGCCCAGTTCCGTGTAGGCTGCCTCGTGCATCGGCGGCGACAGCGAGTGTTCGACTGGATTGCCGATGAGTCCGTAGACGTCCATACCCACACCTCAGACCGGTCGGGTATAACGGCCACGTTCCCTCGTCACCGCTCCTGACTCGCGTCGCTACTCGTCGGTACCACCCTCTATCCACTGGTCGATCCGTTCAGCGACATAGTCCTGGGAACCCAGGCCGAACGCGACACAGTCGAGTGACCCAGTCGACCACGGGGCGGTCTACGGTCAGGACACCAGCGGTTCCTCGCGGACAGTCGCCGCGTAGCGGTCACCCTCGTACAGTATCTCCACGTCAGTTCCGGGCTCTGCGTACTGCGGCGGGAGATAGGTGTAGGCGACACACGCACCGACGGTGTAACCGTACTCGGCGCTGTGGACGTAGCCCAGCGACTCCTCGCCGCCGGGAGCGAACA
>CAYYHG010000058.1:0-16209 GCA_964471665.1 uncultured Halobacteriales archaeon | reverse complement strand
GCCGCGTACGCGAGCACGACGGCGTCGAGGACGTCGTCGACCGCCACGTCGGCCCCGCCGGCGGTCTCGGCGGCAGCCTGGACGGTCGGAGGCGCGTCGGGGTCGTACTCCGCGAGCGTGCGCATCCGTTCGGCGTAGCCCCCTGCTTTCTTCTTGGAGTGTTCGAGCGGGTCCCCGGCCAGGGCCCGGAAACACACCTCTGGATGGGATTCCGCCACAGTCGCACGCGCTTCCGGGACGTTCTGCAGGAGTTCGTCGACTGCCACGATGGCGTCGCTGATGGCGAAGGCCTGCTTCGAGAGTCCCCGGCCCGATTTCCGCTCGTTGACCCGCTGTGCAGCCGGGTAGCGGCGTTTGCGTGTCGCCTCGCGGACCGGCGGCGTGAACACGGCAGCACTGCGTGGCCCGAGGACCTGGCGGGCGAGGGTGTCACACTCGCGTCCCTCCGGTCCCTCCTCGATCAGACCGATCGGGGTGTCCACGAACACGCGGGCGGCCTGCTCCTCGTAGGCGTGCCAGAGCCCGCCGATTTCCTCGTAGACGGCCGCGTGGTCGAACCCGTCGGGAGCGAACGCGACGGCAAACCAGGAGCCGCTGGCACAGTCGACCCCCAGGTACAGGTCCTCGGCCATGTGCGAAAATATGGGTGTTCCGACAAAAACCTCGCGGCCGTCTCACGGAGTCCGGTGTCGTTCTGTACCGGAGCGACGCCAGGCGGCCGGCGACCGGCCTCGAAAACGGCCACGGTCGACCCTGCGGGAGTGTGGGGCCGCTCTGGACTCATAGTGATTGCTGTAAGCCATTCCCGGATCGACCGCAGGACGCAACGCGGTCGAAACGGGAATTCGTTACAGCAATCACTATCAGGGCTACCGGTCACGGACGACCACGAACTCGGCGAGGTCGCGCAGGTAGGCCATCGCTTCGGAGTCCTCGACGTCGATGGCGTCGAGTGCGGCCAGGGCGGCGTCGCTCGTCTCCCGGGCGCGCTCGTTGACTGCTTCGGGGGTGAGGTCGGCGACCTCCACCAGCGAGGGACGGGCCATCTCCGCGTCGTGGCCGGTGGGTTTGCCCAGTCGGTCGGGGTCAGCCGTCGCGTCGAGGACGTCGTCGCGCATCTGGAAGGCCACACCCACGCGCTGGGCGTACTGGCCGAAGGCCTCCACGGTGTAGGTGTCGGCGTCGGCCGAGATGGCGCCCAGTTCCGCAGCCGCACGAAACAGCGCGCCAGTTTTCCGGCGAGCCAGATTCATGTACTCGTCCTCGTCGACGGGTCTGGCGACGAGTTCGGTCGCCTCGCCCTCGCCGAGCTGGACCATCGCCTCCGAGACGGCCTGCATCGCACGCTCGTCCGCCGAGAAGAGTCCGAACGCCTCCCCGAGCAGCCCGTCGGAGGCAATGATCGCCGGCCCGTGTCCGAAGGCGGTCCAGGCCGCCGGCGTTCCGCGCCGCACCTCCGCCTCGTCGATGATGTCGTCGATGACGAGAGAGGCGTTGTGGACCAGCTCGACCCCCACGGCGAAGTCGACTGCCGTCTCGGTGTCCCCGTCGAGCGCCTCGCAGACCAGCATAGTGACCGTCGGCCGGACGCGCTTGCCCCCTGCGAGTGCGACGTGGCGGACCTGCTCGCACAACTGCGTCGGCTCGACCCCGTCGAGAACCTCCTCCAGACGCTCCTCGACGCGACCCCGACGCCGCTCCAGATACTCCATCTCCCCGCTCTATGGGCAGGCGGGCAAAGTACGTGACGACTCCGAGTGACCGCCGGCCACCACCGGAACTATACTCCCGGCGCCCGCCCGTGGCTCTGTGAGAACACGACGCGACGCACTCGCCGCCCTCGGCGTCGCCCTCGCTGGCTGTGGGTCCCCGTCCGGTACTGGCAGCGACCAGTCGACGCCCGTGGCGAACACGACCACGCCCACGGCCGCGAGCCACTGGTACCCCCACCCGCAGCCGACGGGCAACCGCACCCTCGACGCTGCCGGCAACGTTCGCGCTGTGTCGCCGGTCACGATACCGGTCGAGAACGCCGCGTGGCTGGTCGCGCTGCCTGCCCCTGAGGGGAGCGACTGGGTGATCCACTCCGGGGACGGGACTGCCGTCCGCTATCGCGTCAGCGACGGCGAGGCGACCGAACAGGAGGTCTACGAGTCACGCCCGGGGCTGGTTCCGGTCGTCCGCCGGACCGACGGATCGGTCGGTCTCGTTCGTCCGCCCGGGACCGTGTCACCGATGGCGCCGCCAGCCTTCGCCGAGGGTGACCGGACGCGATTCGCCATCGGGACCGACGGCGACCTGCTCGTGACCCGCGACGGGACGACCGACCGCGTGGACGTCGACGCCCTGCCGGACGGGCGTATCGTCCGCGTCTCCGCAGACAGGTACGCGCTGCTGGGTGGGGCGACCGACCGGTACCGGCACGGAGCGCTCGGCGACAGCGTCGAGGGCGGGAGTCTGATCGTCGTCGACTCGCGGGGGGTCGTCGAGACGCGCCGATCGATCGATCCGCCGGCGGTCGCCGAGGCACAGGCACCGATCGCGGCCGACCTGGACGGCGACGGCCGGCGGGAGTTGCTCGTCCCCGTCTCGGATTCGGCCGACGGCGCACGCGTCGTCGCGTTCGATCCCGACGGCACCAGGCTGGCGACCGGACCGATCCACGGCAGCGGGTGGCGCCACCCGCTCGCCGTCGCACCCTTTGGCCCCGGCGGCCGGCCGGAACTGGCGGTCGTCCGCAAGCCCCACGTCGAGCACGTCCTGGAGTTCTACCGGCTGGACGGGGGGCTGTCCGTGGACGCGACACTCCGGGGGTTCCGGTCACACACCTACGGGTCGCGGACGCTCGACGGCGCGCTCGCGGCCGATCTGGACGGCGACGGCGCGGTGGAACTGCTCGTGCCGACGACTCGCCGGACCGACCTCGCGGCCGTCCGCCGGTCCGCCGACGGGGCCGAGGTGGCGTGGCGGCTGTCTCTCGACGGGGAACTGCGGACGAATCTCACCGGCGTGGCCCTCGAAGGACCGGGGGTCGCAGTCGGCGCGGGAACTGCCGACGGCGTCCGGGTCTGGCAGGGGTGGACGACCGACGACACCGGCCGCGGTCGCCTGTGCGGTCCACGACAGACGGTGCCGGTGCTCCCGAAGTCGGCGAGCTTTTAACCCCCAGGCGCGTATTCGTTGGGAACAGCCGATGTACGGGAATACGCCATTCCGAGACGACGGCGCCGGCCAGGATTTCAGCACGGACCAGCGGCGCACTCTCCGGCGCGATCTCTCCAGTATCGCCGCCCGCACGCGCGAACTCCTCCCCGACGAGTTCGTCGTCGGCTCCGAGATCACCGAGGGGACGAGCGGTCCCCGCGCGACGGTGGCCGTCCAGCCCCCCGTCGGGTCGGTCGTCTCTGCCGACTACGCCCCCGACGGGGGCGCGGCCATCGACGAGACCGAACGCAACAACCTCGCGACGGGACTGGCTGCCAGTGCTGCCCTCCAGGTCAAACGCGCGATGCCCGACGATCCGTCTCCGACGGCGCGGTAGCTCCTTTCTGACTGTCCGGTCGTGTCTGCACGCTGTGTGAGAGGCGACGAGAAACGTCCGGCCGACAGTCCAGACCTGTCATAGGGACGGTTGTAGTTCTGTACCGGATCACACGCACGACGACGGGCGGTTGTCCTGGAAAACGGCTACAACCGTCCCTATCAGCGGCCCGTCCAGCGGAGCAACAGGAGCGTCCCCTCGAACAGCAGGATCATGGTCGCGGCGACGATGAAGGGGGCCATCCCGGTCGGGTCGGGGCTGAAGATGAACGCGATCCCGGCGAAGGCGGCCCAGAAGATGAGCCGCCGGTCCTCCAGCCAGCGCCGGGACGTGACACCCATCATGATCGCGAGCATCATGAACAGCGGGATCTGGAAGATGACGGCGAACAGCCCGAGCATGAGCAGGATGAGGTCGAACGTCTGGGAGAGGCCGAAGGCGATCTCCGCGACCGGCTGGGAGTAGCCCAGAAAGTAGATGAAGATGACCGGCAGGATCAGGAGGTACGCGAACAGGATCCCGACCCCGGCCAGGATGAGACTCGTCGGCACGGAGGCGAGGTAGTACCGGCGCTCGTGGGGGTAGAGCCCGGGGCGCATGAACAGGTACGTCTGGTAGACGAACACGGGGAGAGCGACGACGAACCCGACGAGCGACGCCACTTTCAGCCGCGCGAGCACGAGAGAGATGGGGTGGTACAGCCGCGGACAGGCCGCGTCGGTCGTCTCGGCGGCGGGGGTCGCTCCGATCGCCGCCTGGACGCACTCGGTCGGTGGCCCGGGCAGAAACGAGTACCACAGGAAGTTGATGAGGCGGTCCCCGAGGGGGAAGGCGACGGCACTGACAAGCGCCATCACCACCAGCACGTACGCCAGCCGACGGACCATCTCCTCTATGTGATCGGTCAGGGGCATCTCCTGGTCGTCGGGGGCCCCCTCGTAGCTGGCCGCGGCCGGCTCCTGGGTGGGGTTCCCGGAGATGGTCACGTCGCTCCCCTCCTCGGGGTTGCCCTCTGCCATCGAGCGCGCTTGGCTGTCGGCTCTTGTAAGCCTTCTCTCTCGACGGCTCGACGGCGCCCCGAAAAGCCACGTCTACCACCGGCGACCCCAACGCAATAGATTGATAACTGCCACCCGGTAACGTACGGAAAAGATGGCCGGCGCGATGGACGAAGACACGGCCCGGACAGTCGCCAGCGGCCGGGAGACAGCCGGCGCCATGCTGTCGTCGATCCAGAGCGATCTCAAGCGGATCTTCATCGTCTTCCTGGTCGGGATGCTCGGCACCTTCTTCGCGTTGCGGTGGTACCTCTGGGACCTGCTCAAGGAGGACGTCCTCTTCGCACAGATGAGCGAGCGGGCCCAGGAGGCGACGGTGGTCGTCGCCACCACCCCCTTCGAGGTCATCCTCCTGCAGGTGAAGATCGGACTCCTGGTGGGCGTCCTGTTCGCGGTTCCCGCAGTGGTCTGGTACAGCCGGTCGGCACTGAAGCGCCGTGGATTCTGGCCGGCCGAGCACATCCCCCGCTGGAAGCTCGTCACCGTGGGCGGGTTCGTCGGCCTGCTCTTTTTCGCCGGCGTCTTCTATGCCTACCGGCTCTTTTTCCCGCTGATGTTCGCCTTCCTCGCCGAGAACGCCGTCAACGCCGGCTTCCAGCCGACCTACTCCATCGCCAAGTGGACCGAGTTCGTGCTCCTCCTGACCCTCTCGTTTGGCCTGGCAGCCCAGCTCCCCCTGGGGATGAGTGGCCTCGCACTCTCGGGGGTGGTTCCCTACGAGACGTTCCGCGACAGGTGGCGCTACGCTGTCGTCGGCGTGTTCGTCTTCGGGGCGATGTTCTCCCCGCCGGATCCGTTCACCCAGATCATGTGGGCCGCCCCCCTCGTTGCGCTGTACGGGTTCAGCCTCGGGCTGACGAAGCTGCTCGTCCTCTCGAGACGCGCCGGCGAGAACGTTCCGCTGCGGGGCGTGCTCCGGGATCGGTGGAACGTCATCGCCGGATCCTTCGTCGTCGGGGCCGGCGTCTGTTACGCGTATCTGTTCTACGGCGGCCTCGCGGCCACCAACGAGATACTCGCGGCGGTCGGCTCGTCCTCCCGGTTTCCGACGGCCGCCGACCTCGGCGTGTTCGGGTTGGACCCGTCGGTCGGGGCGTCCCTGCTGGCGACGGTCGGCGGGGCCGTGGTCACCGCGGTCGCAGTATTCTATCTGCGGGTCAAAGCTCTCGAGAGACAGATGGCTGGGGCCGGCCACCCGGTGGCTACGGCAGACGCGGCGACGTCCGCCCACGAGACGGCACCGAGCGCGGGCGACCCCGCCGAGATCGACATCGACGAACTGAGCGCGGCCGCCGTCCAGTCCGCACCACCCGAGGCCTTCGCCGATCTCTCGGAGGACGCGGCGCTCCAGCACGCCGAACGCGCGATCCAGGCCGACGACGCCGAGAAGGCCGAAGCGATCCTCGAACGCTTCGACGCGGTCGACGCCGCCGAGGACTCGGGCACCGGCGGGCAGACAGAGACTGCGCCGGAACCGGCGGCCAGCGAGGAGGAGACCGACCCGGTCACCTCGACCGCGACGGGTGTGGTGGACGCGTTCACCGAGGACGAGACCACCGAGGAGGACATCGGCGGGTACTACTACGACATCGCGTTCATCCTCGACTCGCTGACCTCGAAGGCAATCTGGGTCGTCGGCACGTTCATGATCGTGCTCGCCGGGACCTTCGTGTTCCTCTACCGGGGTGGTATCAGGACCATCAAGAACGCCTTCCTGGGGAGCATGCCAGAAGGCCTGGCCTCGGAGGTCAACATCGTCACGCTCCACCCCGTCGAGGCACTCATCTTCGAGATCAAGTTCTCCGTGTTGCTCGCGGCTGTCTCGGTTCTCCCGCTGGTGATGTACTTCGCGTGGCCGGCCATCGAGGACCGCGGATTCAGCGTCGGCAACCGGAACGTGTTGCTGGTCTGGGGTGGAACCATCGTCGTCGCGCTCGGCGGCGGCACACTGCTCGGGTTCTTCTACATCGCACCCACGATCATCTCCGCGCTCGCGCTCGACGCGCTGAGCTCGAACATGATCATCGCCTACCGCATCAACAACTTCGGGTGGCTCGTCGTCTTCACCACCGTCGGCATCGGCGTCCTCGCGGAGATACCGGTGACGATGTGGCTGTTCGACCGTGGGGGAATCATCTCCTACGGGACAATGCGAAAGCGCTGGCGAGTGGCGGTGCTCGCGTTCTTCGCGCTGGCCGGCCTCTTCTCTCCCAAGGGCGTGTTCACCATGTTCATCCTCGCGATTCCCGCGACAGTCGCGTTCGGGATCGGCATGGGCGCCCTGGCCGTCACCCACCGCCTCCGCCGGTAATCTACGAGCCCTTTTGCCGGTAGACCGGCCGGAGGTCGGCGGCGTCTTTCCCGTAGCCCAGCCAGACGTTGATGACCGACGCCGCGAGAACCATGTACAGGGGAAACACCAGCACGACCAGGTACCCGGCCAGGATCAGACCGACCAGCCCCGCCACGTAGAGCGCGCCGACGAGGGCTAACCCGAGGATCGCGGCTGCCAGCATTCCGATCTTGAACGCGCTACGTGCCACTGGTCCCGGAGTATTCGAGAGGCTTCCCATTACTTCTGTGTAGGTGCTCGCCGGTAATAAGCTTCCCGCGGACGCCGTCGCCACGACACTCCGGCGGGAACCGCGGGAGTTACGGAAGTGACGCCGCTAGCGTGATCGATGACAGCCATCGGATTCGTCGGCGCCGGCGCTGCCACCGCAGCCGCAACGTTCGCCCTCGAAGGTGTCCCCGACGCGACCGTGACCGTCCTGGAGAAGTCGGGGGGCGTCTGTGGCCGCGCTGCCACGCGCCGCCGCGGCGACGTCACCTACGACTACGGGGCCAACTACGTGAAATCCGACGACGAGCGCGTCGTCGAGTTGCTGACCGGGACCCTCGACACCGAGGGACTGGCAGACGTCACCGAACCCATCTACACCTTCGACGCCGCGGGCGAGGTCTCCGAGGGCCGTGACGCGGACGACCACAAGTGGACCTACGAGCGGGGGCTCACACAGATCGCGAAACGGCTGTTCGGCAGAACGGACGCCAGCGTCCACCGGCACACCCGCGTCGAACACGTCGCCCGCGAGGGCGACACGTGGCGGGTCACCGACGCCGACGGCACGACCTGGGGTCCCTTCGACAAGCTCGCTCTCAACCCCCCGGCCCCACAGACGGCCGACCTGCTGGCCGACGCCGACTGGGACGACCCGCTCCGGGCCGACCTCGTGGAGGCGCTCGGAGACGTCTCCTACCGGACGATCTGGACTGCCGTTCTGTACTATCCGTTCGAACTCGAGGTCCCCTACTACGCGCTGGTCAACACCGACAAGAACCACGAAATCGGCTGGATCGCACGCGAGGAGTGCAAGCGCGGCCACGTCCCCGAGGGGTCGCTGCTCGTGATCCAGGCGAACCACGAGTGGTCGGTCACACACTACGACGACCCGCCCGCGGAGGGGGTCGCACGCCTGGCCGAACTGACCGCGGACGTGATCGGCGACGACCGGCTCGCCGAGCCGGACTGGACCGATCACCAGGGCTGGCGGTACGCGCTCGTCGAGGACGCAGCGCCCCCGGAGTTGATCGAGAGAGCCCGGGCACACGGACTCTACTGTCTGGGCGACTGGGTGACTGGCGAGGCGCGCCTCCACACCACACTCCGGAACGGACTCGAGACCGGGGACCGGCTGGCGGAAGCAACAGGGGACTGATACTGATTGCTGTACCGAACTACCGCGAACTGCTCTCGTCGCCGATCAGCACCGTCGCCAGGTCGGCCGCCTCCGTCGCAGTCTCGCCGAAGACGTACGTGACGGGTTCGATGCCGAAGGCGCCCTCGTGGTACGCGACCCGCGGAACGGAACCCCGGTCGTGAAACCGGTCACGGAGCCGCCCGCGCCGGTTCTCGTAGTCGGCGTCGAACCGGAGCGGTTCGTGGCCGCGCTCGCGGGCGGCTGCGAGGAGCGACTCGGAGGTAGCGAGGTTGAGCGCGCCCCGCAGGTCGGTGTCGACGGCAATCGCCGCGAGGATGGCACCGGCAACCCGTCGGGAGACGCCGAACTCCGGGTCGCCGGGCACGATCACGCGCGAGCCGACAGCCTGGAGTCGACCGGGGACCGCAGCGACGTCCGTCTCGTCGGTCGCCCCCGGGACTGCGGTCCCGACGTTGGTGCCAACGTTGGGGACGTGCACGGCCATCCCGGGCGCCGCCGCGAGGCGCCGCGAGGCACGCCGGACCGCAGACAGGGCCGCCCGCTCGGCCGTGACCGTCTCGTCGACGCCGCGGACACAGAGGTCACAGCCCAGACCCTCCAGAGCCGGCATCTCCTCCTCGTGGACCGCACAGATCGGGCCGCGGTCCTCGAACTCGCGGACGACCGCGAGCAACTCCCCGAGTGCCTCGTACCCGTCCGTCGTCCCCGCGGCGAACCCGTCGGCGATCGTCTCGACGGTCGACTGCAGGCGCTCGTCCCCGGCGAACCGCTCCTCTCTGTCCGTCCCGCGGAGGTACTGGCTGACCGCCGCCTGACTGACCCCGAGACGGTCGGCGATCTCCTCCTGAGTGAGTCCGCGGTCGTCGAGCGCCCGCGCCAGCATCGCCCGGACCGTAGGGAGGAACCGCTCGACGACAATCTCGCTCGGGAAGCGCAACGACATGGACCCGTCTTCGCCGCCGCCCGGCATAAGTCCACTGTGTCCCCGGATTTTGCGACTCTCGCGCCCCGTCCTGACCGGTACAACCGTCTTGTACAGCCCATTTATAACGAAACTGGTAAGACCACCGGATACTAACACCCGGTGGTATGAGTCGAGACAGCTTCGACCAGTTCAGCGACGTCGGCGAAGCGGACGTGACGCGTGCGATCGGCCAGGAGTGGACCGAGGAGTTCATGGACTTCTCGGACTCGGACGTGATCATCGTCGGCGGCGGGCCCTCGGGACTGATGGCCGGCAAGGAACTCGCCGAGCGGGGCGTGAAGACGATGATCGTCGAGAAGAACAACTACCTCGGCGGCGGCTTCTGGCTGGGCGGGTTCCTGATGAACAAGGTGACCGTCCGCGACCCCGCCGAGACGGTACTCGACGACCTCGAGGTCTCCTACAAGCAGTCCCAGGACAGCGAGGGACTGTACGTCGCCAACGGGCCCGAGGCCTGTTCGGGGCTAATCAAGGCCGCGTGTGACGCTGGCGCGAAGATCCAGAACATGACCGAGTTCACCGACATCGTGATCCGCGAGGACCACCGCGTGGGCGGCGTCGTGATGAACTGGACGCCGGTCCACGCGCTGCCCCGGGAGATCACCTGTGTCGACCCCATCGCAGTCGAGGGCAACCTGGTGATCGACGCCTCGGGCCACGACGCCGTCGCGGTCACCAAACTCCACGAGCGCGGGGTGCTGGACGCGCCGGGCATCGGCCACGCACAGGCGCACAACACGGGCATGGACCAGACCGACAGCGACCAGTACGGCGCGCCCGGCCACGACTCGCCCGGCCACGACTCGATGTGGGTCGGGAAGAGCGAGGACGCTGTCGTCGAACACACCGGCCTCGCCCACGACGGCCTCATCGTCACCGGGATGGCCACCGCGACGACGTACGGCCTCCCGCGGATGGGCCCGACCTTCGGCGCGATGTTACTGTCGGGCAAGCGCGCCGCACAGTCGGCCATCGACGAACTCGGTGTCGACGCCGAGGACGTCGACATGACGACGCGCGCCTCGCCCGCCGACGACTGATCGCCGGATCGAGCCGTAACTCCGAACGTCGACAATTTTCGCGATTCGCAAAAGGTATTTCAGTTTCTATCCCAATATAAACTATGAATGACCGCCTGATGACTCAGAAAGTAAACGATGCTGAAACGAGTTCCGGTGGCGAAACGAGCGAGACCGACGACGCGAGTGAGACCGTGGGCATGGTCCTGTGGACCCGTCGACCGGTCTGTGGACCCCGGACCGAGATTGTCGATCGACTGGGTGCCCTCCAGTCGGCGGGAGACATCGCCGACTTCGAGGTCGAAACCTGGCCCGAGGAGATTGCCCTGTCGGAACACACCCGTCACTCGCGGGTCGTCGAGACCTACGAGCGGTTCCGGACCTGGGCGGACGCGGCTGGCGTGAGCATCACCCCGCCGTTCGATCGGCGGACGGTCACGTCGCTCGTCGGCCGGTCTGAGGAGGTGCTCACCCTTCCCGTACTGTGTCTGGCGGTCTACGATGACGGGCTGTGTGGCGTCTACCCCTGCTCTGTCGGCACCGAAACCTGGACCGTCACCGACTACCTCGACGCGTACGAGAGCGCCGGCGGTCGTCCGGCCGCCGAGAGAGCCGTCCCGACGGCCGAGTAGCCGTCCGCGGCAGCGTCACCCACGGTGGACCGGTCGAGCGCCAGCAGGTTCGCCAGTATCGTCCTCGAGACCGCCATGCAGATTTTTGAGGGGTCGGTACGTACGTTCGCGCATGCTCGGTGACAGCGACCCAGACCAGGCATACGTGAGCTGTCCTGCACCGGCGTGCAACCACAGGGACCGGCGGAGCGCCGTCCGCGAACACCTGGCCGAGCGGGACGACCAGCGCCACGCGGAGTTCGACGGCAGCGAGATATAGAGCCACAAGTCGTTTTTACCGGAGTCGTCACGTGAGCACACGGAGGTCCTGAAGGGGTACGTCCTGGGGGCCTACCACTATCTCGCGGCCGGCGAGGCCTTCTGTGACGACGAGCGGTGTCGCCTCTCGAACCCGCACCGCCAGCCCGGCGTCGTCGAGGCACAGCTGCGCGATCCCGAGTTTTGTCCCGACCACGCCCCGCTGTATCGATCCTGACAGGGACTGTCGCAGTTCAGCTCGGTCTGTCGCCACCCCGGGATCGGTGGGTACCGGGACACAGCCACGTCACTCCTCGTGCAATCGTCACGCGGGGGCGTCTTCGCGCATGTCGGGCGGCAGGAGGTTCGGAATACCGTCCTCGATGGGATAGACCTCTCCACACTCGGTACAGACCAGCTGTCCCGTGATGATCTCCTCGTCCTCGCGTTCCTCGGCCTCCAGTTCGAGTTCGTGCTTGTCCAGTGGACAGCACAGAATCTCCATCAGGTCCTCGTCCATACCTCAGCGTGGCGTGGCTGACTCAAAAGCGTTTGCAGTACTCCCCACTTGCCGTGTGTTGTTCGGAGCGCGGGTCGCAACCGCTATTCGGGACGACCGCGTACCGCGTTACATGACTGACCTCGCAGGGAGAGACTGGCGACTGATCCGCGAGGAGGCCCGGGACGGACCGATGAACATGGCACTCGACGAGATCGCCGCCGAGACGGCCGCCGCGGGGGGCCCGCGCACTCTGCGCGTCTACCGGTGGAACCCGAGCACACTCTCGCTGGGCTACCACCAGGATCCCGAAACCATCGACTGGACACACTGCGAGCGCGAGGGAATCACCGTCACGCGACGGCCCACTGGCGGAGGGGCTATCTACCACGACGAGTGGGGGGACATCTCCTACTCGATTGTCGCACCCGCCGCGGAGTTGCCGGGCGACCTGATGGACAGCTACCGCCTGCTCTGTGCGCCGCTGTTCGACGCCTTCGAGCGGATGGGCGTCGACGCTGCCTACGCCGAGACGGAGCGTCCGGCAATCCACCAGCCGGCCTGTTACCTGCGGGAACTCCACCCGGCCCACGACGTGGTGGCCGGGGACGGCCGGAAGATCAGCGGAAACGCCCAGTACCGCCAGCGCGACAGCGTCATCCAGCACGGTTCGGTCACGTTCGCCCGCGCGACCGAGCGCCACCTCTCGACGTTCGCCGCGCCGCCCGACCCTGCGGCGTTCCGCGAGCGCGTGACCTCCATCCGCGAGCAGGCCGGAATCGACCGCGAGACCGCGGTCGACAGGCTCGAGACCGCGCTGGGCGAGTGGGCCGACACCGGGGACGGAACCTGGACCGACGACGAACTCGACCGGGCGCGCGAGCGCGCCGAGCGCAAGTACGCGAGCGACGCGTGGACGCGCGAGCGGACCGCAGAGTGACCGCGTCATACGTTGCTGTTCACCCGGTGTCGATCCCACGACCGAGACGTGTCGGTTCCGACACGGATGCGAAGTCCCTAAGCCACGCGGCACCGACCACACTGACATGACACACAGGGTCGGTGCACACGCCTCCGTCGCCGGGGGCGTCCACAACGCGGTCGACGAGCAACGCGAGTTCGGCGGGAACTGCGGACAGATCTTCTCCCACTCCCCGCAGGTCTGGCAAGAGCCCAACCTCGAGGACGACAACGCCACACAGTTCCGCGACGCGTCGGCCGAGCACGACATCGGCCCGTGGGTCATCCACGCCTCGTATCTGGTCAACCTCGCGACGCCGAAAGAGGACCTCCGCGAGAGATCCATCCAGAGCCTCCAGCAGGAAGTCGACGCCGCCGCGACGCTCGACATCGAGTACGTGAACGTCCACCTCGGGGCACACACCGGCGCGGGCGTCGACGGCGGACTCGAGAACGCCGCCACGGCGCTGGACGAACTGGACGTCCCGGACAGTGTGACGGTCCTCGTCGAGTCCGACGCCGGCAGCGGTACCAAACTCGGCGGGGCGTTCGAACACCTCGCGACGGTGCTCGACCGCTCCGGGCAGGACCTGGCGGTCTGTCTCGACACCGCCCACGTGTTCGCGGCGGGGTACGACCTCTCGACGCCCCGGGCCGTCGAGGAGACCATCGCCGAGTTCGACGACGTGATCGGGCTGGATTCGCTGGCCTGCGTCCACCTCAACGACTCCAAACACGCGTGTGGCACGAACAAGGACGAACACGCCCACGTCGGCGAGGGACTGATCGGCGAGGCGGGCATGCGGGCGCTCGTCAACCACGACGCCATCCGCGACGTGCCGCTGGTGTTGGAGACGCCGACCGAGGACGGTAAGGGCTTTGCCTGGAATATCGACCGGGTGTCGGAACTCAGTTCTTGATAATACTATTTACCGTCGACCGTGTTGGTCGGGGTGTATGGCTTCGACTGGGACACAGGTACCGCTACTCGAGCGGATAGGGTACAGACTTTCAACCATCGTCGAGCGGTGGATGCCGAGTCCGTTACTGTTCGCGATCATCCTGACCTACGTCGTGTTCGCCGCGGGGCTCGCGTTCACGTCGACGGGCCCCTTCGAGATCGTGCAATCCTGGTTCGACGGATTCTGGGCCTTCCTCCAGTTCTCGATGCAGATGGTGTTGATACTGATGACGGGGTTCGTGGTCGCGTACCATCCCCGCGTCAACGCCGGTCTACGCCGGCTGACCTCGCTGCCGTCCAGCGGAAAGGGCGCGGTCGTTCTCGTCGGGGTGGTGACGATGGTGCTGGGATGGGTCCACTGGGGAATCAGTCTCATCGGCGGTGCGATCCTGGCCCGCGAGATGGGCAAGACCGCCCACCGGAACGACATCGACGTCCACTACCCGGTGCTCTGCGTCGCGGGGTACATGGGCCTGGGGCTGACCTGGCACTGGGGACTTTCCGGTTCCGCGCCGCTGTTGCTCAGCACGCCTGCGGAGAACAACGACTTCGTCCAACAGGGGATCATCGACGGGGTCGTGCCGGCCACCGAGACGGTCTTCCACCCCTACGCACTGACGCTGACGGTGCTTTCCATCGTCTTCGCGACGGTCATGCTGTACCTGCTGACGCCGTCCGGCGAGCGCGCCCGCGGGATCACGGAGTACGTTTCCGAAGAGGACCTGTTCGAGACGGCCGCGGACGGGGGCGAGACAGCCGAGACACCGGTAGACGGCGAGACCAGGCCTGTACCGGCCGAGCGGATCAACAACAGCCGCGTACTGGGCGGGCTGGTCGCGCTGACCGGCGTCGGGATGACCGTGTTCACCTTCGTCCAGCAGGGACTGGACGCGCTGAGCCTCAACGTCGTCAACTTCGGGTTCCTCTTCATCGGACTGCTGATCTACCAGCGCCCGCAACACTACCGCGACCAGTTCGGTGAAGCAGCGACCGCGGCCGCGGGAATCGTCCTGCTGTTTCCGTTCTTCGCCGGGATTCAGGGGATGATGACCGGGTCGGGACTGGCGACCCTGATGGCCGAGTCGCTGCTCGCCGTCTCGACGGTCAGGACGTTCCCCGTCATCGCGTGGCTCTCGGGCGCCGTCGTCAACCTCTTTGCCCCCTCGGGCGGAGGCGAGTGGATCATCCTCGGGCCGCCCGTCATCCAGGCGGCACAGGACCTCGGCGTCCCGGTCGGGAAGGCGACGATTGCCTACGCCGTCGGTGACGCCCACACGAACCTCCTGAACCCCTTCTGGGCGCTCCCGCTGCTGGCGATCACCCGCATCAAGGCCCGGGAGATGTTCGGATACGCCGTCGCGATGCTCCTGTTGTTGATCCCGTTTCTCGCGGTCGTGCTGTTCGTGGTGCCGTACTGACCCGTCGGGTCCGCCGACCTTTTGAATCGGTCCCGCGTAACCGCTGGTGTGCGCGAGTTCACGGCCGAGTACCTCGCCGCGACGCGCGAGGGGATGTGGGACGACTCGAGAGCGGCGCTCGACCCCCTCGACCTGGGGAGTCGCGGGCGCGTCCTCGACGTGGGGGCCGGGACGGGAGAACTGACGCGCGTCCTCCGCGAGGAGTCGTCGGGGACCGTCGTCGCCCTCGACGCCGACGCGGGACTGCTCTCGGAGGCCGGGGACCCGCGCGTCCGCGGCGACGCGACCCGGCTGCCGTTCGCCGACGGCGCCTTCGACCTCGTGGTCTGCCAGGCACTCCTGGTGAACCTTCCCGACCCGACGGCGGCGGTCGAGGAGTTCGCCCGCGTCTCGCGGACCGCAGTCGCGACCATCGAACCCGACAACAGCGCTGTCAGTGTCTCCTCGACAGTCGAGTCGGAGGCACGCCTCGCCAGGCGAGCACGTGAACGGTACCTCGACGGTGTCGGGACCGACGCCAGCCTCGGCGCCGCGCGGTCTCTCCTCGAGGAGTGTGGGCTCGACGCCGTCGAGGTCCAGCGGTACGACCACGAGCGGACCGTCGAGCCCCCCTACTCCGACCGAGAGGTCGAGAGCGCACGGCGGAAAGCCAGCGGCGAGGGCCTCGAGTCCGACCGGGAGACGGTACTCGCCGGCGAGACCACCCCCGAGGAGTTCGACGACCTCCGCCAGGCGTGGCGCGCCATGGGCCGGACCGTCGCCGGGCAGATGCAGGACGGTACCTACCGCCAGCGCGAGGTCGTGCCCTTCTACGTGACTCTCGGCCGGACGTAGTGAGCGAGACGAGAATTACAAGAGAGCAGAGAGACGACCGTTCAGACGACGTCGCCACGAACCGAGGGTCCGTCCTGCTGTTCGCGGAAGCGTTCGACGGCCTCGGCTGCGGTCCGGGCCTCGTCCGCGTCGAGACCGAGCATCTCCAGGGCACCCGCCAGCGGCGGGAAGGCGTACTCACTCGCGCGCAGTTTCTCGAAGGCCTCCTGGGACCGGCGCTCCTCCAGCCACAGGCAGACGCCCCGCGGGTCCAGGATCTCTCTGTAGTTCTCGCGGGCCATCGCCCCCTCCAGGCGCTGGGTGACGTTGTCCTCGAAGCTCGCGTTGCACACCTCGAGGTGGA
>CAYYHG010000057.1:0-16304 GCA_964471665.1 uncultured Halobacteriales archaeon | reverse complement strand
TCTTCGAGAACCCCGACCACCAGCGCGTCGAGGACTACATCACCGGCAAGTTCGGCTAACGAGCCCTATTGTCGCCTCAATAGCGGTCTATTCGGCTCATATACACCGTTTTTTCGGGCCGCGGTCAGTTTCACGCATGGCAGCGACCGACACCATCCGGATCGACTTCATCTGTGTCCACAACGCGGGACGCAGCCAGATGGCCGCCGCATTCGCCGAACTGGAACGCGACGAGCGCGACCTCGAAGATACCGTCGAGATTCACTCTGCGGGCACCGACCCCGCCGACGAGGTACACCCGGAGGTCGTCGACGCGATGGCCGAAATCGGGATCGACATCTCCGACCGGTCGCCCTCGTGGGTGGTCCTCGACGACCTGAAAGAGAGCCACTACCTGGTGACGATGGGGTGTACCATCACCGAGATCAACCCCGCCCAGTACGGCGTCGAGTCCCGGGCCTGGGACCTCACCAACCCCGACGGGCAGGACATGGGGACCGTCCGGGAGGTCCGCGACGAGATCGAGCAACGCGTCTCGGACCTGTTCGACGAGATCGAGCGCACCGCCGCCGAGTCCGACGAGGAACCAGAATCCGTTACCGCGCGGGTCTCCAGTGCCGTCAGGGACGCCCTCTCGTTTTGAGTCGTGCACAGGCGACAGTTCCTCGCAGGCGTCGGCGGGGCCGCCGGCGTCGGTCTCGCGGGCTGTGTCGGTGCGCCACGGGCGCCGGCAGCCCCCCGAGTGCGCGATCCGAGAGCCGGCACCGACGCCGCACTCTCGGAGTCGGATCTCCCGGTGCCGGAGTCGGAACTTGTCCGTGCGGCCCCGCGGGACGGTATCCCGGCGATCACGGACCCCGTCTTCGGCGCGGACTGGTCGGGCGTCACGGTCGAGGGGGAAACGCGCCTCCGGGGCGAGTACGAGGTCGAACCCCGGTTACAGCCCGCAGACGAGGTGATCGGCGTCGAACGGGACGGCGAGGCACGCGCCTACCCGCTGAAACTCCTCTCGGAACACGAGGCCGTCAACGACACGTTCGGCGGGCCACTGCTGGTGACGTTCTGTCCGCTCTGTGGGAGCAGCCTGACGGCCCGGCGGACCGTCGACGGGGCGGAGACGACCGTCGGTGTCTCGGGGCTGCTCTACCGGTGGGACCTCGTGATAGGAGACGGCCGGACGCGCGCGGATCGACCTGGGACGCACCCACAGGGCGGGCGCTGGACGGGCCACACGAGGGACGCCGGCTCGGACAGGCCGGGCCCGCGAACGCGATGTTCTGGTTCGCGTGGCTGGATTTCCACCCCGAGACGTCTGTGTACGGGATCGACGCATGAAAACACAAAACCCGACAGAGGTCCAACCCGGACCGATGACTGAACGGATCACGACGACGTACGACGCGGTCGTCTTCGACAACGACGGTGTCATCGCCGAACCGACTGACCGCGCCCCCCTCACGGACGCGGTCTGTGCGGCCTTCCGTGACGTGGGCTACGACCCCGACCGCGAGGCCGTCGAGCGAGCGGTCGCGACGAGTGCCGGCCCCCACGAAACCGTCGACGCGGTCGGCGGTGGTGCCGACGTCGATTTCGGGGAGTTCTGGCGGCGACGCGAGGAGCGCGCCTCAGCGGTCCAGCGACGCCTCGTCCGCGACGGCGGGAAGGAACTGTACGACGACATCACGGTCCTCGAAGAGATAGAGGCCCGGCTGGGAATGGTCAGCAACAACCAGCACGAGACGGTCACTTTCCTCGTCGAGTACTACGGGCTGGACTTCTTCGAGACCGTGCACGGCCGGGAGCCGACCGTCGCGGGCGCCGAGCGCAAGAAGCCCGACCCCCACTATCTGGAGCGGGCGCTCTCGGAGCTGGGCACCCGGAACGCCCTTTATGTCGGGGACAGCCAGGTCGACGTCGAGGCGGCCCGCCGCGCGGGCGTCGACAGCGCGTTCCTCCGGCGCGAGCACTGCGCCGAGACCGACCTGGCCGTCGAGCCGACCTACGACGTCCGGGACATGCACGCACTCGCCGAGGAACTGGAAGGGGGGCAGTGACCGTACACCCATGCCACGCGATTCCTTCCAGGCCGAGATGGACGCGCTCAGGGAGGCGGTTCTCGACCTCGGCGCGACCGTCGTCGACCGGCTCCGGATCGCGGTCGCGGCACTCGAGTCGGGCGACCGCGAGCGTGCGCGGTTCGTCCTCGAGGGCGACCACGAGATCAACGAGCGGTACCTCGAACTCGAGGGCGACTGCACCGAACTCTTCACCCTCCAGCAGCCGGTGGCAGGGGACCTGCGGTTCGTCGCCGCGACGTTCAAGATACTCACGGACCTGGAGCGGATCGGCGACCTGGCGATGAACCTCGGGGGGTACGTGATCGGCATGTCCCGCGAGTTCGTGCCCCGCGCGGACCTCGTCACCATCGGCGAACTCGTCGCCGACCAGGCCGAGACCGCCCTGGAGGCCTACGAGTCGGGCGACCCCGAGCAGTGTCACGCCGTCGCCGAGCGCGACGACGAGGTCGACGGCCTCTGCGAGCGGGCCGCCGAGGTCTTCCTCCGGGAACTGGTCGACCGGGCGCCCGACGAGCCGACCCTGGAGACACTCCTGGAGGAGGCCTTCCAGTTGCTCCTCACGCTCCGGGATCTCGAACGTGTCGGGGACCACGCCGTCAACATCGCCGCCCGCACCCTCTACATGGCCGACTCCGACGACTCGCTTTTGTACTGAGCCGGACTGTGGTCCGTGTAAACGCAACATTCATGCCACGTGACGGCACACCAATACCCATGCCACGCGAGGGGTTCCAGGAAAAGCTAGCGCAGTTGCGCGAGGACGTCCTCTACATGAGCGAGGTCGTCCTCGAACGGTTGCGGATGGGACTGGACGCGCTCGAGCGGAAAGACGAGACACTGGCGTGGGAAGTCATCGAGGGAGACCACGAGATAAACCAGATGTACCTCGACCTCGAGAGCGACTGTGTGGACCTGCTGGCCCTCCAGCAGCCAGTCGCGGGCGACCTGCGCTTTATCGCCGCCTCGTTCAAGATCATCACCGACCTCGAACGGGTCGGCGACCTGGCTACCAACCTCGGCGACTACACGCTGGAAGCCCAGCGGGACGTGTTCCCCGACGTCGACGCCCAGGAGATCGGGCTGGCCACGGTCGAGATGATCGAGGACGCGATGGACGCCTACGCCGACGAGGACGCCGTGGCGTGTTACGCCATCGCCGACCGCGACGACGAGATCGACGCGATGTGTGAACGTGCCTCCGAGGCGGTCGCACGCGACCTCATCGAGCGCGAGAACGTCGACTCCGAGTCCGAGATCCAGCGGCTCATGGGAGACGTCCACCGCCTGCTGCTCACGATCCGCGACCTCGAACGCGTCGGCGACCACGCTGTCAACATCGCCGCACGCACCCTCTACATGGTCGAAAACGACGACGGCCTGCTGTACTAGCTGGTGACCATCCAGGTCGTACTCGAGGAGTAGCCCCACTTCTCGACCTCGAGGTCGAACTCGCCCTCCTGGATGGCACTCATGTTCGTCCCGACTTCCTTCGGCGAGAGATCCAGTTCCTCGCCGATGAGCCGCGACTTGAAGTAGGTCTGTTCGTCGGCGTTCTCGCGGAGGTACGCGAGGATGCGGCGCTGTTTCTCACTGAGTGTGGGTGACTCCACCCCCGTGGAGGCGGCTTTGCTCATATCCCCACGAACGGGCGGCGTCCGTATAGACGGTTTGGTACAGACGGTAAATCACACGACGGCTCGCCGTTTTGCGACCAGCGGCGGATCCAGCGGGGCAGAGCGGCCGTCACAGAGAAGCGAGTGGTACAGCCCCCAAACAGGCCTACACGTCCTCGTCGATGATCTGACCGACGGCGAAGTTCGATTTCACTTCGGTGATCTCGACTTTGACCCGTTCGCCGATCTCGGCGTCCGGGACGATGATGACGTACCCGCGTTCGACGCGTGCGATGCCGTCGCCCTGCTTGCCGATGTCCTCGATCTCGACGTAGCGGATCTCTCCCGGTTCGACCGGTGGCTGGGGCTCGTCGGATGGTTCCGTGGCGGTCTCCCCGGTGTCGCCACCGGTTTCCTCGGCCCGGATGAGCGCAACGCGGTAGATCCCGGATGGATCGACGGACCCGGTTTCGATCTCACGTTTCGGCACCTCGATCACGTGCCGATCCCCGTCTTGTGTGACCTCAGCACTGAACAGACACAGTAGTTTATTCGAGATTTCCACAGTCAGCGTTCCTCCACCGGCACAAAAGTACCCCATCTCAAAATACTTGTGGTCTGGGCCACACCCGCGTCGTACTGCCGGTCATAAGCCCGTGAGTAATATCAGTCGGCGGTTGCCTCGAGAATCTCCGCGAGGCGACTCTTCCCCAGTTCCTCGATCAGGACGGACAGCTCGAGGACCTTCTCCTCGCCGAGTTCCTCGACCAGCGCCTCGATTTCCTCGGGCGTGAACGTCCGCGCGAGACTGGCCATCGTCGTCACCACCTCGCCGGTCCGCTCGGCCACGTCGGCGCCGGGCGCGACCGTCAGCGGCCGGTTGACGAAGTCACCGTTCTTGTAGTAACAGAACCGGAGTTCGTTCTCCTCGGAGGACTCCGGGCTGACGATCTGCACGACACCGTACCCGTCCTCCCACTCGTCGACCGTCCGTTCGAGGAGTGTCTCGTATCGCATCACCACAACTAAAAACCGTTGTGTGCATAAGCTTTTCCACTTGAAATATTCGTGGGCTAATCGGTCGACAGAACTGGTAGTTCGACGTGGGTCGGGGACTCCCCGCCGTGATAGACCGTGTTCTCGGCCACCCGCGTCTCGTCGCCGCCGTAGAGTGGCCCGCCGGTGTTGTGGTTGACGTCGAACCGCGGCCAGTTCGACGAGGAGATGTCGAGGCGGATCCGGTGGCCAGCCTCGAACCGGTTGGCGGTGTCGTAGGGCTCCGCGTAGAACTCGTAGACGTCACCGGGTTCCAGGAGGTCGGGCTCGTCCCTGTACCCGCGGTACCGGCCGCGGCAGATCGAATCCGAGAGGTTCAGCGCGTACCCCTCGGGGTAGCTCTCGCTGTCCGGGTACTCGTCGATCAGTTTCGCGGTGACGTCGGTGTCCGGGCCGTCCGTCGAGGTGTAGACGCGGACGCGGATCGGGCCGGCGATGTCGACGGGTTCGGAGAGGGGCGGCGTGCGGAAGACGAGGACGTCCTCGCGGTCGGCCAGGGGGCCGTACGGCGGGGACGCGCCGAACGTTCCCTCGTCGGTCCGCTGGTCGTACCCGCCCCGACCCGCGAAGTCGACGATGTTGCGGTCGCCCAGTGGATAGGCCCGGACGGACTCCTCGCGGGGTTCGTAGGTCAGGTACGACGACGTGTTGCCCCCGATGGTCGGCACCGGGTCCTCGGGGTCGAACGCGAACGTCGTCGACGCGCTCCCCTGTGGCCGCTCAGTCGAGAGCGTGCCGTCCCCGTGGGTGTAAAACCGCGTCATCTCCGTTTCCGCAGGCGGCCACTCGGCTGCGCTGTGCCACTCGCCGCCGTGGAACAGACGGCCGTCCCCGGTGCGGTGACCGTCGCCGGTCCCCATCAGAAAGTACTCGACGCGTGGCTGGTCGGCCCACCCGTCGCCGCCGCGCAGGTAGTGGTCGAAAAACCGCAGCCGGGTCTCGCGGTACTCTCTGATTGCCGCCTCCCCGAAGGCGACGTCGCCGGCGGTGGGGTGTTCCCAGGTCAGGGGCGGAAAGAGCAGCGCCTCGCTGTGGTCGTGGCCGCCCGGCAACCGAGCCAGGTGTGTCCACGGACCGAGCAGGAGGTAGTGGTCCGCGTCGGTCCGGTCGGCGAGGCCGACGAAGTTGTCACAGGTCGCGCCGGTGTAGGAGTCGTACCACCCGCCGGAGTAGACGGTGGGCACGTCCGCGGAGTCGTCGTAGTACCGCTCGAAGTTGACGCCCGGACTCCGCCAGAGGTCGTCGCTGGCGCTGCCGGTCTCCATGATATCGAAGACCCACTCCTCGTAGCCGGGGAGTTCAGCGAGGGGGGTCTCGCCGCGCTCGATCGGGCCGTCCTGCAGGACCTCGCGGACGTCGACGTCGGCGAACCGCTGCTGGACGTCGGGGTCGGCGAGTGACTCGTGGGCGAAACCAGCCCCGAGGGTCAGCGCCCAGCAGAGCCAGCGCAACTCGAAGGCGCCGTTGTGCCGGAAGGTCTTCTCCCGGCCGTTGGCCGCGCCCATGTTGACGAACATCCCGGCAAGTCCGTTCGGGTCCTGTGTCGCCAGCGCGTTCTGCACCCAGGCGCCGTAGGAGGTGCCCAGTGTCGCCACCTGGCCGTCGCAGTACTCGCGGCTCGCGAGCCACTCGACGGTGTCTGCCCCGTCCTCGGCCTCGTCGACGTGGATGTAGAAGTCGCCGTCGCTGTCGAACCGGCCCCTGACGTCCTGGATAGCGACGACGTAGCCTCTGGAGGCGTACCACTCGCCGTGGCGCAACCGGCCGCCGGTCCGGTCGTAGGGGGTCCGGTCCAGCAGCGCCGGTCGCGGTTCCGCGAGCGGTTCGCCGGTCTCGGGGTCGGCCGGCCGGTAGACGTCGGTCGCGAGTTCCGTTCCGTCCCGCGTCTCGACCCGGACGCCCAGGTCTGCGCGGACGCCGTACTCGGGTTTGGAGACCATATCCCACCGAGCGCCAACAGCGTAAAATAAGTTTCGTCGCCGTGCCGGAACCGCCACGGAGGACCCACAGCCTACAGGTGCTCGGCGCCGCTCTCGACGTCGTGGCCCGGGAACAGTCCCTGCTCCTCGAGGCCGTAGTAGGCGACCGTCTGGACGACAAAGGCGGCGATCAGCCCATTCAGGGCCGCACCGGCGGGCCCCGGCAGCACCTGCGGGGCAGCGACGCCGGGAACGAACTGGCCTGCGGTGAAGATAGCGACCACAGCGCCGACAACGTAGGCCAGAACAGCGATCCAGCGCACGCCTGTGAACTCGACGTCCTCCATGCGCGGAACGTCCATCCGCCAGCACAGCAGGAAGTCGGCGATGATGACCCCACCGAGTGGGGGGATGTACTGGCCGAGGGTCGACAGCCACGGGAGCAGGAGGCTGTCGGCGCCGACGAGCGCGAGGACGATCCCGATGGCCCCGCCCCCGAGGATGAACGGCCGCTTGCGGTCGAAGCTGAAGGCCTCGCTCCCGGCCACGCCGAACGCGTAGGCGGCGTTGTCGTTGGTGGTCCAGATGTTGAGAATCAGCGCAATCAGGCCGACTGCCGCCAGCCCCTGTGCGGCCAGCACCTCGTAGAGGTCGCCCGCGGGCGTCACGTCGTAGACTGATCCGCCGACGGCCCCCGAGACGAACAGAAAGCCGTTCCCGACGAGGAAGGCGATCAGCCCCGCCCAGAACCCGACGCGGGTGTCGGCGGCGAACCGCGCCCAGTTGGGTGCCTGCGTGCCGCCGCTGATGAACGTGCCGACCACGATAGTGACCGCCGCGGCGAAGCCCATCCCACCGGTGCCCGTGCTCGCGAAGAGGCCGGACACACCGCCGACCTCGCCGACCGCGATGACAATCGAGAGGAGGCCCACCACCACGAGAACCGGCACCGCCACGAACGACAGGCGTTCCATGCCCTCGTAGCCGAAGTAGGCCGTCGCGAGGTGCAACAGCCCCCACACGAGAATGAGCGCGGTGGTGAACGTCGGCGTGTTGACCCCGAAGAACTTCGCCGTCGGAACGGCGATCAGCGGAATCGTCACGCCGAACCAGCCGACCTGTGTTCCGCCCAGGAGGAGGTCGGCGAACTTCGCCCCCCAGGATCCGAAACTGTACCGCGAGAGCAACACCGTCGTGAGCCCCGCTTTCGCGGCGATGCCACACAGTGCCGCCACGTAGACGCCGAGGATGGCGTACCCGACGCCCATCGCGGCCAGCATCGGCCCGAAACCCATCGCGGCGCCGACGTCGGCCCCGGCCCACAGCGTCCCGGCAAAGAACACGAACCCGAGTAACACAGCCGAGATGCTCGCCAGTCCCTTCCGTTCGTCTCCCGGCACGTGGTCGATCGGGTAGTCTGGATCGGGGAGGTTCTCGTCTCCGAACGTGAATCGTCGCCAGAGTGACTGTTCTTTCGACGCCATGCTCACTACACCCGCAGTGTCTCGACTTAAAAGTCAGCATTGTGCACCAATGTTGCGAACGACACCAACGATTTACCGTTTTGACCGCGTCACGTCCTGCGGTCAATCCGGTAATGGCTTACAGCAATCACTATCGACAGTGCTCGCGCGCTCGGAGCCGACAGTACGAGCACCGGCCCGCCGACAGCTATTTGTCGTTCATGAGCCCACACCACCTATGAGCGAGTACATCGTCAGCGACGGACGGACGCTCTCGGGCGAGGCGGTCGATATCGAGGTGCGGGACGGTACCGTGGACAGGCTCGTCCCGGCCGGCGAGGGCGACCCCGACGCGTTCCCGGCCGACCGACGCTACGACGCCTCGGGCCGGCTCGTGACCCCGCCCTTGATCGAACCGCACCTGCACCTGGACGCGACGGGGACAGCGGGCGACCCCCGCTGGAACGACCCGGGCACCCTCGCAGCAGGGATCGACATCTGGGCCGACTACAAGGACGACATCGCGGCCGAAGACATCGTCGACCGTGCAACGCGAACCGTCGAGTGGTACGCGGCCCACGGCGTCACGCGCGTCCGCACACACGCCGACACGACGGAGACGACGCTGACGACCGTGGAGGCCCTGCTGGAGGTGCGCGACCGCGTCTCGGACCTCGTCGACCTCCAGGTCGTCGCATTCCCGCAGGACGGACTGTTCACCGGCGACGCCCACGAGGACCTGTTCCGCGAGGCGGTCGGGATGGGAACCGACGTCGTCGGCGCGATTCCCCACAACGAGCACACCCGCGAGGACGGCGTCAAGAGCGTCGAACTGGCCTGCGACGTCGCCGAGCGCCACGACAGACCCCTCGACCTGCACATCGACGAGACGGACGACCCCGGGTCGCGGTTCACCGAGGTCCTCGCGAGCGAGGCCCTGAAACGGGACGTCGGCGACCGGACCACTGCGAGCCACGCGACCGCGATGCACTCGTACACCAACGCCTACGCCGACAAGCTCGTTTCGCTACTGGCCGACAGCGGCGTGAGTGTCGTCACGAACCCGCCCGACAACTCCGTTCTCCAGGGGTCCCACGACGACTACCCGCGGCGGCGGGGTCACACGCGGATCGACCAGCTCCGGGCAGCCGGTGTGACCGTCGGCGTCGGCCACGACTCGGTGATGGACCCCTGGTACCACTACGGCGTCGCGGACCCGCTGGACGCAGCGTTCATTCTCGTCCACTACGCTCACATGGCAGGCCGCGGCGACGTTCCGGCGCTGTGGGAGATGCTGACCGGGGCAAACGCAGAGGTCTTCGGCGCAACGGGCTACGGCCTCGCAGAGGGCAACGAGGGCTCGCTCGTGGTCTTCGACAGCCCGACGCCGTTCGACGCGCTCCGGACGCGTGCTCCACGGACGCTCGTTCTCCGGGATGGCGAGCCCATCGCGCGGACCGACCCGGGCGAGACGACGGTGTTGCGGGCGGACGAACCGAGGACAGTCGACTTCCACCGGTAGCGACGCCGTTGGTGATCACGAGCGGTTCCGGTCCCACGTGCATACTTGTACCAATCACTACCTTTATGTTCCTCATCACAGATATGGATACTGAGGGTAGAAAGCCGTGAGACGCGATACCAAAGACAGTCGGAGGGGCATCGATGGCAGACGGTGACCGCGAAGTTGCGACGGACGGCGGGGAGAGTATGGTCGAGTACGGTGTCGAAGACAAACCGCCGCTGGGCGAGTCAGTACTGCTGGGCGTCCAGCACTGGCTCACGATGGTCGGGTCGACAATCGCCATCCCGCTCGTGCTGGCTGGCGCAATCGGGTTCAACGCCTCGCAGACGGCACAGCTCGTCGCCACGTTCTTCGTGGTGTCGGGGGTCGCGACCCTCGCTCAGACGACCATCGGCAACCGGTATCCGATTGTCCAGGGCGGTACGTTCTCGATGCTGGGGCCGGCGCTGGCGATCATCGGCGTCCTCGCGGCCAGCGACGCCGCGCCGACGGTGATGATCCGCGAGTTGCAGGGTGCGATCATCATCGCGGGTGGGATCGAGGTACTGATCGGCTATCTCGGCGTCTTCGGGTACCTCAAGCGGTACATGGGTCCGCTCGTGATTGCAGTCGTCATCACGTTGATCGGACTCGCGCTGATCGGGGTCCCGCAGATCACCAGCGCGTCGAACAACTGGTATCTGGTCGGGCTGACGCTGGTCCTCATCGTGTTGTTCTCCCAGTACGTCGACAGCTACTCCAGGGTATTCAAACTGTTTCCGGTGTTGCTGGGCCTGGGAGCGGCGTACCTGGTGGCGGTACTCCTGTCGGTGGCGGGCGTCGCGAATCTGGTGAGCCTCGGACAGATCGCGAGCGCGCCGCCGGTCCGTGTCATCACCCCGTTCCAGTGGGGACCGCCGCTTTTCACCCCGGCGTTCGCAGCGGGGATGATCGCCGGCATGCTCGCGTCGGTGATCGAGAGCTTCGGAGACTACCACTCGGTCGCGCGGATGGCCGGCGAGGGGGCGCCCAACTCCAAGCGGGTCAACCACGGGCTGGGCATGGAGGGGCTCGGAAACGTCTTCGCCGGCGTCATGGGCACCGGGAACGGATCGACCTCCTACACCGAGAACATCGGCGCCATCGGGATCACGCGGGTCGCCTCCCGGTACGTCGTCCAGGTCGGCGCCGTCGTGATGATCCTGGTCGGCTTCGTCGGCTACTTCGGGGCGTTCGTGACGACGATCCCCAACGCGATCGTCGGGGGGCTCTTCCTCGCGATGTTCGCACAGATCGTCGGCGTGGGGCTCTCCCAGCTCCAGCACGCCGATCTGAACCAGAACCGGAACGTCTTCGTCCTCGGGTTCGGCCTGTTCGCGGGGCTGTCGATCCCACAGTACATCTCGAACGTCCAGGCGGCGGAGACGACCCTGGAGGCGGGACTCTCGCAGGTTCCGGTCCTCGGGTCGGTGCTCGGTATCACCGCGGTGGCGGACACGATCGGCATCGTCATGGGTACCGAGATAGCGGTCGGCGGCCTCGCCGCGTTCATCCTCGACAACACGATTCCCGGGACCCGGGACGAACGCGGCCTGACCGCCTGGGAGGAGATCACCGAAGACGAAGACGCGTTCACGCCGTTCCACGAGCGCCTCATCTCCGGTGACGACTCCGGTGGTGCCGACGTCGCGGACGACTGATAGTGACTCACACCAGTCTCTGCGGGACGTCGCGACCACCGCCCGCAACCTCCAGGTGACCACTGGGCGTCGCCGACACATGGACCGGAGTGAGGCCGACGAGGCCGGAGAAGTCACGCTCACGCGGATGGCACTCCGGGACGGCGGCTGGATCGGCTACGGCGACGACGCCATCTTCGTCCAGCGCGACGACGAGCGGGTCAAGATCAGGTACGCGAACGTCACGCAGCTCTCGCTCAGGACCCTGGAGTGGGACCTGGCCGTCATGAGCGTCGTTCTGGTTGCGGTCGGCACGTTCGTCGCAGCCACCCGGAACACCCAGGTTGGAATCGTCTTCGGCGCCATCGGGGTCTGGAGTTTCGTACGAACCTACAGGAGTCGGTACGAACTGCTCATCCACGTCGAGGGCCGCCCCAAGCCGCTGGCGGTCAATCCGGTCGAACCCGGCGAGTGTCACGAACGGCTCGCGGAGGTGACGGGTCTCGAAGTACAGTGACAGTACCAGGCGTCCGGATCCTCGCCACCTCTGGACTCACCGCCGGCGGCGTCACCGCGGTGGTACTGAGCGCCGTTCTGCCCGAGAGAAGAGTTAAGTTCCCGCGCCCAATCTACCAGCCTGACAATGACTACGGTAGACCTCCGCGTGGTCAACGCACGCGTCGTTACCCCCAGCCGGACACTCGTCGGCGGCGTCGCGGCCGACGACGGCGAGATTGTCGCGGTCGGTTCCGACCGGTCGCTCCCGGACGCAGAGCGAACAATCGACGCCGAGGGCAACTTCCTCGTTCCCGGCTTCATCGACCCGCACGTCCACTGGGGGCTCTCCCGCTACGAGTTCGACTACCACGAGGGGCTGGCCCACGACTTCGAGACCGAGACGCGTGGCGCCGTCCACGGCGGGGTCACCACCGTCGTGAACTTCCTCCTCCAGCCCGACCCCTACGTCCCCGACATGGACTACTTCGTCGAGACGGGAGAGGAGAACTCCTACATCGACTTTGCCTACCACGCCATCATCCACAAGCAACCACACTTCGACGAGGTCGGCGCCCTGGCCGGGGCGGGCGTCCGGTCGTTCAAGATATTCTACAACTGGTACAAGCACGCCTCGCCGGAGCTGGGGATCGAACACTCCGACGCGGGACGGGTCTACCGACTGCTCGAGGAGGTCGCGGACATCGACGGCGGCGTGGTGATGTTCCACGCAGAGAACGAGGACCTCGCCTACGAGCTGCGCCAGGACCTCGAGGAGGAGGGACGCAACGACCTGCAGGCCTGGACCGAGGCTTCGCCCAACATCACCGAGGCGATGCAGATCGAGTCCATCGCCAAGCTCACCGAGTTCACCGACTCCACCTCGTACATCGTCCACATGAGCACCGGCGAGGGGGTCGACATCTGCCGGCGCTACCAACAGCAGGGGGTCGACATCAGCGCCGAGACGCTGCCCGCGTTCCTCGCACACACCAACGACGAGGACCTGGGTGTCTGGGGCAAGATCTCCCCGCCGTTGCGCGAACAGGACAGCGTCGACAAACTCTGGCAGGGGCTCCGCGAGGGCGTCGTCGACTACGCCGGCACGGACCACTGTCCCCACAAGAAACCGTTCAAGGAGAAAGAAGCGGGCAAGTACGGCGACATGTGGGCGGCCATCCCCGGCGACAACAACGGCATCGAGTACTTCCTGCCGGCCATGATGAGCGAGGGGGTAAACGAGGACCGGATCTCGATGGAGCGACTCGTCGAGGTCTGCGCCGAGAACAACGCGAAACGCTGGGGGCTCTACCCCCGCAAGGGCGCGCTCGTCGAGGGTGCCGACGCCGACATGGTCGTCGTGGACCTCGGGAAGTCGGCGGTCGTCGACGACGACTTCTACCACACGATGGAACCGCGCTACTCGACTTTCCACGGCGACGAACTGACCGGCCTGCCGACCCACACCATCGTCGGCGGCGAAGTCGTCGTCGAGGAGGGCCACCTCGAGGTCGAGAAGGGCGGCCGAGACTACCTCCCGCGGTACGACGACGGCGTCCCGGCGGAGTAGCCACGTCCCCGCTTTTCGAAGCCCCACGGAGCAAGCGACGCCACACTGCCGGGGGCCAGACTCCTGTTGCCAGCGGCCTCGTGCCCGGGCCGGGTGGTGGTGTCTGGCCGCCGCCTCTCGACTGTCCGAGTGTCCTGCGTCGTGGGACGCAGCGCTTGACAACCGGTGACACACTCGTCGGAGGCGGAGCGTGTCCCGCGATGTGGGAAACTGTTTTGTCGCTGGCACACACAGGCGACGTATGTCGGACAACGTCCCGGTCAACGCGGTCGAACGGACCCTCGCGATTCTCCAGGCGCTCCGCGGACAGGACACGGTGGGCGTGACGGCCCTGGCGGCCGACCTCGACATGCCGCGCAGCACTGTCTTCAACCACCTGAAGACGCTCGAGGCCGGCGAGTACGTGGTCAACGAGGGCGGAGAGTACCGGCTGGGCTGTCGGTTCCTCGAACTGGGGGCGAAAGCCCGGGACTACCACGCGGTTTACGAGGCCGCCCGCGGGGAGGTGAACCGACTGGCCGAGGCGACCGGCGAGATTTCGGCGCTGCTGGTCGAGGAACACGGTCTGGGGGTGTTCCTCCACCGCGCCGAGGGCGAGGGATCCGTCCACATCGACAGCTACACTGGCCAGCGGATCTATCTCCACGGGGCGGCCCTGGGCAAAGCAATCCTCGCCGGTCTGCCAGACTCGCGCGTCGACGAGATCGTCGACCGGCGCGGCCTCCCGGCCCTGACCGACAACACTCTCACAGACCGCGCCGACCTGTTCGCGGAACTGGAGACCATCGCCGACGCGGGCGTCGCGTTCGACGACCAGGAGCGCCTCGACGGCCTTCGGAGCGTCGCGGCCCCCATCCACGACGGCGACGCAGTCATCGGGTCGGTGAGCCTCGCCGGCCCGTCGAGTCGCGTTCACGACGACCGCTTTCGCGAGGAGTTCCCCGCGAAGGTTGCCGACGCCGCCAGCGTGGTCGAACTGAACCTCACGTACTCCTGACGCTGACGGCGGGTCCGGGCGTAACGGTCGGCTGTCGTTCAGCCACACAGAACGGTCTCGACTGGACCCGACGTGCCGGCCGAGTTACAGTCATATCGGTGTAATCTTGCCGGTCCGGCCGGGTCACCGGCGAGAGCTGGCACCGCCGGGCTCGACGGGTCGTCCTACCTGCCAGAACGCTCGCGGATCGGCGAAACTGGTGACCGGTACGAACCGAACGTGTCCCACGATACAGAACGCACCGCCGGCGTCGGCCGACACTGCGTGGCGGTCGGAGGACTCCCGTAGCGGCGGGGTGCGGTCCGTATCCAAACCTTGATTTGGCAGTCGCCAGAACTGCGGGTGTATGCTCGACGATTACGAGATGTACGACCTGACCCAGCCGTGGTCGGGGGACACGCCGGCGTGGCCGACCTACGACAACCCGAAGGTGTGGTACGAGAAGAGCCTGGACACCGAGAAGGTCAACGGGCAGAAAATCGAGTTCATGAACCACACGGGGACCCACCTCGACGGCGAGAAACACTTCGTCGCCAGCGGGCGGGACATCGAGTCGATGCCCCTCGAGGAACTCGTCGGGGACGCCGTCGTGGCGGACATCTCCGACCGCGTCGGGGACTACGACGTCTACACCAGCGACATGATCGAGGACGCGGCCGACGTCCGCGAGGGCGACATCCTGTTCGTGCACACGGGCTACCAGAAGTACGCCTGGCACCGCGAGGAGGCCGACCCACACCGGTTCTTCTGCAAACACCCCGGCCCGAACCTCGAGTTCGCGGAGTGGTGTCGAGAGAAAGACATCAACTACCTCATCCTCGACTGTGGTAGCGCTGACCACCCGATGAACACCATCATCCGCGACGTGCGGCCGGAACTGGCCACGGAGGCCGCCGACCACCTCGGCGTCGACGACCTGGACGAGATTTTCCCGCCCGAGGGGTACCAGCTGATGCACACCGAACTGTTCCCCGAGGGGATCGTCCACGTCGAGAACGCGCAGGTCCCCACCGAGTTGCTCGGCGAGCGCGTCCAGATCGGGACCTTCCCGTGGCGGTTCCGCGGCGGCGAGTCCAGCGTCTGCCGCTGTGTGGCCTTCACAGAGGAGTAGCCGGGCTGGAGTGGTGACTGGCACCGACAGATACTTTTCGTCGCTCCGCGACCTCCCGCTATGACAGAGCGACTCCTCGACGGGATAACGGTCGTCGACCTGTCGACGTTCGTCACCGGCGGGTTCTGTTCGCTGATGCTCGCCAACCAGGGCGCCGAGGTCATCAAGATCGAACGTCCGGGTGTCGGCGACGACATCCGCCACTCTGGGCCGCCGTTCATCGACGGCGAGTCGCCGTACTTCTGGACGGTCAACTACGACAAGCGCAGCGTCGAACTCGACCTCAAGACCGAGGCCGGACTGGCGGCCCTCTACGACCTGGTCGAGGCGGCCGACGTCTTCGTCCAGAACTTCCGGCCCGGCACCGCCGACCGTCTCGGCGTCGGCTACGACGACCTGCGCGAGCGCAACGACGAGCTCGTCTACTGTGACATCTCCGCGTTCGGCACGACCGGTCCCTGGAGCGAACGGCCCGGCTACGACCTCCTCGTCCAGGGGATGAGCGGCGTCATGTCCGTCACCGGCGAGGCCGGCGGCGACCCCGTCAAGGTCGGCCTCCCCCTGACGGACCTCATCACGGCGATGTGGGCGGCCTTCGGGGTCGTGGGCGCGCTCTACCGGCGGGCCCTGACCGGCGAGGGAGAGTACGTCGAACTCGGGATGCTCGACGCGACGCTCCCCTGGCTGACAAAGCAGGCCGGCAACGTGTTCGCCGGAGAAGAGCCGTCGCGGATGGGCACCAAGGACCCAGTGCTGGCGCCCTACCAGACCTTCGAGACGGCCGACGGCCACCTCAACGTGGCCTGCCTCAACGACCGG
>CAYYHG010000056.1:0-16510 GCA_964471665.1 uncultured Halobacteriales archaeon | reverse complement strand
CGTACTCCCAGCCCTCGGTCACGCCGTGGAACATGTTCCTGACGTGGCTCTCGAAGGTTCCCAGCGTCGACATCGTCTTCGCGTCGTCGGCGTCGCTCTCGATGACAACCGCGTCGACGGTGTCGTTCCGTTCCGGCGTCGCCGGAACGCTCTCGATTGCGACCGAGATGTCGGGATACCACAGGCGGCGCGTGACACTGCCGTTCGGTCCCTCGACGGTGAGGTCGAGGTGGTCGACCTCGGCGCTCACCTCGTCCGGTGTCTGGAGTTCTGTTCGTGTCATTAGTACACGTATGCGACGACCTGGCCCCCGACGCCCCGCTCGCGCGCCTCGTAGTGGCTCATGATGCCACGCGAGGTCGTGACGACGAGCGTCCCGTAGTCGCGGGCAGGGAGGAAGCGTTTCTCCCACTTCTCGAACTCGTCGGCTGTCGCGGAGTAGCGGGGCTTGACGGGGCCACACTCGTTGATAGATCCTTTCAGTTCGACCTCGAACTCGCCGGCTTTGCCGTCGTCGACGTACTGGAAGCCGTCGATGTACCCGCGGTCGTAGAAGACCTCGAGGACGCTGCCGATCTCGTTCGAGGCGGGCGATACTGTCTGTCGCAGATGGCCGACACTCTCCGCGTTGTTCACGCTCGAGAGTGCGTTGGCGAATGGATCTGTGCTCGTCATGAGTACTTCTTGAACCCCATGCCCCGGGAGACTTCGCGGAAGCACTGCCGGCACAACCAGATGTCGTACTTGCCGACTAGTCCCTGCTCGCGCCCGCAGCGCTGGCACGCCCGGAGCTGTTCTGTTCGCTTGGCTGCCTGCTCGCCCGTCGGTTCGTCCTGTTCGCTCTCGCTCATGGCTCGTCCTCCACTGTGACGTCGAAGGTCTCCTCGACGAACGCGACCGCGTCGCCGACGTCGAGTCGGTGCCTCGACGGAATCGGGTGCGAGGCCTTGTCCCGCTTTGCGACCCGGTAGCCCGGGCGCACGAGATTGACCGTCACGTCCAGCCCGTAGATGCCGATCGTCGGGTCGTACTCCTGGCTCGGGAAGTCCGTGTGTTCGGTCACCCCGAAGCTGAAGTTGCCCGTCTCGTCGAACTGCGAGACCGAGAGGGCGACCAGTCCGAGCGACGTCTCGAGGAACTCGATCGCGTCCTCGCCGCGCAGCGTCACCTTCGCGCCGATCGGATCGCCCTCCCGGATGTCGAACTCCGGCTTGGTCGCCGTCGCTGTCGTCCGGACCGGCTGCTGGCCCGTGACCTGGGTCAGTATCTCCTCGGCGTTTCCGAGTTCGACACCGCCCTGACCGACGCCCATGTGGACGACGACCTTCTCGACGCGGGGCTCGCGCATCTCGTGGAACGTCTCCGACTCCGAACTCATTCCCCGTCACCTCCCTCGTCGGGTTCCGCGCTGGCTTCCGATTCGGGCTCGTCTTCGTCGGGTTCCTCCCCGACGTCGGCGGCTTCCTCGTCAGTGGCTTCCTCGTCGGTGCCCTCGACGAAGTTCTCGTCGATGACGACCACGTACCCTTCGATGGTCTCGAACCCGCCGGTGGCGTCCACCTCGGCGACCGCGTCCTGGGAGACGAGGACGTTGTTGTCGGCGCTGCCGGGGGTCACCTGTACGGCCTCGATTTCGCCGATTTCGCCCGCGTGGGTGCCGGCGACGGCGGTCACGAGCGCGCCCACCTCGTACTCGAAGTGGGCGACGATTTCGCCCCCCCGCGACTCGTCGCCGCTCGCCGCCGGGGCGTCGTCCGACGCCTCGCTGTCCTCGTTCGTGACGACGAGCGAGTCGCCGGGTTCGTAGGCCTCGTCGTCGACCAGCAGCGTCTGTCCGTCGTGGAGCGTCACCTGGACGTCGCCGCCGGAGACGTGGCGTTTCTCGACGATCTTGCCGAGTTTGCTCCCCGCGGCGTCGGCGTCGATGGGCGTCAGCGCGAGCCGGCCGCCCTCGCCGGGGAACACCCGGTAGTACTCCTCGCGCTCGTCGAACGCGAGGATGTCGAACATCCCGACCGGACGCTCCTCGTCGGAGACGGCCGTGCCGTTGATGACGACGTTGTTCTGGTTCAGCGCGTACCGTGCTTCCTTCCGGGAGTCGACGTAGCCGAGCACGTCCCGCAACACGACCAGCAGGGGAACCCCTGACTCGCCGTGCGGGCCGGCGTCGGCCTTGACGGTGAACGTCTCGGTCTTGCGCTCGATCGGCCACCGCCTGGGCGCCGACAGCCGTTTCTGGTGGTTGCTCATGCGCTTTTCTCCTCCGATTCCAGCCGGGCCCGCCGCTCGTCGTCCGAGAGGTCGAGGTCCGTCACCCGGAGGTTGCTCGCGTCCAGCGGACGCGGGACCTCCTCGCCGTCCGCGGTCTCGAGGGTGACGTCCTCGACGTGGACGACGGCGTCTTTCATGTCGACGCGGATGACCGACTCCTCCTCGCCGGCGAAGTCGCCGCGCATCACCTCGACGGTGTCGCCCTCGTTGACCCGGACCGATCGCTGGCCGTACTGCTCGCGGAGATCCGCCGACAGCGTCGCACGGACCTGCGAGTGGCGCTCGTGGAGCGGGGCCTCGGCTTGCTGTTTCCGTTGTTTGCGTGGTTGCTTGCTCATACTATCATGGTAGCTGCTGACGCGATGCTTCCGAACCGTTCTGCGACCTCGCGTGCGATGGGGCCCCTGAGTTCCGTTCCCCGGGGGTCGTCGTTCTCGTCGACGATGACGGCGGCGTTGTCCTCGAACTTCACGCGCGTGCCGTCCGGCCTGTGGATCGGCTTCCGCTGGCGGACGACAACGGCGTTGAGCACCTGCCGGCGCATCTCCGGGGTCCCTTTGGTGACCGAGACGGTCACCTTGTCACCCAGGCCGGCCTTCGGGTGCCGGTTGTGCGTCCCCGAGTAGCCGTCGACGCTGACGATCTTCAGCTCGCGTGCGCCAGTGTTGTCGGCACACGTCACCAGCGACCCCTTCTCGAGGCCGGGCGTCACGTCGGCGTTCAGCGCCTCCATCACTCGTCACCTCCCTGCTCGCGGCTCGCGCCGCTCGCGAGTACCGTGGCCTCGTCCGAGGCCACGCTCACGACGACGTGGCTTTTGGTCTTCGAGAGCGGCTGTGTCTCCGCGATCGTGACCTCGTCGCCCTCTTCCAGGTCCATGCACGGGGGTGCGTGGGCCGGAATCCGGCTGCGCCGCTTCATGAAGCGGTCGTACTTGGGTACCTTCACGTCGTACTCGCGCTCGACGACAACACTCTTGTCCATCTCGGTGGAGGCGACGTCCCCGACGATGGTCTGGCCCCGCACGGACAGTGTCCCGTGGAAAGGGCAGTTCTCGTCTGTACACGTCTCCTCCGGTTTCTGTACGTTCAGTCCTAGCGCCATTGTGAATCACCTGTGTGTTCCGTGCGTCTGGCCGGCCGCGCGACGAGGCGCTCGCCCTCGACGCTGACGGTCGTCCCGTCGGGCAGCGCGAACGCGAACGTCGCCCCGGCTTTCGGCACGGTGACTACCCGAGTCTCACCGCTCCCGGCCTCGCCGCCCGCGCGTCGTTCGATTCCGAGCGTCTTCGTCGTCTCGGCGGTCACCTCGCCGCTGACGCCGACGAGGGTGGGATTGGACGCCTCGATCACCTCGGCGTCGAGACCAACGAGTTCGTGCCGCGGGAGCGTCTCGGGCGTCAGCATCACTCGCCCTCCCCGACAGCCACGTCGTCTTCTTCCCGCTGGATCGTCTTGATGCGGGCGATGGTCCGCCGGAGGTCCTTGATCCGGCCGGGGTTCTCGGGCATCCCGCCGGCCGCCTTCACCGCCTCGTCGTTGAGCAACTCCGTCTCCAGGTCCTCGAGTTCGGCCTGCCGTTCGGCCGGCGTCATGTCCCTGATCTCTTCCGGGTGGAGGATCGTCATTCCCCGTCACCCTCCTCGTCCATCTCCTCGATCAGTTCCTCGGCCTGTGCCTCTGTGTCCTCGTCGAGTTCCGCCTCGACGTCCGCGGCCAGGTCGTCGAGTTCCTCTTCGGCGTCGGACTCTCCGGTTGCTGCCTGGTCTTCCTCGACGACCTCTTCGATGACCTCTTCCTCGACCGACTCCGCTGCGGCGTCGGGTTCGCCGGCCCCCTCCGGGGGTGCCGGGGCCTCGGCGTCGGCGGCCTCACCTTCGGGCGGAGCGCCGACAGCGGGTTCGCCGTCTTCGTCGGGTTCGCCCGCGAGCAACTCGTCGATCCCCTCGGCCTTCTCGACGTACTCGGAGACGTCGACGTCCTCGTAGATCTCGAAGTCGTCGGGGAGTTCGGCGTCGGGCGGGATGGTCTTGACCTGCACGCCGATGGTGCCGAGTTTCATCACCGCTGTCGCGACCCCGTGGTCGACGATCTCCTCTGCGGGTTCGCCGTTGTGCTTGATGTACCCGCGGTTGAACTTCTCGACGCGCGAGCGTGCGCCCGTCACCTTCCCCGAGAGGACGATCTCGGCACCGAGCGCGCCGGCTTCCATGATGCGGTCGATGGTCGTGTGGCCGGCCTTCCGGAAGTACCAGCCACGTTCGAGGGCGTTGGCCAGGCGGTCGGCAACGATCCGGGCGTTCAGGTCCGGTTCGTCGACCTCCTGGACGTCGACCTGCGGGTCGTCGAGGTCGAACTCCGTCTCGAGGGTGTCCGTGATCTTGCGGATGTTCTTCCCGCCCTTGCCGATGACCATGCCCGGCTTCTCGGCCTTGAGGACGATCTGTGTGCCCATCGGCGTCTTGGCAATCTCCATGCCGCCGTAGCCGGCCCGGCCCAGCTCGTCTGCGAAGAACTCGTCGATCTGGGTCCGCTGGAGGCCTTCCTCGATGAACTGCTGTTCGTCGGCCATCTACTCACCTCCCTCCTCGAGGATCAACTCGACGTCGACCTCGGGGGTGTTCCACTCCGAGGCCCGGCCCATCGCTCGGGGCTGGCGGCCGCGGCTCTCGCCCACCTTGTGGGGTGCGACGTGCATGATCGCCATCTGCTCGCCGTCGAATCCCTGTTGCTCGGCGTTCCCGACCGCGTTCTCCAGCAGGTCCAGAAAGGCCTCGGCGGGCTTTTCGGGGTACCGGCCGGCGTCCCAGCCGTCGATGTCGCTCCGGTGGCCGACGCCGGCGTTGTGCTGTTTGACCGGGACCGGCTGATCGCCCTCGACGACCGCCTCGAGATAGGCGACAGCCTCGCTGGCTGTCGTGCCCTTGATCTCGCGGGCGAGGGCCTTGCTGTGCTTGAGGCTGATCTGACGCTCCCGGAGCATCGCTTTCGCCGTCGTGTCCGGATCCGCGTCGACTGAGTAGCTGATTCCCATGTTACTTGAGGGGTACGAACTTCGAGGAGCGTGTCGCTCCGATTCCGGCCTGGCCGTGCTCGACCTCCCCCCGGGTGAGCTGGAACTCCCCGAGGTAGTGGCCCAGCATCTCCGGCTGGACGTTCACGCGCTCGAAGCTCTGGCCGGTGTGGACTGCGTACGTGATCCCGATCATCTCCGGGAGGATCGGCATGTCCCGCAGGTGTGTCCGGATCGGGTCGTTCGCGGTCTCCTCGGGGTCGGCCTGGCGCGCGGCTTCGAGGAGTTTCTCGTGTTCGACCGACAGGCCGCGTTCGATGGTTCGCCGCTGGCGTGCGGGGAGCAGTTCCGCGACTTCTTCGACGTCCAGCTCCTGCAACTCGTCTAGCGTGTGGCCACGGTAGGTAAACTCGCCCTCGTGGCCGATCTGGTAGTCGGAACTCATTCGTTACCACCGCGGCCGGTGCGCCGCGAGGAGATGTCCCCCACCTTCCGTCCCGGGGGTGCGTTCCGCGAAATCGACTTGGGTTTGCCGGGGTGCTGGCGGCCGCCGCCACCGAACGGGTGGTCGACGGCGTTCATCGCCACGCCGCGGACCGTCGGGTACTTCATCCCGCGGGCCCGCGCCTTGTGGTACTTGTTGCCGGCCTTGACCATCGGCTTCTCCGTCCGGCCGCCGCCGGCGACCACGCCGATCGTCGCCCGGCACTGCGGATCCAGCCGTTTCACGTCGCCACTGGGCAACTGGACCACCGCCGCGTTGCGTTCGTGGGCCATCAGCGTCGCGTTGACGCCCGAGGCGCGGGCGAATTTTCCGCCGTCGCCCTGGTTGGCCTCGACGTTACAGACCGGTACACCCTCCGGAATCTCCGCCAGCGGGAGCGTGTTGCCCGGTTCGATCGCCGCCGAGACGCCGACCTGGATGTCGTCACCCACGCCGACGCCCTCCGGGGCGAGCACCAGCCGGCGGTCGCCGTCGCCGGACCCCGTCCGGCTGCCAGAGGGACTCTGTCCCTCGCTGTCGTCGAATTCGACGGCCGCGACCGGCGCCGACCGGGCGGGGTCGTGTTCGATGTCGACCACCGTCCCGGCGACGACGTCGCCGTCTTCGACCGTCCGGTGGGAGAGTTCGGCCTTGTAGCGGTGCGAGGGCGCCCGGAACGTGGGCGACCCGCGACCGCGCCGCTGGCCCTGGATGCGTCGTCCCATCGTCAGAACACCCCGATTCTGGAGGCGATCTCCTGTGCGTCCTCGTCCTCGGAGAGCTGGACGGTCGCTTTCTTCTCGCCCTGTGGCGTCACCATCGTCGTCACGTTCCTGATAGTCACGTCGAACTGCTCTTCGATCGCCTCGGCGATCTCGGGCTTTGCGGCGTCGATGTCGACGATGAACTGCATCTTGTTCTGGAAGTCCATCTTGTCGACCGCCTTCTCTGTGACGTAGGGGTATTTGACTGTCATCTGTCGGCCACCTCCGCGAGTGCGCTCTCTGACCAGACTGTCAGCCGGCCCGGCTGGCCGCCCGGCGCCAGGTCCTCGGCGTCGACCTCCCGTGCGGTCGTCACGTCCGTGCCCGCGAGGTTGCGGGCGGCCCGCGATGGGTCTCCGCTGGTCACGAACAGCACCGACGTCGGCCGCCGGTACTTGCGACCGCGGCTCGATCCCTGGCCGGCCCTGATCTTCGTCTCGTCGGCACGCTCCACGTCGGCGTACACACCGAGTGCCTGCAGTGTCTCGACCGCCTCCGCGGTCTTGGTCAGCTCCTCGAAGGCGTCCTCGACGACGACTGGCAACGCGAGGTCCTCGTCGAAGGCGTGACCGCGCCCGGCGACGATGTCGGCGTCCGCTGTCGCGCCGATGGCCGAGCGGATGGCCAGTTTGCGCTCCTTGTCGTTGATGTCGAGCGAGCGGTCCGTCTCTGGCTTCGGCGGGTGCGCCCGCCGGCCGCCGACGGCCTGGGGGACGCGACGGGCCTGGCCACCTTCGCGTGGCACGTGGGCCATGCCGCGCCCGCTGCCGAACGACTCGGCCGGCGTGCGCATGCCCGCGTACTCTTCTGTGCCGTAGTCCTGCTTTCTGTTTGCCTGGGCAGCGAGGACGGCCTGCCGGATCAGATCCGGGCGGTACTGGGTCTCGAAGACCTCCGGGAGGTCGAGTTCTCCCGCGTCCTCGCCGTCCAGGTCGCGTACTGGTACCTGCATGTTATCCTTGTCCCTGGTTGGTTGCCTGCGAGACGTACCGCACCTCGGGGTCGAGGCGCGGCTGGTCTTTCGGACGCACCGCCGGGCGCAGGCGGACGAGCCGCTTCGCGGGACCCGGGACCGAGCCCTCGATCAGCGCGTAGGGGCCGTCGACCTCGCCGTAGTTGACGAAGCCGCCGTCGACGGTGACGTCCTCGTCGTCCAGGTCGATCAGCCGCTTGTTGAGTTCGGTCCGCTGGTGGTAGCCGGTCTGGCCCTGCTGGGGGACCGTCGACCGGACCCGCGAGGGGTTCCACGGGCCGAGGTTGCCGATGCGTCGGCGCCAGCCCTGGCGGCCGTGTTTGCCCTTGCGTTTCTGGACGCCCCATCGCTTGACTGGCCCCTGGGTGCCCTTGCCCGTCGTGACGCCCGCCACGTCGGCGTACTCGCCGGCGCGGAACACGTCGGTGGCAGTGTACTCCTCGCCGACCTGGTCGAGACCGAACTCGACGCGCCCGGCCATGGAGCCGCCGCCGACGCGGTTCTCCATCACGTCGGGTCGTTTCTTGGGCACGCCCGCCAGGTCGTCGGGGACGGTGTGCGTGATCGCACGGACGTCCGCCAGGTCACCGGCGGCGAGTGCGTCGCGAATCTGTTCCTCCGCGGCGTCGGCGTCGTGGCTCTCGGGCAGGTCCAGGGCCCGGTCGAGTTCCGGGTGGAACCCGTCGGCCCAGACCTCCGTGAGCGGACGCGCGCCGTACGCCGTGTCTTCGTAGGCTCGCAGGGCGACCACCCGCATGGGCGGGGTTTCGACGACCGTCACCGGGACGGTCTCCTCCATGCCCTCGCGCGGGGAGTCGGGTTCGTCGTTGATCATGACGACGTGGCTCATGCCGGCCTTGTAGCCGGCAAAGCCCTGCAGCCCGGGCTGGCCGTCGTCGTCGGGCCAACTCCCGAAGCGCGGCGTCTCGTCTGCCGCACGCTTGCGGGGGCTAAAGCCCAGCGAGCCTTTGCGTGGTCTGTCTGGTTGTGGCATTGTCTCACTCCGTGAGGGTCAGGCAGGCGAGGGTCGCGAACACCGCTTCCTCCGTTCGGACGACCTCGCTGCCCTGGTTCGGAATCGCATTCAGCCAGCGGTCGAACCGACTCGCCTCGTCGGTCTCCTCGGCGGCCGCGACGGCCGCGTCGACGTCGAGTATCTCCGCCAGTCCGCGCTCGGGTGCGCCGAACGCGACTGACATCGACGGCTCGGCTCCGCGCGTGGACGCGTCGTGCTCGGTGGCACCCGAGCGTATCTGCCCGATCAGCCGACCCAGTCGGCCGGCGTCGAGCCGGTCGCCGTGTCGCGACGTAGCGATGGCGAAACCGGCGTCCTCGCGGGCGAGCGCCGTATCGAGGTCCGTGGCGTCCACCGCAAAGCCCGGAAGGGGCTCGTCGGTGAGTTTCGCCCGGACCGGTTCTCGCGAAGAGACCCTGACGGAGACGCGCTCCCCCTCGCCGGGCACCTCCATCTCGGAGGGGACCGGCAGGGAGACCGGGTGTTGCAGTCCGCAATTGACCCGCACGCGCCCATCAGCTCCGACCTCGGTCACGATTCCCTGTCTTGACGACCCCGAACCCTCGGATCCGGAGCCGGTCTGTGAACGCACGCGGAGCGGCGGCAGGACGCCGGCGTACTCCAGTTCGTCCCGCCTGTCCCAGACGTCCTTTCGGAGGTATGGAGACGTGGCGGCGTACCGCAACACGGTGTCGACGAACCCGCCGTCCCACGTCCCCTCACCTTCGGGGTCGGGGAAGACCGTGAGCCGGTCGACCCGGAAGACCGTGGCCGCGCGGGCCACGTAACCGAGTTTGCGAGTCGCCTCGCGTTTGTCCTCGGCCTCCCGGCAGAGGGACGACGGCACGAGCACGCTGACTGTCATACCGTGACGCTTCCGCGTCGCGCCACTAGACTGTGCCGATTACTCTCCCTTCCGCACTTAAAAACTCCGCGTTTCGCGCGCGTGACGTGAGGTGATGGCACGGCCCGCCGCCGGCGGTGACACGGATGACCGGCCGGCGTCTGGCGATCGATCCGGGAAATAGTCATACCGGTCGACGGAAGCCCTGCTATCTCACAGCCGGACGTAACGAGCGAGACAAGAAACCCAAGAGAGCAGAGACACGAGCGGAGAAAGCCCCCTCGCGTTCGAGCGGCCGGGGGCTTCCAGGCGGGTCCGCACGACCAGAGCAGCAACTGCGCTGGCTTTCAAAGCGTCTCTGAGTCACTATTCCCGACGGAAAGTATCAGGCCACTCGCATCGCCCGCACCGAGAGCTCCTGGCAGACGTAGTTGACGTGGTCGCTGTCCTCGTCGCTGACCAGGAGGAGCTCTTCGATCTCCCAGTCCCAGTCGGCCTCGAGGAGTGCCCGGTAGGCGAGTAGTTCGCCGACGGCCCCGACCGAGGACGCGCCGGGATCGACGGCGACCAGCACCGCTGTCTCGTCGTCGAACGCGTCGGTCTCCCGGAGCGTCCGGAAGTTGTCGACCTTGGTCACGCCTGCCCGGTCGTCACCCCGGTGGACGACGTACGGGACGCCGGTGTGTTCTGGATATACCTCGGGGAGTTCCTGCTCCCGGGAGGTGAGACAGACAGCGTCGAGCAGGGCAGAGTCCCCGTCGCCGACGGAGAGGCCGACCGGCACGTCGATCCACCACTTCCCGTCTGGCGACGCTTCCGACTCGACGAACGCTTTCAGGAGTGCGTCTCGCGTCTTCGACATAGGTCTGGTGGGAAGGGCAGTTCCGTCTGGTCGCTCAGGTCCGCGTGTTCTGCCAGTTCGGGGCGTCGGCCGCCATCTGCTGTTCCTCGCTTTCGGTGACTTCGATGACGGCGGGGACTGGCTCGCCGTCGTTGACCGAGACGGCCTCCAGCGATCCGTCCCGGGAGACGATCGCGGTCAGTCGACCCCGGTCGGCCAGTCCCGCGACATCGTAGAGCACGGCGAACATCGCCCCGCGGAGGGCTCGATTCTTGATGACGGTCCCCAGACGGCCCTTGAAGTTCGCGAACGTCTCGACTGTCGACGACGGTTCGGTGTCGTCGGGGGTGGAAGGCTCCGTCCGCGACCGGACGCCGTCGTACTCGTAGATGCGCGTGTCAGTGACCGTCGCCCGCAACGTCGCCGTCGGTGTGTACTTCCCGACGGAGTTGTTGGCAGAGACCGACTCGACGAACAGCTGGTTGCCCCGGCGCGTCACGTTGAGGCGCTCGATCTCCGCCGGGAGGTCGGGCGACTCGAGGTACTGCTCCAGGTCCTCGTACGGAACCTCTACCGTGGAGTGAACCCGGTATACATGATCTGCTGCTGTCATGTCTGGTGGTGTGGTGAGATCATCCGACGTCTGGTTGGCGTCTCTATAGGGTACTCACGTGGTCACCCTCAAATACGGTTTCGGTCCCCGATTCGTTCTGTGACGGTCGGCGGCCCCGAAGAGGGGGTTCCCCAACCGTTTTGCTGACCGCCTCCGTATCCAGACACAGGTGTCAAGAGTGACAGTCAATTCGCTTACCCCGGACCTGATGGTCGAGAACCTCGCGGAGACGGTGGAGTGGTACGAACGCGTCTTCGACGCAGAGGTGGTCGCCGCGCTGCCCGAGACGGACGAGGACAGCTGGTGGGCACAGATCGAGATCGGCGACGCGTCGCTCATGCTCCAGGAGCGCGGGTCGCTGACCGAGAAACTCCCCGCCCTGGAGGAGGTCGAGGTCGGCGGCTCGGTCGCGTTCTACATCGACGTCGACGACGCCGAGAGCCTCCGGAACGACGTCGACGAGGCCGGCGTCGAGTTCGTCCAGGACCTCCACGAGACGGACTTCGGCTGGGAGCAGTTCGCCGTCGAGGACTGCAACGGCTACGTCCTCTGGTTCGGCGAGAAACTCGAGGACGAGGGCGCACTCGACATCGGCCGGCGCCACCGATCGCTCGTGCGGCGCCACCACGGCTGAATGGCGTCACTCGAAGCCGAACTCGACCGCGCGGAACGGCTCGACGTCTCCAGGTTGGCCGACGCGATCGCCGACATCGGCTTCGAGTGTACCCGGTGTGGGGCCTGCTGTAAGGCCCACGAGGCGGACGGCGACACCGAGGAACACACCGCGACGGTCTTTCCCGACGAGGTGCGCCGCCTCCAGCGCGCTGCCGGCGAGAACGGACCGTCGACTGACGACACCGATGAGACCGCGACCGGCGACGGCGACCCACCAGTGACCGACGACTGGCGCGACGTCGCCCGGCCGATGCCCTACGGCCTGGACGATGCCGGGGGCGAGACCTTCGAGTGGGCACTCCAGACCGACGACTGCGGGGACTGTGTCTTCTACGAGGAGGACGACGGCGTCGGGGCCTGCACAGTCCACGACGACCGGCCGCTGGTCTGTCAGACCTACCCATTTTCGATCGGCGGACTCTCCGAGGAGGGTGGTCTCGGAACCACCGAACCGATGGGGGGTGTCGTCGACCGGGAGGGGATGGTCCGCGCCCACGAGTGTGAGGGTCTCGGGCGTGACATCTCCCGGGAGGACGCGGAGGAACTGGCCGCGACCCTCAAGCGACGGGCGATCAGGGAACTCGAGGAGGCCATCGCCGTGCGGGACAGCTACAGACCCACGGACGAAGACGGCGTCGTCGTACACGACTCCGAGGGACAGAAACGCCCCGACGGGACGCCACTCGGCGACGAGCGGTCCACCTGACGGGTATCAATCGTCCGCGCTCGTCGGGGCAGTCTCGATCACCTCGACGACGGTCGGCACGACGCCGGCAGTCTGCCGGTCGGTGTCGCCCGACCGGTCCGTCTCGACGACAGACGGGACCACGTCACGCGGGTGAGTCGCCGCCTGCGAGTCGATGGTCACGACCGCGCCGTGGCGAGCGACGCTCTCCGAGACGACACGCCGTTCGGATCCGCTCGTCGCGACGACGACATCCGCCCGTTCGACGAGGTCCCGTGCCGTTTCGACGGTTCGCCCGTCGGGGTACTCGAACGGGCCGGTCGCGAGACAGTCGACCTCGAGTTGCTCGGCCGTCTCGGCGACGACGTCACCCGCCGTGACCGGGCCGGCCGACACCCGGAAGCCGGCCGTCCAGAGAGCGCCCAGCGCGGTCGCAGCAGCCGCACCCCCGCCGACGACGTGGACGTGCTGGTCCCGGTCCGGTCGTCCGTCGACGGCGGTGACGACGGGCGTGCCAGTCACGTGGTTGCGCGTGACCGCCGTCGTCGTCGCGAACGCGTCGTCGAGTCCGGCGTCCTCGAGGACGTCCGAGGGGGAACCGACAGCCCGAACGGTTCCGTTGCCGAGCAGACAGAGCCGGTCACAGTACCGGGCCGCCAGGTTCAGGTCGTGGATTGCCGCGAGCGCGGCCCGGTCCGCCCCGACGAGTCGTTCGACGATCTCGAGAACGCGGATCTGGTGGTTGATGTCCAGGTTCGCCGTCGGTTCGTCCAGGACGAGCGCCGGCGTGTCCTGGGCGAGCGCACGCGCGAGGAGGACGCGCTGGCGTTCGCCCCCGCTGAGTTCGTCGATACGCCTCTCGCGGAGCGGGGTCGTCTGCGTGCGCTCGAGCGCCGTCTCCACGGAGTCGGAGTCGTCACTCCAGTCGAACCGGGAGCGGTGTGGCGTGCGGCCCATCTCGACGACCTGCTCGGCCGTGAACGCGAAGCCGACGTGGGTGTCCTGGGGAACGGTGGCGACGAGCCTGCTCGTGGCCTTCGAGCCCAGATCGGCGACGCGTCTGCCGGCGAGTGTGACCGTGCCAGCGTCCGGTGTGAGGATCCCGTTGACGAACTGGAGAAGCGTCGTCTTGCCCGCCCCGTTCGGGCCGACGAGTCCGACCAGTTCGCCCCGCTCGACGGTGAGATCGACGCCGTCCAGCACTGTCACGCCCTCGAACGCGTGACGGACGCCCTCGAGCCGGATCACAGTGCGTGTACCTCCCGCCGACGGAGGAGATACAGGAAGAAGGGCGCGCCGAGTGCCGCAGTGATGATTCCGACCGGGAGCTCGGCAGCCCCGGCTCTCGCGACAGTGTCGGTCGCCACGAGGAAGGCCGCTCCGGCGAGGGCACTGGTCGGGAGCAGGATGCGGTGGTCCGGCCCGACGACGAGCCGCATGACGTGCGGGACGACGAGACCGACGAACCCGATGACACCGGCGACGGCGACGGCCGCTGCAGTGATGATACTCGAGACGGCCAGCAGGACCCGCTTGGTGCGCTCGACCTCGATACCGACGGCGTGAGCGTCCTCCTCGCCCAGCAGCATGACGTTCAGGTCGCGCGCATACACGAACAAAACGAGGAAAGCGAGCACTGCCAGGGGGAGTGTCGCTTCCACCTCGGCCCAGCGGCTGTTGTGGAGATTGCCCATCAACCAGAAAATCGCCTGTTCGAGACTCTCGCCCGACTGGAGGAGGAGAAAGGAGACGACCGCTCCGAGCAGTGCCTGCACCGCAACGCCGGCGAGCAACAGCGTCGCGACCGGCGTCCGGCCACCCTCCGTCGCGATCACGTAGACCGCGAATGCCGTGACGAGCGCGCCGGCGAACGCGGCGGTCTGGAGACCGAACGGAATCGCAAACGGGACGGCGATGGTGGCCACCGCACCGACGGCGGCCCCGGCGGAGACGCCGATAATCGAGGGATCGGCCATCGGGTTCCTGAAGAACCCCTGCATGACCGTCCCGGCAGCAGCGAGTGCGAACCCGACGACTGCCGCCAGCGCTATCCGGGGGAGCCGCAGCGTCCGCACGATCGTCTCGGCGCTGTCCTCGACAGCCACGTCGAACGGGTAGGTGTAGACGACGTCGAGGACCGGCACCGGGAACACACCGCCCGGTCCGGACCGGACCACCTCCACGGTGAGACCGGCCGGGAGACCGATGGCGTTGAGCGAGGCTCTCGCGACGGCCGACAGCTCCAGCCGCACCGGCCCGATTGTCGCGCTCACCAGCGCGAGCACGACGAGCGCGCCGAACAGACCCGTCGACCACAGCACGACGCGCGAGCGAAAGTGCACTGGAAAAAAGTCCGGTTGGATTAGGTAAATACTTATTGCATACCCCCGGAACCGGGGCCATGAGCCGGGCCGTCCCGTCGACGCTGGCGGTCGTCGCGTTCGCCGTCGTGCTCGCCGCAGCCTCCGGCGGCGTGGCCGCACAGAGTGGCCAGCCCGTCCAGTGTTCGTTCCCGGTCTCGGCGACGGACGCCTCCGGGGTCGAGGTCGTGATCGAGGACGAACCCCAGCGGGTGGTCGTCCTCCAGCCCAGCGCAGCACAGACCATGTGGGAGATCGGCGCCGAACAGAAGGTCGTCGGCATGCCGGTCAACCAGTACACCGCGTACCTGAACGGATCGACCGAGCGGACCGACGTGGCGGGCGAGCAGTCGACGGTCCTCCAGTCCAGGGTCGTGGACCTGGAGCCGGACCTCGTCCTGGCACCGAACGTGACCAGTCCCGAGACCGTCGAGAGCCTCCGCGAGGCGGGCGTGACCGTGTTCCACTTCGAGGAGGCCGAGTCGCTCGAAGACATCTACGAGAAGACGGAACTGACCGGCCGGCTGGTCGGGGCGTTCGGCGGTGCCGCCGACAGAACCGCCGAGACCCGTGCCACGGTCGACGCAATCGAGAGCGCCGTCGAAGGGCGGGAATCACCGACGGTCTACTACGCACTCGGCGGGGGGTACACCGCCGGGTCGGAGACGTTCATTCACGAACTCATCACGGCCGCCGGCGGAAAGAACGTGGCCGCCGGGGAGTTCTCCGGCTATCAGGTACTCAGCCAGGAGGTGCTCGCACAGACAGACCCCGACTGGATCGTCACCCCGGGGGATATCCAGCCACCGAGAAACGACGCGATCAACGGGACGACCGCTGTACAGGCAGACCAGATCCTGCCCGTCGACGACAACTACATGAACCAGGCCGGGCCACGGAGCGTCACGCCACTCCGGCGGATGGCAGCGGCGTTCCACCCCGACGCGGACGTCGCCGGTGCTGTCGAGAACGTAGAACCGCCTGCCCCGTCGCAGTGTGCGAGTGCCGTGGAGACACCGGATCCGACGGTCACGCCGACCCAGAGCGAGACGGCGACGACCGGGACGCCCGGAGCGACAGCACCGGACACCCCGACGACAACGCCGGGATCGTCGGGCCCCGGGTTCGGCGTCGGTACTGTCGGACTCCTCCTCGTGCTGGGATGTGCAGGCGTGCTCGTGGCGAGGCGACACGGGGAGTGATACGGACTGGGGTGTACTGCCGGCCAGACGAGCACCAATAGATAGAAAAGCACCCAGCGGCAATCGCGTAGTATGAAAACCCCCACAGAACTCAGCTCGTACGTGCGCGTGCTCAAACTGGCGAGCACGCCCTCGTGGGAGGAGTTCTCGCAGGTGGCGAAGATCGCCGGCGTCGGCATCCTCCTGGTCGGCTTCATCGGCTTTTTCATCTACGTGTTCATGTTCCTGCTTCCGGGTGGTCCCTGATGGGGATCTACGCCGTCAAGACAACCGCCAGCCAGGAGCGCACCGTCGCGGACATGATCATGAGCCGCGAGGAGGAGGCGGTCCACGCCGCCCTCGCGCCGGACTCGCTGACCTCCTACGTGATGGTCGAGGCCGACAACGACGCCGTCTTCGAGCGCATCTCCGACGAGATTCCGCACATGCGCGGGGTCGTCCCGGGCAAGAGCGACCTCTCGGAGGTCGAGCACTTCCTCTCGCCCAAACCCGACGTCGAGGGCATCGCCGAGGGCGACATCGTCGAACTCGTCGCCGGGCCGTTCAAAGGCGAGAAGGCCCAGGTCCAGCGCATCGACGAGGGCAAAGACCAGGTCACGGTCGAACTCTACGAGGCGACGGTCCCCATCCCGGTGACGGTCCGGGGCGACCAGATCCGCGTGCTGGACAGCGAGGAACGGTAGGCAGGCGCTCCAGCGGCGGCACACACCAGTCACTGTCGGTCGCCTCGTCGAGCATGCTCGCAATCTCTTCGGTGCTCGCGGCCTGGTC
>CAYYHG010000055.1:0-16837 GCA_964471665.1 uncultured Halobacteriales archaeon | reverse complement strand
GAAGCCCCACCCTCAGCGAGCGCGTTAGCGCGAGCAGGGTGGGGTAGTTCACACGCCTTCGGAACTCCGGTTGGCAACCTCTCGAACCGGCTCACTCGGGGACGATGTCGTACAGCACCTCGAGGGAGTCTGCGGCCTCACAGACCTGATCCTGTGCCTCGGCGACCCGGAGTACGCTTTCGTCATCCGCCAGAGTCGACTGGAGTTCGTTGACCGCTCTGACGTACCGTTCGAGACTGTCCTCTGTCGCCGATGTCTCGAGTTCCTCACCGAGATTGATGTCCAGTTCCAGCGTCTCGCCGACGAGAGCCCGGTACGCTTCGGGGTTGTCGTACACCTCGTCGCTCATCCCCGCCTTCGCTTCCTCGACGATCTCCTGGGCGATGCGGCTGCCACCCGTATCGTGGTCTTCGAAGCGGTCGGAGACGTCGTCGAAGAACCGGATTTTGTCCTTCAACGACTTTCGCATCACGTACCGGTTGAGCGTTTCCAGTTGGTCGTTCACACTGTCGAGCTGTTCGCGGATCTCCTGTATCTGCCCGCCCCCGAGGCCGCCGCCTGGGCCCTCGAAATTGTGTGGATTCTCTGTGTTCTGGATGTGGTTGACGAGGGCCGCATAGAGCATCTCGTTGTCGTAGACGAGATCGCGGTTGACTGTATCTTCGGCCGGGATCCAGGACCCGTCCCGTGTTCGTTCGAAGGCCCCGATGAAGATGCTCGGGTCTTCGATGGATTCGATCGGGGTCCGGTGTCGCTGGTGGTACGTGTTACCGAGGCGTCGACGTGCCTTGTTCTCGTCCGAGTTGTCCTGTATCGAGGTGTCGACCGTGGGGATCTCCGTGAACGCGGTCGGCGGTGACTCCTGGTACGTGAGTTCGAAACTCTCGACCGTTCGGTTGGCCATGTATTCGTCGTTTGCCGCCCCGCGGACCTCCGGAACCGGAACCGACTCGAGTTCCTCCTCGTTGTGCCGGAGGAACAGATAGAGTTCGTCGTCGGCCGGTATCGGAAGCGTCTGTGTGATCGTGTGTTCGATGACGATCGGACGCCCGTAGCCGTCGATGGCCACGCCCGGCTCGAGAGTTACCTCGAGTTCGGTTTCCCCCTCCTCGACTGCGCTAACCTCGATCCCGCGGAGGATCCCCTGTCCCGTCGCGAACCGGTTCATCGCGTGGAGCCGGCGGGAATGGTACGCCTGCTCGGTCTTCATGTCCCGCGCCGTCAGCAGCTTTCCCTGGAAGAACTTGTTCTTCTCGAACTGTCGTAACTCCCCTGCCTCCAGGTCACCGGATTCGTGTTCCTCTTGTTGTGACATTTTGAGTGCCTTATAATCCAGGAAGGATTGTCTCTACAATTAACCTTCGGGCTCTGACTCTCGATTCCCCCCGCGAGGTACCTGGTCTCGTGGTGTCTCTCCCGGCGGAATCGCGCAGGCGGTCACCCGAAGGTCACCTGAACTCGTCGCGCTCTTTCAGGATGGTCTCCCCGCCGAGTGTCGCCCGGCCGAGCGTGAACTCCCGCGGCGTCAGCACCGTGTTGATTCCGAGAAACGAGTTCCCCTCGAGTTGACAGTGCTGGCGGAGTTCGACGACGTTGCCGTCGACGTGTGCCGGTTTCTCCGTCGCGACGATCCGCTCGACGGCGTCTCGATGATCCTCGCGCACGAACGGGCCGACGAACACGACAAACGACCGGGTGCCACGCATGTGCATCGCGTACGGCCTGACCGCTTCCGACGACTCGAGCCCGTCCATGTCGCGGTGTTCGACGAAAAACAGCAGGTGATCGCTTTCCGATCCGTCGGTCCGTTCGTCGATGGATTCGAGGAGCGCCTCGGTCGCCTCGTCGTCGAGGTATCCCTCCTCGCGGCGGGCCTCGATCCGCGTCCGTTCCCAGTCCTCGATCCAGGACGTGTCGGGCGCCTCGACACTGGAGAGGTAGATCTCGAGGTACGATCCCATCCCCTCGCGGGTTCCACGCTGTTTGAACAGGTCCGGCGCCCGGGCGAGAAACTCCCGTTGTGCGGCTTCGGGCCACCCCTCGTCGTGTTCGACCGCCAGCCACTGCGCCAGCCACGACAGGTACTCGCTGGGGATCCCCTCCGGATCGAAGTACCGCGTGATCGTCTCGAGGTCCTCCTCGACGTCGACGTACGCGCTCTCGAAGATCGAGAGGAACCGCTCGAGAAACTTGGCGTTCCGGGCGTCGCTCCGGTACGCTTCCGGCAGGTACCGCTGGTAGGACTGGCGCGGACAGTACGCGCGGAACGAGCCGACACGCGGCGTCGCGTCGACCTCACCCACGAGCTCGAGACGCACGTGGAGGTACCGACCCTCCGCGTCGCGCAACAGCGCGTCCTCGGGGTTCGGGTTCCCGAGAGACGTCCACGCGTCGGCCTGTTCCTCCTCGACGAACTGGACTGCTTTTTGGCGCCAGTCTGTCGCCCGTTCGACCGTCGCGCCGCTGGCGATGGCGGCAATCTCTTCTGGGCTGTGGTCCAGAAGATCCCAGAGATCGACGATTCCCGCCTCACGGAGGTCGGCAGCGTCGTTTTCGTTGACGTCGTCGATGACGGAGACGCCCCTGTCCCCGTCGATTCCGCTTTTCGAGTTCTCGGCGTAGTAGCTGACGACAACCTGCGTACTCGAGGGCAGGTCGTCGAATCCGAGCGTCACCCGGTGCCACTGCGTGCCCCGGACGCCAGCGTCGAACCGGCGCAGTACCGTCCCGCTGTAGGTCGGCCGGGCGTCGCGTTCCCGATGGCGCTCGGTTTCTTCGACCAGATAGACGTCCTGGCCCTCGTCGGCGACCGCGTAGTAGGTGGGAGATCGGTCGTGGCCGTGGTGTGGGCCCAACACCAGACGCGAGCAGAAGACGTCGAACCCGGCACACCGCTCGAAACTGTCGTCGCCGCCCGCGAGCCGGTGGTAGTGGGACGTCGCTGGATCGCCGCTCAGTGACAGGCGGCCGTGAACGACGAGTTCCTGATCGCTGAGGGCGACGAGACAGTTCGGGATGAGGGTATCGTCCGTCTCCGGGATCGAGAAGTCATCGATCGTGTGGCTCCGGGGGAACGGGTCCGGCGAATCGACGTAGCGCGACTCGAAAACACTGATTGCGGGTCCATTGTCGGTCAGTTCGAGAACAGAGACGTTCCCCCCGCCGTCGACTGTAAAGTCCTGAGGCGCGCGGAGCCCCCCGAGTGCGGTCTTCATGTTCCCGCGGCCGCGGTAGACGGCCACCCTGCCGGTCCCGTCGTCGCCACGGTCAAGTACGTATATCCTGCGGTTCCGCTGGACGAGCGCGACCGGATCCACGAGGGACGCGTCGATCCGGCCGGTCAACTCGCCGTCGCTGTCCGAGACGACCACGAGATCGGAGCCGCTGCCTACGAGGTAGAGGCGATCCCCGGCGACGCAGATCCCACGCGGGTCGGCCAGTTCGTCCCCGTTCGTCCAGACGGCCGCGGCGAACTCCCGGTCCTCGTCGTACTTCCAGACGTCACCCGAGGCGCGGAGAGCGAAGATGGTTCCAGCAGGGTCTACGTCGACATCGACCGCGTCGAACTCGAGGTCTCGTCCGGAGAGGTGCGTCTCGGTTTCCAGCCTGACAGCACCCCCCTGCACCTCGATGTTCTGGCCGGCCCAGCGCTCCCACTCCGCTGATGTCGTGGTCGAGAGATAGCTGAACTCCATGGCTACGAGGTCTCCGGGTCTTGCCGGGTGATCGTCTGGACATCCGCCGCGAGATTGTCGAGGTACAACAGCGCGTCGTCGCCGGTCGAGACGTTCCCCTCGCTGTCGACGGTAGCGTCCCCGTGGGCCCGGACCGAGAGATCCCGCACCGTGTCGACCCAGTCGAGGTCCGCCAGCAGGTCCGCGAGTTCCTCCTTGTAGAGGGTCCGGCCGAACGGCCAGCCGTCGCCCTCGTACCCGTGGATCGGATCGACGTACTCGGCGATCGCTCCCTCGAGGAACTGCTCGGCACGGGGCTGGGGATACCGGCGCGTCGTTCGGACGTCGACCTCGACACGAAGGCCGACGTACGTCGGGGGAGCCACGGATATCCGGTCACCGAGGAGGCGGTGTCTGTCCAGGTGATCCTGGACCGCACGCTGGAACCCCTCGCTCGGTTCGGGGCGACCGAGGTCCGGCGGCGAATACGGCACGACCACCACCGTGACGTGGGTCGCGTCCTCGGTGTCCCCGTCGTGCGGGTGCTCGTCTACGAGCACGGTCGCCCGGCCGACGCGCAGGCCGGGCGTCCGGACAGCCAGTTCGCGGTAGTCGTCGACTGTCACTGCGCGAAACGGGGTCCGGAGATCGCGTCGGACCCGTTCGAAGGCCGCCTCGATCGACTCTGCGTCCGCCCCGCCGGTCGCGGGCCCGGCCGGAGTGATGTCGACGTCCGAGAGCGACGCGCCGTCGGCCGCAACCGAGGCGTCCTCTGCGAACCGCCAGTGGGCTGTTTCGGTGACGTTCCCGGAACTCCCGCCGCCGTGGACGTACCGCTCGGCACGGACGGTCGCGTCGGGGGGGGGCATGCGTCCACGGATCCCGTCGCCAAACCGCACGACTCCTGCCGACCGCTCGAGAACGAAGTGCGTGTCTGTCGGTTCCGAGGCGTCGAAGTCGGGCACTTCGGTCCACTGCCCGCCGTCGACAGTTATCTCGGCTTCGAGGATCGGATCGTGCGGGAAGGGGTACCGCTGGGCGGTCAGGTTGCCCGGGTCCCTGTTCGCGGTTCCACGCTCGAGTCGCTCGTCCGTGATGGTCGTCCGGTGGCTCGCCTTCACGACGTTGAGTCCAACGGTGTTGAACTGCGGCGGAATCTCGTAGCCGGGATCGGCGACCCGACATCTGCACCACACCAGTCCGGGCTCCTGTCCCATGACGGCAGTGTCATCGACGCCCCAGTCGGCAGGCGACCACTCCGCGGGCGCAGCCAGCCTGACCGTCCCGGACCCGTAGAAACTGCCCGTCGTGTCGGTTTCGACCTCGAGGACGCGCCAGGACGCGTCGCGCTCGGCGGCCTCGTAGTCGGTGCAGTACTCCCAGACGAGGTCGACCGACGGCTCGAACTGTGACTCCTCGTCCCCGTGGCTCCCTGGCTCGGGGAGGCCCTCGTCGTGGAAATCGACCGTAACCGAGAGCGTCTCGGCGGCCGCGAAGGGATCGCCGTCGAACCCGAAGTAGACTGCGCTCTCCGCGTCGGCGTCGTCCCCGAACGGACGGTAGAACATGCCTTCGGCCCCGTTGGCGTGGGTGTGGTCGGTTCGTTCGTCGTCGTGTTCGGTGACCACCGCCGCGACGCGCGCGTCGGCCAGGACGAGCGGGTCCACCGTCTCGAACCGCCGCTCCGTGCCGGAGCCGTCGACGACTTCCAGCGGCGTGCCCTCGGGGAGGGTCGCCCCGTCGAGGGCCGGCGAGGGGTGGAGTGTGAGCCGGGTCGAGGCGGGCGTCGGCGGACGGGGCTGCTCGCCCATCAGTTGCAGATACTTCGCACGGTGTTCGTCTGTGACCTCGTCGAGCTGGTAGGTGTAGGTTCCGGTGAGCCACGCCAGCGTCTCGAGGATCGTGACGCCCGGATCCGCCGGATTGAAGTTGGTCCACTCGTCGGAGTAAGCCGGGATCAGCTTCCGCGCCTCCTCGACGAGCGCCTCGTACTCCCGGTCCGACAGTTCTGGGACGTCGAGACCCACGGTCAGACCACCTCCGGTGTTGCCGGCGGCCACCCTCGTGTGTGCACGCACCGACACAGGTCATACTGTCGGCTATAACTTCGTGGAGATATTCGGCACCCCGGGGTGCCGATACTGCTCACGGGCTTATAGCCGACAGTATCACTCACCGTCGATCCCCCCGTCAGCATCCGTCCGTGTGACTGTCACCTCGTGGGATCCGCTACAGATCAGGGTGTCACGGTCGATCGACGGCACGGCGGTTTCGTCCCGGATCTTGACCTCGTTCCGGGTCGACACCGACAGCAGGACGTCACTCACGGAGCTGACGTCGTCGATGTCTTCGAGCAAGGAGCGTATTTGCGACAGCCGCGGTGCCTCGCCGAACGCCCAGCCCTCTCCGTCGCGCCCGCCGGTGAGTGGGTGGAGATACCCCGTGAGTGTCGACTCGATTGTCGCTTTCAGCGTCGAGATGCTCTCGACGGCCCGGGCGCGGACGGTCGTCTCGATAGAGATCGCGGCGTAGCTCGGACCCCTGACGGTGATCCGTTCGCGGTCGCCGCCGACGAGTGTCGCCGGCGCTCGTTCGGCGACGGCGTCGGCGACGCGCTGGCGGAGTTCCATGGTCGGTGCCGGCCGCGCTCGGCGCTCCCGGGGCACGATCAGAAGCGTCACCCAGCCGGGGCGCCGGTCGCCGTTGGCGTCCATCTCGGGTTCGCACTTGACGGTCGCAAGTTCGCGGGACGCGGCTTTGGCAACCTCCTCGAAGTCGTCCGGGGACACCGCACGCCCCCGGTTTTTGATCCGCGCCGGCGCTCGTGACAGGACCGTGTCCATCGATTCCACGTCGACTCCGCCGTCGCTGGGACGGTGGTTCGTGACCCCGTCGATCAGGGGGATGGAATCCTGAAGATCGGCGACAGTTCCGGCGTCGATATTGCCCTCCCGGCCGCCGCCGGTCTCGTAGGTCGCCCGGACATTGTCCTCGCCCTTCGGCGGGATGGCGCCGCGCTGCCCGTCGCCGAACGTGATCGTTCCGTCGGTCCGGTCGATCCGGTAGTGGCGGTCCGACGGCCCCGAATCCAGGAAGTCCGCGACAGCCGTCCACCTGACCCAGAACGCCTCGACCGCGGTCCCGTTCTGGATCTGTTCGACAGCGTCGGGCCGGTCGGCCGCGAGTGACTGGCGTTCCGTCTGTGACAGCGCACCGAGTTCATCCACCCAGACCTCGACGTCCATCACCGGAGCCTGTTCGCAGGCGAACGTCTGGTTCGAGGACCCGTCGCTCGCCCCCACGACTTCGTCCTCGACCGTCTCGAGGTTGTATGCCCACTGCGTGTTCGGGTAAATCGCCTCGACGGTCGGTGGTGGGGTCGGTTCACCGTCTGGGCCGTCGCTGGACAGATCGGCCACCGGCCGGTTCCCGGCGACTTTCTGCTGGCCGGCCGCGACGTGGTACTCGTCGCCGGTCACGCGAAACCGGATCCAGTGTCGTGTCTCTCCGAACAGTTCGAACGCGGTCGTCGCCTCGGGAAAATTCAGGCTGACGATGCCCTGCTCGGTCAACCCCTCCGTGCCGTCGTGGACGTCGAGACGGTCCCAGGCAATCCGTTCGGGGGCCACGCAGTACTCCCACCGGATCCGGGGCTCGAACGTCCGCGGATAGGTCTGCTCTTCGGTGAGCAGGTGGAGGTTGATCGGCCCGTCGTGCAGCTGGTCGTCGAACCCCAGGTAGACCGTCTGTGTCTCCTCGGGCGGCTCCGCGAACGGGACGAAGGAGAGCTGGTGGCCCGACGTGTCGACCCCGCGGAGCGAGGCGTTGTTGTCCGTCAGCACCTCCTCGAAGCTCTCCCCCCTCTGGTCGTACCGGAGCCTGATCGTCCCGAACCGCGGCGGCTCCGGACGTTCGACTGGATCGCCCCGGGTCCCGTCGGAGTTGATCTCGTACCGGTACTGTCCGTAACTGCCGCTGACGAACCTGGCTCTGATCCAGTGGCCGTCGTGCCCGGAGACCGAGGTCTCTTCGAGGTCACCCGGGACGGTGAATCGGACAGTCCCCGGCTCCCGGAGGTCGCGCGTGTCGTCGTCGCGCAGGCGGAGCCTGAACCAGCCGTCCCCGTCCCAGTACTCCCAGGAAATTTCGGGTGACTCTTCGGCGCCGGGTGCCCCTATCGTCTCCGAGATCCAGTCCCGGTCCTCGTCGGCATTGCCGTCTCTGTCACCGTTCTCGCTCTCGTCCCCGCCGTCCTCGTCGGTCGGCAACGGTTCGCGCGGCTCTTTCGGGGGTTCAAAGCGGATGTCGACCACTGCTCCCTTCTTCGTGAACGCCTCCTCCGAGGCGAGATACATGGTCGTCGGGGCCTGGGGTCGCCGTCCGAAGGGGTAGACTGCGTCCTCGTCGTCGAGTGGGAGCGGGATGTCGTTCTGGAGGGCCCCCTCGGGGAGGATTCCCCCCTCCTCGGTATCGCGTTCGACGTTGAGCGAAACCGATTCGATCTCGATGTCGACGTAGGACGGATCCGGGTTCTCGGCCCGAGCCCGGAGCCACCGACTCTCGATTCCGTCGATCTCGAACTCCTCGGTGGGTCCGGGCAGCGTGAACGTGAGTTCGAGGGGTGTGGTCCCCCACCCGGTCGCGTCGCCAGCGTCGTGCTCTTCGATCCGTTCCTGGACGGCTTCCCGGAGATCCGCGAGGCCGGCGTCGGAGGATCCCTCGATCGCACCGGTCGTCTGCTGAGGGAGCCGGTGCCACCCGGCGGTTCCCTCGCCCTCACCGTAGTACTCCCAGACCAGGCTGTCCACGATGATCTCCTCGGACGCGTTCGTGAGGAGTCGGACAGTGATCGTCGACTCCGCCTCGAGGTTCAGGAGATCCGCGTGTCCGAGGTAGAACGCGTGTTCCTGCACGTTTCTGCCCGCGAAAAGGGTCGCCTGCTCGTCACTGTCGAGCCGGTCGCCGTGATCGAAGATTCGGTCGTCCGTCGGGTCGACGCCGTAGACCGACGCGAGGTCGGCCGGCGTCGCCTCGAACCCCTCCTCGCCCGGGACCTCGAAGAGCACGGTCTCGCCCTCGTCGGTGTCGGCGCTGGCCCGGACGCCGCCCGGTACGACGGCGTTCGACGCGATGTCGTCGGCGGTCTCGAAGGAGAGTGCCACCCGCGCCGCCTGGGGCGGCCGGCGACTGAACTCGAGTGCGTCGAGGAACGCTGCGCGGTGTTTCTCCGGGACGCCGTCGAGGCGCCTGGTTACGTCGTGTTGATACCGCGAGAACACCTGGAGGAGCGTTGTTCCGCTGTCGGACGAGTGTGGATCCCACGTCTCGGTGTAGTTGGTGGCGATCTCGCGGAGGTTCTCGAGGAGGTCCGCCCGGGTCCGGCCGTCGACAGTCGGCTCCCCGGTCATTTCCTGGCCTCCGCCGGACGGGACGAGCGCGGACGTCGCCTCCGAGTTCCGTCACGGGGGATCAGAGTCATTCCTCACCTTCCTCGAGATAGAACGGATACACCATGTTCGCAGTGCTGTTGGTGCTCCGGATCCGGTACTGGATGTCGATCAGGACGCGATTGGGCCGGGACTCGTCCGGCCGGGCGTCGATGTCCTCGACGTCGACGCGCGGCTCCCACCTGATGAGCGCCTCGCGGACGGCGTCCTCGATCAGGTTCAGCGTCGTGAGATCGATCGCCGAGAAGACGTAGTCGTGGATGGCACAGCCAAACTCCGGACGCATGACCCGTTCGCCCTGGGCAGTCCCGAGTATGAGCTCGACGTTCTCCTCGATGTTGTCCTCTCCGCTCGACAGTTCGATGTCACCCTGGTGGTCCGTGACGACTGGGGCCTGCCAGCCTGTTCCGAGGAAGTCACGCGCCATTGTCACACACCTCAGCCGATCATCACGGTTGGACACCCCATGACGATGGAGTTGGGTGCCGTCGCCTCCGCGATCATGTCGCCCATCCGGGCGGCCGGCATGTTGTTGATCAGCACCGACGTGCTCCCCATCGAGACGACTCCCCCGACGTGCGGGACGACACCCGAAACCAGCGGACAGGCGTGGAAGTCGCTCCCGACGCGCCACGCCGGCATCCCTCCGATCAGGACGTTCGTGCTTCCGGGACCCGGCCCGAGGGGGGTCCCGTGTGCAGTCGAATCGCCGACTCGTGCTGCTGGTGGCATGTTAGTTGAGCTGGATGAGTGAGCCCTCGACCTGGACGATCCCGGAGCTTTTCAGCTTCGCGATGCCAGTGCTTTTGAGCTCGAGTTGTCCCTTGCCTTCGACGCTCACTTTGCTCTTGCCTTCGACGTTTACCTCTCCTTTCCCGGAGATGTCTACCTTCGAGTCCGCGGCGAGTTCGATCTTCGAGGCCGAGAGGCTGATCGTGTTCTGTCCGGCGATCGAGACCTCACCCTTCGACGAGTCCATCTCGATCGTGTTCGACCCGGACTTGTCCTCGATCGTGATCTTCTCGGAGCCGCTCTTGTCGTCCAGGACGATCTTGTGGCCGGCGTCGGTTTCGATCGTGACCTTCGCCTCGCTCTTGTTGTCGTCGAACTCGAGCCTGTGTCCCTTCCGGGACTCGACCACGCGCTTGTCGTTGTCGCCACTCGAGTTGTTCTCGGGTGGGTTCTGCTTGCCCGTCCAGAGAGACCCGATCACGAACGGGTGGTGGATGTCACCGTTCTCGAAGGCGACGAGGACCGCGTCGCCGACCTCCGGGAGGAAGAAAGCGCCGTACTCCTTTCCGGACATCGGGGTCGCGACCCGCGCCCAGTCGCTGTCCTTGTCCGAGTCGCGCCAGGGATAGCTCAGCTTCACCCGCCCGAGCTTCTCCGGGTCCTCGTTGTCCGCCACGGTCGCGACGGCTACTCCCCGCTGTTCTGGACTAGACTCCTCGGCGTCGATACTGTCAAAATCCATTGGATCGTTCATTCGGGTACCTCCTTGGCCTGGAACTGGGTCTTGTATCCCGAGCTTCCTATTCTATGTGTGGCGTTCGTTATATAGTAGTTCTGGGAGAACCGGTCGCCCATCCGCTCCAGCGTGATGACCTTGCCCGCCACGATCGCCGGCATACCTTCGGCCTCCCCGCTGCCGTTCACGCGGGGTTCGCACAGTTTGCTGTGCTTGTTTTCCGCGATGTCCTCGGCCTCGCTCTTGGAGTCACAGCGAATTCTGAACTCCTTTTTCGGCTTCCCCTCTCCTTTCTTCGCGGTGACCTCTTTTTCCTTTTTCACGTCCCAGTACCGGACCGTCACCTGCTCGATCTTCGTGCTCTCGTCGACCTGGCCGTTGAAAGAGTTGAGCCTGTCGCCGTACTCGAGTGTCGCGACGGGACTCCCGCCCCCCACCGAGGACTCGGGCTTGAAGTAGGCAGTTGCCCCCGACGTATAGAACCTGTAAGTGTACTTTTCGGTGAGATGTTTGTTGACGAACTCGTAGTCGCTCTGTTTGTGCTGAACGATTTCCTGCTTTTTGAGCCCGGGCCCGTCGACCTCAGTGCTGTTGAAGTACCCTGCTTTGTCGAGGACCTCTCTGACGACGTCCTCGAGGACGGCTTTCTCACCGCTCTTTTTCGGCCACTTCCTGTCGTCGGTACCCTTCTTCATCTCGTGGATGGGGCCGAGCGCAGTGACGTCCACCGTCGGGCCCTTCCCCTGCGAGAAGTTCGTCTGTACCTTCGTGATCTTCCCGTCGAACATCTTGGTCATCGATCCCCGACCGCCCCATCCCAGCGACACTGTGACGGGAGTCTTCGGCGAGATTGTGTTCCAGTCCACCTCGGGAAAACTGCCCTGCTCCGGGTCGAACGGCTTGTTGAACGTGAACGTGACCTTGTCGGCCTTCTCCAGGCTCGTGTCCACCGAGAGGTTCGCGATCTGGGCGTCGTCCTGGGTGTACCTCCTCCCGCCAACAGTTACCTCGTACCGGATCGCGTAGACGGGTGGATAGGACCTGGACATGGCGGCTACCGGGTCACCTCCACGCTCGTGGGCTGTCGGTCAGCGGCCGGTCTCGGACGCTGTGCAGGCCTCGTGTGGAATCGGCGGGCGCACGGAGGAGCGGGATCGGCGACCATCGCTGTCACCGAGGCGGGAGTTCGAGCATACTCCCGGGTTCGACCTGGCGCGGGTTCTCGATGTCGTTCGCGTCGGCGATCGTCCGCCAGTCGGTGGCGTCGCCGTACTCCTCGTCGGCGATCAGCCAGAGGGTGTCCCCTTCCGTGACGGTCCAGGCTTTCGTCTTGTCCGTCGATTCGGGCTTGATTCGCTTCGTGTACTCGGACGATTCGTACTCCTTGAACGTCACGTTGACCCTGGCGCGGACCGGGGTCCCGTCGGGCAGAAACCGCGTGAACGACTTGTCGGCACTCTCCACCAGCGAAGTGAACGTCAGACTCCCCCAGCGGAACTCCACGAGCGGGGGCGCGTGCAACTTCGGGTCCACCTCCAGCAGCGCGTCGATCTGCTTGACGTGCTCGGTCCGCACGTCGGCGTGGGTCTCGGACGTATCGAAAAACAGCTCCATCGAGAGGGTCTCGGCGCCCCGACCGGTGAACTGCTGGACCTGTGTCCCCGACCCGGTTGCCTTCATCTCGGCGTAGTTGACCTGCTTGCTCAGGTTGTATTCCGACGGGTTGAACAGACACTCGATGTTCGTGCCCTCGTTTTTCCCGTTCAGAACCTGTATCGTCGCGGTCTCGAGTTTGCCGCTGTTGACCCCCGCCGACATCTATAGTCCTCCCCGCTGGCGTTCTTCCCGCATCTTGCGCTTGATTGCACGGTAGAGGTTCTCGACGAACCGGTCGACGTCGGGGTCGTGTGACATGAGTCCGGCGTTCCCGTCGAGGAAGACCTGTGCGAGGTCGATGTCAGGCTGCCCGGCACGTTCCCCGTCGCTGGTCTCCCGGGAAGCCGGGGCCTGCTGTGTCGTCTCACTGGGTGTCTCTTCGGTCCCGGCGAAGGGCGTCCCGCTACCCGTCTGTCCGTCGGTCGTCTGGCCGGCACCGGTCGCGAACGCATACTGGTTCCGAAGCGTCATTTCTGGCATCTGGCTCACGTCCTGTCGCTGCGATGGTTCCACGTCCGTATGCATGGTACTTGATTCCTCCCCCGGTACTGTCTGCCCGCCCCCGGGAACCGCGAAGACGGTCGTCGCAGCGCGGCCGATGCCTGTTCCGGCTGTCGCCTCGACCCCCGCCGTCCCTGTGAGGTTCCCTGGACTGCCGGGTTCTCCCGCAGTGAAACGAGTCGCCCGTGGGTCCACGTTCGCCGACAACACCCCAGCCACAGGAGAAGCCACACGACGTCGCGTTGCGAGGTCGAGAGGTGGGAGGCGTCCGAGCGCCGCCTCTCTCGCTCGCTCGGGCCGGGGACGTCCGGTGGTGTCGTCGCCCCCGGGGGGTTCTGTGGCTCCGAGGTCTGCCGGCCCGCCCTGTCCGGGCCGTCGGCCACCACCGACGCCGGCCTCGGCAGAGTCACGCCTCGACCCGGCCGCCGGAGGAGCCACGCGGCGCCGCGCTGCCAGGTTCAGCGGTGGCCGGGCCTCGCCCGGACCGCCAGCAACGGGTCCCCGACGTCTCCCGCGAGCAGGACGGTCTGCCGGCGCAGTCACCGTCGACGGAGGCTGGATCCGCCGGTCGATTCCCGTCGGGGTGCCCCCCGGTGGTGGGACCACTGCGGTGCGGTGCGGGGGCGTGCGCGTCGAGAGAGTAGGCCCGGCCGCCGTCGTCGGGGACGGTGTCGTCTCCCTCGTTTGGTCCGGGCGTATCTCTCCTGGTCGGTCATCGGAAGCGGACGGTTGCGGCGTTCCGGGGTCAGTGAGTTCGCCCGGTCCGGGCCGTCGGCCACCACCGATATCGGCCTCGGCAGAGTCACGCCTCGACCCGGCCGCCGGAGGAGCCACGCGGCGCCGCGCTGCCAGGTTCAGCGGTGGCCGGGCCTCGCCCGGACCGCCAGCAACGGGCCCGCGATACTCTCCGCGAGCAGGACGGTCTGCCGGCGCAGTCACCGTCGATGGAGGCTGGATCCGTCGCCGAACGGTATCCAGCGTGACGTGATCCGAAGATGTGGGCATCGGGACCTGTGGTTCGGGCGCCGCTCCCCACACTCGTTCCTGTCGGGTGGGACCTGTGGCGACAACGGTCCCCGGAGACTCCGCGGTCCCGGCGCCGGTCTCCTCGTCCGGACCGGGCCGTCGGGCGTCGTCAGCGTCGGGGATGGTGCGTGTCGGCTCGGCTGCCATCGTCCCGCCGTAGCCCCTGTCCGCGATCAGCCGAGAGAGCGTTGTTCCACGCTGCCCCGGCGACGCCGTCGGAACGTCCCCAGACACCGGACGCGTATCTGTGGCCGTTTGTGGCCGTTCGCGGCCGCCCGTCTCCGGTGACGGGACCGACGACACCCCGCCGGGTCCGGCCCCGGTCGTTCCGCGATCACGCCCGTCTTTCCCCCGGTCACGGGAAGCAGTGGTCTGTGATCCGCGTTCGGTCACGTCCGGCCGGCCGGGAGACTCCGGAGTCGCCCGCGAGGAAGTTGGTGTCGGCTCCGAGGTGCCAGTCGGTCTGTCGTCCGTGCCTCGTTCGCGCTGTCGCGTGGGTGCAGACCTGCGGAAGACCGGGCTCCAGCCGTCCCACCTGTCGGCGGCTTCCGCGCGAGACATCGCCCGGAGTGGGGTCGACCTGGTTCTCGCAGGCCGCTCCGACCGAGCGGCGGCCGGCTCGGACGTGGTGATCGAGATGTCGTGGCGGGTGCCCGGGAACGCCCCTCGGTCGCGACCGGCGGACGGTTCCGTGGGCTCCGCTGCCGAGCCGGCGGGTCTGTCCGGGCGTCCCCCAGGTCGGTCCCGCGTCGGAAAGACGCGTGCCTCACGCCCAGACGCGTCCGATCCGGTCGATTCGACGGTCACACGTGCGTCCGATGGGGTCTCTGTCGACCGCGGACGGCCGGTGACGGCAAGTTCCAGTCTGGGTTCGACGACCCGACTGACGCGCTCGATCCGACGCGTCTGCGATAGGGGGCGCCCGGCGCGGCCGACCTCCTCATACTGTCGGCTATAACTTCGTGAAGATATTCCCCGCTCCGGGGTGGCGATACTGCTCACGGGCTTATCGCCGACAGTATCACTCGCCGGACGATCCGTGCCGGTGTCGCCCACGCCGGCGGCGTCCGCTGGAACGGTCGAGCCACGAGCGTCGACTGGCGGCGCAGGCGTCTCCGGCTGGTCCGTGCCGGACGGACGAGCGAGTTCGGGCCACGTCAGGGACGGAAACGACCACCGCGAACGGAAGCCGTGCAGGCCGGGAGCGCCGAGAACGCCAGTGAATCCGGCTGCACTCACCGGCTCCAGGTCCTCTGCCGTCCCGAGGTCAGTCGCCCCGAGCACCCCGAGATCGGATACCGACGCGACGGGGACTCGGGCCGCGGACCACGGTTCGACCACGTTGATCGACCGGGGCACACTCTGGCGGTCGTTGTCGTCTTCGTCTCCCGGCATGGTCACCTCGCGACTGCGGGACCGGCGGGGATTCGTCCCGTCGCGATCCGGTCGGTGCCCGTGGCGAGAGCGCGTCCGAACACGCTAATCCCTGGGCCCTACTCCGGTACGATTGTTGACGTCGTTCGACGCCGCGCTATCGAGGCCACGGCCTCCCGCGCTCCTGCCCTGCTGTGGGCTCACGCCCTCTCCCCACTGGAGTTCGAACTTCTGTCCGTTCCGGGTGACGACCACCGGCGCGTCGGTGTGCTGGCTAACCGAGAAGCCGCCAGGGAGGTCGCCGGCAACGTCGTCCGAGCGCGGGTACAGCGAGAAGTCCGGCGGCAGGTCGAAGGTCCCAGTCTGTCCCGCGCCGAGCACGACCTCGATGTTCGTCCGGTAGAGGTCGCTGTCGGTGTCGCGTATCTTCGCGCTGCGCAGGTCGATGACCTCGTCGCTCTCGTTGCGGACGGAGAGTTCCCGGCGCCGCCCCGAGGAGCGCTCGTAGACGTCCGCGACGACGAGGTCCGACCGGGTTTCGCTCGACCGCCGGAACAGCTGGAGGGAGACGAGCCCGACGACCAGCCAGACGAGGAGGGACGCGAGGGCTGTCACCGTCAGACCCGCACCGACGAAGCTGACGACGACGGCGACCAGAACCGCGGCGAGAAACCCGACCGCGAGCGCGACCGTCAGGGTCTGGAGTTGCTGGAACTGTGCGAACCCGGTCCTGACGAGGAGTGCGGAGACCGCGCCCTCCTCCTCGCGCCTGACCTGTCGGATCACGATGGCTGTCACGACTGGGCCGCCGAGCAGATAGACCAGGAGCGGAACGTACCCCGGTAGCGCCCCGTCCAGCAGGAAGATGTCGGCCGCCGCGACGCCGAGGGCGAGCACCACAGTCAACAGAGTCCCGGCGGCTATCTGCACGAGCCACCGCGCCAGTTCACCCTCGGCAATCATGTGCCAGTAGGTCAGAATTGAGACGCCGAGCCAGACCGCAAGCCCGACGACGAGAGCCAGCGAGTGCGACAGGTCGGCCGTCGTGAGGAAGGTGGTCAGCAGGAACCCGACAACGACGACGACCCCGAACGGAAGCCCGACGACGAGCGCCTGTGCGGGGCCGGGGAGTTTTCCGAACTGTTCCTTTCGCTTCTTGCGCTCCTTGGGCTCGAAGATGAAATCGCCGACCTCGTCGAGAGCCTCGAGGGCCACCATCCCGACGACGAGCATCGCGATGCCCGCTGGAATCGCAATCACCAGGGCTGGGGCGACGGCGAACTCGACGGCCGGCACCGTCACCTCGGGAACCCGCTCTACCAGCCCGCTGCTCTGGGCGAGGAACCAGGCCGCGACCGAGGACAGGCCGCTCAACGCCAGCAGTATGATGGCGCCCCGCCTGCCGGTCTTCTTGAGCAGTTTCGAGACGGTCTTTTTCATCCGAGACGCCCACCCCGGAACCGTCCCGCCCGGACGCCGGACGGCCACTGACTCGGCAGTGTCCGTTCTGCTCCGGCGAGCGATGCCTTTCCCATACCTGCCAGATGATTTCTGGCACCAAGCATTTAATGGTGACGTCGATGCTCCTCGCGGTCACGAGACACCGATCCGACGACCCCTGTACAGACACTGGCAACCCATATTCCGCACCCCTCAATCTCAACTCCACCATTTTTCCGTCTTGCGGTTTT
>CAYYHG010000054.1:0-17268 GCA_964471665.1 uncultured Halobacteriales archaeon | reverse complement strand
TCTGCTCATGCTACATCGGCCGTATTCGAATCTATAATATTTAAATGTTTTGTGGGTGTTTCGACAGACTCCGACGGGACAGAGAAGACACACAGTGCAGTGGGATTGCAGAGAGCCTACGTGGTGCCTTCGGCCAGGTCGGTCTCTTCGTCGAACTCGTCGAGGTCGCCGCCGCCGGCGACGTATTTCAGCGACTCGACCAGCTGCTGTGGGCCGTCCAGGTCGTCCTTGTCGTACTCGCCGGCGTTCTGACCGTTGTCGATCAGCTGGAAGCGGTCGCCAACCTCGTAGGCGTGGAAGATGTTGTGGGTGATGTAGATCATCGAGACACCCCGATCTCTGGTCTTCTTGAGCGTCCGGAGGACCTTCTCGCCTTCCTTGACCGACAGCGCCCGCAGCGGCTCGTCGAGGATGAGCAGGTCGGCGTCGAAGTACAGCGCCCGCCCGATCTTGACGCTCTGCTGTTCCCCGCCCGAGAGGTTCTCGACCGGGAGCGACGGATCGTTCAGCGACTTCAGTCCGATGTCGTCGAGGACCTTCGCGGCCTCTTCGTGCATCTTGCCGACGTCGAGCGTCCCCATGCCCTTCGTGGGTTCGCTGCCGATGAAGAGGTTGCGGGCGACGCTGATCGTGTCGGCGAGCCCGATGTCCTGGTAGACGACCCGGATACCGGCGTCCAGCGCCTCGTCGGGGTTCTCGAAGTTGGCCCGCTCGCCTTTCCAGTATATTTCGCCGTCGTCCGGCCGGTGGTAGCCGACCAGGCACTTGATCAGCGTGCTCTTGCCGGCGCCGTTGTCGCCGACCAGTCCCATGATCTCGCCGCGATTGACGCGGATGTCCATACCGTCCAGTGCCCGGATCGAACCGAAGTGTTTGTGCAGGTTGTTGACTTCGAGGAGTGGATCTTGGTTGCTCATAGTGGTCACCTCAGTTTGCCTGGATGGGGAAACCCCGGATCTGCCGGTTGATGATCACGGCCACGATCAGGATGACGCCGACGAAAAAGCGAAACCAGGCGGTTTCGGCCCCGACGGCCGTCAGCCCGACCTGGAACACGCCGAAGGTCAGCGCACCCAGAAAGCCCGCGAGCGGGCTCCCCTCGCCGCCGAACAGCGCGCACCCGCCCAGCACCGCCGACGCGATCGCGACCAGTTCCATGCCCTCGCCCAGCGAGGCCTGGACCGAGCCAAAGCGTGCCGCCACGAGGACGCCCGCAAACGACGCCGCTGCGGCCGTCATCATGAACCCGATGATCCGGGTTCGGGTCACCCGGATCCCGCGCCCGCGGGCGGTGTCCCGGTCGTTCCCGACCGCGTAGAGGTGGTTTCCGAACGGGTGCCGGTGGGTGAGATACCCGATGAGCCCGAGCACCACGAACAGCCACACGACGGCGATCGAGAACTGGGCGCCGAGTTCGAGGTTGAAAATCGCCAGTGACGCGGGTTCGCTGTTGAGGGTCACGTAGGTCCCACCACTCACCAACAGCACCGTCCCGCGGAGCGCGAACAGTCCACCGAGCGTGATGATGAACGAGTGGATGCCGGTGTACGTGACCAGAAACCCGTTGACGAAACCGATACTCAGTCCGAACAGGAGCGACACGCCGGCCGCGAGCAGTGGGTTGAGCCCGGCGTTGATCACCCATATGAAGATCATCGCCGAGAGGGCGTAGTTCGCTCCGACTGTCATATCGAAGTCCCCGGCGATCATCAGCATCGACACCAGGATGGCCACGATGCCGATCACGGCGGTCTGTCTGAAGATGTCACCCCAGAGGCTCAGCCTGCTCATCGTCCCCGGCGCCAGGAAGAAAAACAGCGCCGTGACCGCGACGAACGTGATCACCGCTGCCAACTCCGGGTTCCTGCCGAGTATGCGTTTTGTCTGGTCGATCCTCCGACCCGCGACTGTGGTACTCATACCCACGCGGTAGGTGCTTTGCCTTCATAAAAAAACTTGCGGGAACACTCGTCGGCTCGGTGCGCTATCCCAGCACGCCCTCGATTGCGTCGAGGGCCGCCTCGGTCTCCTGTGCCGGCGCGAGTTCGAAGCCGACGTATCCGCTGTATCCGGCCGCCGCGAGCGCCGCGAGGATGTTCTGATAGTGTAACTCCCCGGTGCCCGGCTCGTGGCGTCCGGGGACGTCTGCGACGTGAACGTGACCGACCAGCTCGACGTCTCTGGTCGCGTTCGAGATGACGTTGCCCTCGGTTATCTGCTGGTGATAGAAGTCGAACAGGAGTTTGACCGCCGGACTGTCCACCGCACGAACGATTTCGTATCCCGTCCGGGCGGTTTCGAGAAAGTACCCCTCGTGGTCGACAGCGGTGTTGAGCGGTTCCAGCACGAGCGTCACGCCAGCCGACTCGGCGGCCGGGGCGACACGGCGCAACCCCTCGACGACGCTGTCGCGCGCCGCCTCGCGCGAGGCGTCCTGCGTGGGTCCCGTGAGCACGATGAGGGTCGGACACCCGAGCCGGACTGCCGTCTCGATTGACGCCTCGATGTCCTCGATCACCGCGTCCCGCTGTGCGGGATCGGTCAGCGCGCGCGCCAGTGCTTCCGGCTGTGTGTCCTCTCTGTGTGCGACCATCGCCGCGACCGAGAGGTCGTGCTCGTCGACGCGTGCCTCGATGGCCTCGAGGTCCTTGTCGGGCCACGTCCAGAACTCGATGGTCTCGAACCCGTAGGCTGCGACCCGGTCGACGCGGTCGAGAAACGGGAGGTCCTCGTAGATCAACTCCAGACAGATGGACGGTCGAAGCATCATTTTGATTTCGAGTGCGTGTGCCTGTGAGTGTCAGGGCCTGACGAGAATCTTGACGTGCTCGGTATCGGGCGCCCGGAGCTCTTCGAAGCCCGATTCCCCGATCTCCCCGAGATCGATCCGGCCGGTCACGAACGCGTCCGTGTCGATCTCGCCGGCAGCGAGCGATTCGACGACAGCGCCGAACTCCGTCCTGACGGCGGTCGGCGGATATCCGTACGTGTACGTCCCCTCGATGGTCCGCTCGGTCGTGACGATGTCGTTCAGATCGGTCGTCACGTCCTCGTCTGCGATACTGCCGACCGTCACCGTCCCGCCGCGCCTGGTGCTTCTGACTGCCGCGTTGAACGCGGGACCGATCCCGGCGAACTCGAAGGCGTGTGTCACACCGTCGGCAGTCTCTTCCCTGATCCGCTCGACCGGGTCCGACTCGACCGGGTCGAGACCCACGTCGGCGCCGAGGTCGTGTGCCACCTCGCGGCGCGCGTCGTTCGGTTCGGAGACGAAGACGCGCCTGGCGCCGGCGTTGGCTGCCGCGCTGACGACCGTCAGCCCGATCGGGCCACAGCCGAACACACCCACGGTATCGCCTGCCTGGAGGCCACCGCGGCGGATGGCGTGGAGACCGACTGCCAGCGGTTCGACGAGCGCTCCCGCTTCGACCGGCACGGCGTCGGGGAGGCGGTGGACCTGTCCGGCGGGAACGACGGCGCTCTCTGCGAACCCGCCCGTCCCCGTCTCGAATCCGATGGCGACGGTGTTCGCACAGAGATTGTACGACCCCTCCTCGCAGTAGAGGCAGTCGTGACAGGGGATGTTCGGGTGGACAGTGACTGGATCACCTTCGCGGAAACTGGTCACGCCGTCTCCGCGTTCGCTGACGACGCCGCTGAACTCGTGGCCCATCGGCACGGGTACTGCGGCGCCCGTTACCGGATTCGGCTCCGGCGGCGTGAGGTGTGGTCCCACCTCGTACTCGTGGATGTCCGAACCACAGACGCCACAGGCGTCGACGTCGACGCGTACCTCGTCCGGACCGACCGTCGATGGTTCGACGTCCTCGATCCGAACGTCCTCTCGGCCGTGGAAGCGTGCTGCTTTCATGGGTCTTCGACCGGGGATTGGTTGTACTCGGGTGACGGGCCTTCTTAATGGTTTCTGTGCCGTCACTCCTTCTCGTGGGCCGCGACGGCGTCCCAGTCGAGGTCGATCCCCAGTCCAGGTTCGTCCGGGACCGAAATCCGGCCCTCCTGGATGAACGGCTCCTCCCGGACCAGCAGGTCGTCCCACCACGGGACCTCGCGGGCGTGGTACTCCAGGGCCAGGAAGTTCGGCACCGTCGCGCCGACGTGTACGGTCGCCGCAGTCGCCACCGGGCTGCCGATGTTGTGTGGCACCAGCGTACCGTAGTAGGTCTCGGCAGCCTCGGCGATCTTCTTCGTCTCGGCGATCCCCCCGGCCTTGGGCACGTCGGGCGCGAGAAAGTCGACGGCCTGTGACTCGATCAGGTCCCGGAATCCGTGACGACCGTAGCGGTTCTCTCCCGTCAGCAGCGGCACGTCCACCCGCCGGCGCAGTTCGCGCATGGCGTCGGCGTTTTCGGGTGGCAGCGGGTCCTCGATCCAGGCCAGCCCGTACGGTTCGACCGCCCGGCAGAGCCGCTCTGCCGTCTCCGGGCTGAAATTCCAGTGCAGGTCGACGGCAACCTCGGCGTCGTCGCCGACCTCGTCGGTCACGGCCTCGACGATCCGCCGCTTGTGGTCGATCTCCGGGCCGTCGAAGTGCCCCGAGAGCGTGTCGATGTCACGGCCGGAGGGGACGTCGAGGTCGAACTTCACGAGGTCGAACCCGTCCGCGACGGCCGCCCGGGCCGCCCGGGCGTACGCCTCGGGCCCGTAGGTCTCTGTCTCCTGGCCCTCCTCGGCGGATTCGACCATCGCCTCGCCGGCGTGGCAGTCGGCGTACACGCGAACCTCCTCGCGGAGTTTGCCCCCGAGGAGCTGGTAGACCGGCTGGCCGAGCAGTTTGCCGGCGAGGTCCCACAGCGCGATCTCGACGCCGCTGATGGCGATGGTGCCGACCCCCCACTGCGAGCCCCGTCCCGAGAGACTCGCTCGCATCAGGTTGTACAGCCGCTCGACGTCGAGGGGGGTCTCCCCGACCAGGACGGGCCGGAGGTAGTCGGTGACGATCTCCCGGACCCCCGGCGAGGGGTAGGCCTCGCCGACGCCGACCGTCCCGTCGTCGGCCTCGACGCGGACGAGCGTCCAGGGAAAGTTCCCGTCGACGACGGTTGTCTCGAGGGCCGCGATTTCCGCAGTCGGTCCGTCCCGCGACGGCGTCTCGTCGAAGTCCGCCCACATCGTCGCTGCCAGTGTCGAAGCGAAGTCCTCGTACATGATTACTCGTAGCTCCCGTCGGGTTCCAGATCCTGTGCGACCCGGAACAGGTCCGCGATCAGTTCCACGTCCGCACGCGCCTCGGCGAACGTCGTGCGCACCTCGCGGTCACCCTCGACGCAGTCGACGAACCACTCGAGTTCCCGCTTGAACGCCTCGTCGTAGGAGGGCGTGTAGGTGGTGTCGGCCAGATCACCGCGACCGCGCTTGACCTGCAACTCCGAGGGCGTGTTGCGGATGAAGGGGTTCGAGAAGGACAGCCGGACCATTCCGCCGGGTCCGTCGACGCGAACGTACTCCTCGAACCACGTGCGGTCGGAGTCACCGGACTCCAGCACGCACGGGACGCCGTTCTCGTAGGTGAGGTGAGCCGTGGCGTAGCGCCCGTCCGCGAGAATCCGGACGTCCCCGAGAGTCCGGACCGCGCCAAAGAGGTCACGGAGGACGTTCACGTCGTGACAGAGATGTTCGATCTGGAAGTCGTACGCCTCGACCAGCAAGTCGTCGGCCGTGCCAATCGCGGCCTGGATGTCTTCGCGTCGGGTCGCCCGGCTCTCCTCGATCAGCGACTCGGGTGGCGAACCCGGGATCAGGTCGTAAACCTCCTCGATGATCCGCCGGTGGTCGGGGTCGACGTCGTAGGCAGTCACCAGGTCGATCCCGTCGAGGGTCTGGAGTTCCTCGCGGGCGCGCTCGTACGCCGGGTCGTACCGTTTCATGTAGCCAACCATCGCGACGGCGTCGCTGTCTTCGGCGGCAGCCACCATCTGGTCGGCGTCCGCCGGGCACGCGGCGAGCGGTTTCTCGACGAACGTGTGGATGTCGGCGTCGAGGGTCGTCCCGACGACGTCCCCGTGGGTGTGTGACGGCGTACAGACGACGACCGCGTCGACGTCCGCGTCCGCGACAAGTTCGGTCGCGCTGGTGTACCGGCCGGGGACGCCGTAGCGGTCGGCCAGCGCCCCCGCCCGTTCCTGGACCGGGTCGGCGAGTGCCACCAACTCGGCCCGGGGGAGTTCCGCCAGGTACGGAACGTGCATGACCTGTGCGATAGTGCCACAGCCGACGACTCCAAAGCGCATCACCACTGGATTCTCCGGTCGGTCAAATGAGCGTTGCGGTCCGCCGCCGACGGCCACAGGGGGGACCGTACCCGAGCCCCCAGGTTTATTTGACGGGGGGGCGATAAGCAAAACAGATTCGAGGAAACGACAGCCACCCGTCTGCCAGCGTGTCTCCCGGCCACGCTGGAACCGGTGGCGGACAACAACGCCAATCGAACCATGAGTGACAGCCTGATACAACAGCTGCGGGGAGGAACCCACCCCGTCGGAACGTGGATATCGATCGGTCACCCGTCGGTCGCGGAGGTGAGTGCCTCGCTCGGATTCGATTTCCTTCTGGTGGATACCGAACACACGACGATGAGCCTGGAGACGGTCGCGGACATGGTCCGCGCGGTCGACGCCGCGTCGGAGACCACCGAGGCCGTGGTCCGGGTGCCCTGGAACGACCAGGTCCGGATCAAGCGCGTCCTCGACATCGGCGTCGACGGGCTGATGGTCCCGATGGTCGAGTCGGCCACCGAGGCCCGCGAACTCGTGGAAGCCACCCGCTATCCCCCGGAGGGATCGCGCGGCATCGCCGCCGGCCGCGCCGCGGACTACGGCCTCCACTTCGAGGAGTACGTCCGGAACGCCGACGGGTCGATACTGACGGTCGTCCAGATAGAGACCGAACGCGGACTGAAAAACGCCGGCGAGATCGCGGCCGTCGACGGCGTCGACGCGCTGTTCGTCGGGCCGGCCGACCTCTCGGGATCGCTCGGCGTCTTCGGCGAGTGGACGTCAGACCGGTTCGTCGACGCCATCGGCGAGGTGGTCACGGCAGGCCAGGACGCCGGCACGCCCGTCGGGACTCTGACGCTCGACACCGACGACATCCCCGTGCGCCTCGAGCAGGGCTTTGACTTTCTCATCGTCGGCAAGGACACCGCGACCCTCGCGGCCGCCAACGAGGACGCACTCGACATCTACGACCGGTCCCTGGACGACCGCACGCACCACCCGGCCGAAGAGTGACCTGCCACGGCGCAGACACGCTGTCTCCACCGGAGTGGGGACGAAATCGCACCGTCGTTCGTCTCTCCCGAACGCGAGTCCCTCCGAACGGCAAGATACGGCGGGCCTCGTCGCCGAACGCGGCAGATGTTACCGTCCAACAGTATTGTAAATTATGTATTCTATCTGAACGAAAAGCGGGTGTTCGGCCCTTGCAAACAATTATTGTGGATGACTCTCATGACACAGGTATGCAAGACGGCCAGCCCACGAGAACGGTGCAGTCGGTGCAGACGGCAATCGACATTGTCGAGCGTCTGCGGGAAGTAGAGGAGGCCGGCGTGACCGAACTGGCGACGGCGCTCGGTCGGTCGAAGGGGACCGTCCACAGCCACCTCGCGACACTGCTCGAAAACGAGTACGTCGTCAGGAGCGGCGACCGGTACAGGCTGAGTCTCAAGCTCGTCGACTTCGGGGAGTACGTCAAATCCCGGCTCGACATCTACGACGTGGTCTCGGAGGAACTGGACGACCTGGCGGCCGAGACGGGCGAGGTCGCACAGTTCGCGACCGAGGAGCACGGGCGGGCGGTCTATCTCTACAAGGCACGTGGCGACCAGGCGGTCAACACCGCCTCGTCGGTCGGCAAGCGCGAGTATCTCCACTGTATCTCGCTGGGAAAGGCGATGCTCGCACACCTGCCCGAGGAACGCGTCACGGAGATACTCGCCCGACACGGACTCCCCGAACAGACCGAGAACACGATCACCGACCGCGAGGAGTTGACCGAGGATCTCCGGAGGGTCCGCGAACGAGGGTACGCGACCGACGACGAGGAGAAAATAGAGGGGATCCGGTGTGTGGCTGCCCCGCTCATGAACGACGGCGTCGTGGGTGCGATCAGCATCTCCGGTCCGTCGAGCCGGATGAGCGACGAGCGGTTCCGCGAGGAACTCCCGCACAAACTCCTCCGGTCCGCGAACGTCATCGAGATCAACGCGAAGTTCAGGTGACAGCGGAGACCCGTGACACACGTCCACACAGTTCGTTCGGGATCGCCGAACAACCTCGTTCGACGGACCCCTCGCCTGCAGGGCCGGACCGATATCCATGACAGTCATATATTTGTAATCTGTGGGGTCGCGTTACGAACAGCGACGGCGGGTGTCCGCGTCGCTCGGCAAATATAACAGCCTGAAAATTTGTATATCTACGCGTTATGTTCATCTCCGGACGGATAGAACTGGGTGTTATCAAACGTATTTTGGGTCAATATTTCCCTTTTATATATTGATTTTGTTATATGTTAATAATTATATTACGTTTAATGTATCGAATAATATAGTAATAGCAGTTTTGTGAGGGAGTGGTGGAGCTCTCGGACTGTCGAGTCGGGGAAACCCCTAATCCGGGAGCGTTCGACCGTCCGGCAATGCTGAACGTACCCTCGAAACTGGACGACCGCGGCGCGGACATCCGGGTGGGCGTGATCGGGGCGGGGCTCTTCGGGACGAAACTGACGGACGCGGTCGCGCGCGTCCCCGGTATGGACGTCGTCTGCGTCGCCGACGTCGAGGCCGACAGGGCCCGCGGGGCGTTCGCGGAGGCAGGCACAGACGGATCCGTTCTGGAGGCGGACACTCCGCGAGAACCCGGACGAGGCGTCGGTGTAGACCGAAACGGGACCGGTCCGATTGCTTTTTGTCCGGGCCAGTCACACGGAGAGACATGACAGAGGACAGCGATCAGTCCGACCCGGGAACCGGCTCCCAGAACGGGACTGACAGCGACGACGGAGACAGGACCGCAATCGTGCGGGACCTGTACGACCGGATCCCCTACCACCGGACACACGGAATCGAGGTGCTGGTGGTGACCCCCCGGCGGGCGGAGACGAAGTTCCCCTACGAGGAGTCCCTGATCGGGAACCCGGACCTCGAAGTCCTGCACGGCGGCGTCATCAGTGCGCTCGTGGACCTGACGGGCGCGGCGGTTTTCATCGGCGAACGGGAGGACTACACTCCCACGGTCGACCTGCGGGTCAACTACCTGAGCGCGGCGGGCAAACAGCCGCTGTACGCCAACGCGACGATCGAGCGCGAGGGCGGGAACATCGGCGTCGCGAGCGTCGAGGTCGAGTCCGGCGACGAGGTCTGTGCCACGGGCACGGGCGTGTACAAGCTGAGCCATGAGTGACTTCCCGGTCGACGGCGTCGTCGACGCCCACGTCCACCTGATGCCGGACCGATTGATGCGGGCCATCCGCCAGGCGCTCTCCGACGCAGCGGACTGGTCGTTCGACCACCCGACCGACCTCGAGGCCGTGGAGGCGACCCTCTCCGGGGCAGGCGTCGAGCGGTTCGTCGCGCTCCCCTACGTCCACCGTCCAGGCATGGCCGAGGATCTGAACGCGTGGGTCTGCGAGACCACAGCCGACTCCGAGCGGGCGATCCCGTTCGCGACGGTCCACGCCGGCGACGAGGCCGTCGGGGAGATTGTCGAGCGGGCCGTCGCCAGCGGCGCACGCGGGCTGAAGTTCCAGCTCCCGGTCCAGGGCTTTCCGATCGACGATCCGCGGCTCGACCCCGCCTACGAGGTCGCCGTCGAACACGATCTCCCGGTCGTCTGTCACGCCGGATCGGCGCCGATGTTCGAGGGCGACCCGAACGTCGGCGTCGAGAACGCCCGGTCCTTTCTCGGCTCGTTCCCGGACGTCCGCGTCTGTGTTGCCCACATGGGAACCTACGACGTCGAGGCGTTCCTCGCGCTCGCCCGCGACCACGACTCCGTCTTCCTCGATACCACCTTCGCCATGTCCTCGGTCGCGACGGAGTACATGGACTTCGATCCCGCGACAATCGCCGACGAGACACTGATCGACCTCTCCGAGTCCATCATGTACGGGTCCGACTACCCCAACATTCCCTACCCCTACGTGCGGGAACGCGAGCACCTGCTCGGGCGGGACCTCCCGGCCGACACCCGGCGGGACATCTTCGCCCGGACCGCACGGCGGTTCCTCGGCGAACCGGTCGAATAGTCGACTCCACGGAGGGGGTCGAAACTGCGCACGGACTCGTCGCCGGCAGTGTCATACTGCCGGCTATAAGCACGTGAGCACTGTCGGCACCCCGGGGTGTCGAATATCTTCACGAAGTTATAGCCGGCAGTATCAGTACCGGTCGTCCACGACGCCGCTGTCGGTCAGTTCCTCGACGACTCGCACCTCGTCGGGGGTGATGAGCAACCGCTCGGCGAGCGCAGCGGCGAGTCGGTCCGTGTCGGCCTCGCCCTCGCAGACGACCTGCATCCGGTCGACCGTCTCGGGCTGGTCGACCTCGATCCGGTACTCGCCGGTCAGGCCGTCGAACCCGGCGAGGACCGTCCCGACGCTCTCGGGGTAGATTTTCACGCCCTTGACTTTCAGGCGCTCGTCGGTGCGACCAACGACGCCGTCGGGCATCACGAGGTCGTCACCCCGGCGTTCGAGTTCGGCCAGGTCGCCCGTCCGGTAGCGCACGAGCGGCAACCCCTCTTTCCGGACGTGGGTGACGACGACCTCGCCGCGCTCGCCGGGCTCGAGCACCTCGCCGGTGTCGGGGTCGATGATCTCGACGACCGCGTAGTCGTCGACGACGTGCAGGCCGTCCTCGGCGTCGGTCTCGGCCGCCACCGGCATGATGTGGCGGGTCCCGAAGTAGTCGACCGCGGTCGAGGCGTCCAGGGCGTCCTTGACGGCCGCGCGCTGGCCCGGGACCGACGTGAACGGTTCGCCTGCCCCGACGACGGTGTCGACAGTGGCGCCCTCCGCGCCGAGTTTCAGCGCGAAGGAGGGGTTGCCGAGGTAGGCGTCGACGTCGTACTCCGCGATGGTGGCGGCGGTCTGCCCGGTGTCGCCCGGTCCCAGGGGGAACACCTCCGCGCCGAGTTCTTCCAGGGCCCGGTGGAGGACGTAGCCAGTCCCGAACAGCTCGTAGCCGAACGCGTTGACCACGCGGTCACCCGGTTCGATTCCGGCCCGTCGGAGGACGGCGGCGTTGACGTCGGCCTGGTGGGCCAGGTCGGCGCGCGTGTCGAAGACGGGCGCCAGCCCCTCGCCCATCGGCGAGAACGTCACCATCGCAGCCCCGTCGTACAGCGTGCCAGTCGGCGGGTCGGTCTCGAAGTCCGCCTCCAGTTCGCCGGCCGTCGTGAACGGCACCTCGCGGAACGCCTCCCAGGAGTCGGCCTCGCTCGCCTCGACGCCCGCCTCCTCGAACTTCGCCGCGTAGAAGTCGTGGCTGGCCGCCCGGTCGAACTGTTCGCGGACGGCGGCCAGGGTCTCGGAGTCGTACATCGAGTGGACTCACAGCGAGCCAGCATATAAAATCCACCGGTGACCTCCACAGCACCCCCCGGCACCCACCCGGGATCGACTGGCCGGGCGAGCAAGGGTCGAGAAACCGAAAATTTGTTACTGGTGGGACGACGCGATGCTGTACTACACCTCGGGCACGACCGGGCCAGCGAAGGGCGTCCTCCACAGACACCGGTGGCTGGCGGGCGTTGCCGCGACACAGCGGTACTCGATGGACGTCACCGACGAGGACCTCTACTGGTCGACGGCCGACCTGGGGTGGCTGACCGGCCCCATCAACACGCTCGGTGCGTGGGTCTGGGGGACGGCCATGTTCACCTACGAGGGCGAGTTCGACCCCGAGGAGTGGGTCGAGTTGCTCGACGAGTACCCCATCACGGTCCTGTTCTCGGTGCCGACGGCCTACCGGATGCTCAGGGAACACGAGCACCTCCTGGCGGAGGCGTCGCTGGACGTCCGCCTGGCGGGGTCGGTGGGCGAACCACTCTCGCCCGGCGTCGTCGAGTGGGGCGAGGAGGCGCTGGGCGTGACTATCCTCGACACCTACGGTCAGACCGAGACGGGCAACTTCATCATCAACAACTACCCCGCGATGGAGGTCCGGCCGGGGAGTATGGGCAAACCCATCCCGGGAGTCGAGGCAGCGGTCGTCGACCCCGAAACGGGCGAGGTGCTGGACCCGGGCGAGACGGGCGAGATTGCAGAACGGCCGGACTTCCCGTGTTTCTTCGCGGAGTACTGGGAGAAACCCGAGAAGACAGCGTCGTGTTTCGTCGACGGCCCCGACGGAGAGTGGTACCTCTCGGGCGACCTCGGCCACCTCGACGAGGACGGCTACTTCTGGTTCGAGGGGCGTGCCGACGACGTGATCATCTCCTCGGGATACCGCATCGGTCCGTTCGAGGTCGAGAGCGCGCTGGGCGAACACGAGGGCGTCGCCGAGGGGGCGGTCGTCCCCAAGCCCGATCCCGAACGGACGAACATCGTCAAGGCGTACGTCGTGCCCAGCGGCGACGCCGAACCCTCGGAGGCACTGGCCGAGGACATCAGGGCCCACGTCAAATCCGAGGTGGCGGCCCACGAGTACCCCCGGGAAATCGAGTTCCGGGAGGAACTCCCAAAGACGGTAACGGGAAAGATCCGGCGGACCGAACTCCAGGACCACGCCGAGGCAGAGGCGGAGGCGGAGGCGGAGCGCGAGCGGGCGGGGGAGTGATAGTGATTGCTGTGACGAACGACCGTTTCGACCGCGTCGCGGTCTGCGGTCGATCCGGGACTGGCTTACAGCAATCACTCCGAATCCTGGCGGTCAGTAGGCAAAGGGCCACTTGCGCAGGTACTCTTTGACCTTGCCCAGCGCCGCGAGGACGCCCTTGGGTTCGACGACCAGCACGACGATGATGATGACGCCGAAAAAGACCGGCACGAGCGCGGTCGCGTTCGTGCCCGTGATCTCGGCGGCGACCTGGAGGCCGTTCTGGAGGGTGTCCCGGACGATGGTGACGACGCCGACGCCCAGCAGGGCGCCCCAGACGCGCCCGAGGCCGCCAAAGAGCAACATGACGTAGTGTTCGAGGGTGAGAGTCAGCGTGAAGAACTGCGGGTCGATGAAGCCGATGTTGAACGCGAACAGGCCGCCGGAGACGCCGATCATGAACCCGCCGATGGCGAAGGCAAGCAGCTTGTTCCTGAAGACGTTGACCCCGAGCACGGCCGCCGAGAGGTCGTTCTCGTGGACGGCCCGGAACATCCGGCCGACGCCGGTCCGCGAGAGGTTCAGCGAGAGCATCGCAAAGGCGAGCACGAACACCAGCGCCAGGTAGTAGACGTCGAGGTCGGTCCCGATGGCGGCGACAGGGCCGACGGCGCCCGGCGTCGAGGGCAGCGTCTGGCGGGCCCCGCCGTGGATCGCCTCGAACTGGCCGTTGTTCAGGAACCACTCGGTGATGAACTGCAGGGCCAGCGTCGAGATGGCGATGTAGAAGCCCTTCACCCGGAAGGAGGGCAACCCGAATCCGACGGCGACGAGCGCGGCGACGACGCCGCCGAAGAGAACCGCCGGCAACAGGCCGACGCCGGTCCCGAGCAACTGGCTGGTCGTGTACGCGCCCAGCGCCATGAACGCCCCCTGCGCGAGGACGATCTCGCCGGCGTACCCCAGGATGACGTTCAACCCCAGCACTGCGATAGCGAAGATGTACATCTGCGTGAACAGCGACAGCGTCCCCCCGCCGACGAGGAACGGCACCAGGAAGGGGATCGGCAACCCCAGCACGAGCGCGACCTTCTGGGTGCGCCACCGGATCAGCCCCATCCGGGACTCGTAATCAGTGAAGTACTCCCCACAGGGCATCTACGGCACCTCCCAGGAGGCGGCGGCTGACGGCTGTTCCGGCGGCCCGGGGACACGACTCGGGTCGGTGGTGGGCGGTCTGTGCATTGTCAGAGCCTCTCGATGCGTTCGGTGCCGAACAGGCCGTACGGTTTCACGATGATCACCACGAGCAAAAAGAGGAGCGGGAGGATCTCGCCGAAGCCGGGGCCGACGTCGACGATGGCGGCCCCGCCCTCGAAGTAGAACGAGCCGTACTCCTGGAGGAGCCCGACGACGATGGCGCCGATAAAGGCGCCGGGGATGCTGTCGAGGCCGCCGAAGACGACCGCGGCGAAGATGATGATGCCCGTTGCCTCGATGGCGAAGCCGGCGCCGTCGCTGGACATCGCCAGCAGGATGCCCCCGATGGCTGTGATCGCAATCGAGATGGTCCAGGCCAGCGCGATGGTGCGCTCGATGGAGACGCCGAGCACCATCGCCGCCTGTTCGTCGGTCGCCGCGGCCCGCAGGATCGACCCGGTGACGGTGTACCGGAAGAAGGCCATCAGCGCGGCGACGACGACCAGCGCCAGCACCACGGCGATGGCGAACGCGGTCTGGATCGTCGCCCCTGCCACGAGGTCGATCCGCGACCCGAAGGTCAACTCGGGCGGGTAGGCCCGGAAGTTCCGCCCGAACAGGAAGGCGATAAAGCCCGAGAAGATCCCGCCAAGCGCCAGCGTGACGATGATGACCGACAGCACCGGCTCGCCGATGAACTGCCGGAAGACGATCCGCTCGAGGGCGAGCCCGAGCACGATCCCGAGCAGGATCGTCACGGCAAGCGCCGCGACCGCGGGCAGCGGCGACGAGAGCACGACGCCGGTCCCGAGGAAGACGACGCCGTAGGCGCCGATCATCGCGATCTGGCCCTGCGCGAAGTTGAGGACGCCGGTCACCTTGTAGATGAGCGCAAAGCCCATCGCGATCAGCGCGTACAGCGCCCCGAGGCCGATCCCCGAGACCGTGATGTCGAGGAAGCTGGTGACGTCGACCATCTACCCCACCTCCGCGCCCGCCTCGGGTTCGTCCCCGGCCCCGGGGACTGGCTCGTCGACGTCGACGATCCGCATCCGGCCGTGTTCGTCGGACTGGCGGCCGTCCTGGTAGGTGATGGTGACGTCCATCTCGACCTCGTCGCTGCGGTCGTACAGTGCCGCGACGAGCTCGTCGTACCGCTCCATGACGACCTCGCGGCGGAGCTTGCCCGTCCGGGTCAGCTCGCCGTCGTCGGCGTCGAACTCCTTGAACAGGACCAGAAACCGCTGGATCGGATGCTCGAGGTCCGCGTTCGTCTCGGCGACGACCTCGCGCGTCAGCTCCAGAACCGGCGTCTTCTGCGTGAGGTCGCGGTAGCCGGCGTACTGGATGTCGCGCTGGTCGGCCCACTCCGCGACGTTGTCGAAACGGATGTTCAGGACGGCGGTCACCTCCTCGCGGCCGTCGCCGATCACCATCGCCTGCTTCACGTAGGGGTTGAACTTCAGCTTCGTCTCTACCGAGATGGGCGCGATTGCGGTCCCGTCGGCGAGTTCGATCACGTCGTCCATCCGGTCGAACACCTTCACGTGGCCGTCCCCGGTGAGCGCGCCGAAGTCGTCGGTGTGGAGCCAGCCGTCCTCGATTGCCTCCTCGGTCTTCTCGGGCATCCCGTAGTAGCCCGAGGTCACCACCGGCCCGCGCACGAGCAACTCGCCCCCGGGCGTGATGCCCACCTCGACGTTGGGGAACACCTCGCCGACGGTCTCGACCTGGACGTCGTCGTCGCGGTGCATCGTCACGAACCCACAGACCTCCGACTGCCCCCAGATCTGCTTGAGCGGCACGCCCAGCGCGTGGAAGTACTCGAAGTGGTCCTCGCCGAGCGGCCCGCCGCCGGTGTAGACGTTCTTCGCTCGCTTGAGCCCGATCTTGTCGAGGATCGGCCGGTAGGCGACCCAGTAGGACAGCCGGTGGGCCGCCCGGAGCCAGGCCGGCGGCTCCCGGTCGTTGTTGTCGCCGACGACGTAGTCGGCGTAGCGGCGGCCGATGGCCATGGCCCGCTCGTAGACGAACCGCTTGAGGCGGGTGGTGTTCTCGATTTTCGCCTTGACGTCGGCGACCCACGCCTCGTAGCCGTTGGGCGAGGAGAAGATGATCTCCGGGCCGATCTCCCGGAGGTCCTCCTCCTCGGTCTCGGGCTGTTCGGGGAAGTTCGCGGTCCACCCGCCGACGAACGCGGCGGCCATGAGGATCATCTGCTCGCCCACCCACGCCATCGGCAGGTACGAGAAGTAGTCCGACTCCTCGGGCAGCGGGTCCATCTCGATGGCCGCGTTCGCGAGGTTGACGAAATTGAAATGCGACAGCTGGACGCGCTTGGGCATCCCCGTCGTTCCCGAGGTGGGTGTCAGCACCGCGGGCGACTCGGGATCGAGGGCCGTGATCCGCTCGTGGAGGGCCCCCTCCGCGACCTCGCCCGTCTCGAGGCGCTCCCGGCCGCGGGCCTCGACGTCCTCGTAGGCGACGACCGCGAGCCCGTGGGTGTCCTCCTCGCCGTTCTCGTAGCGGAACATCCCCTTCTCGTCGCGGTAGACGATCGTCTCCAGGGAGGGCACCTCGTCGGCGACGAGGAGGATCTTGTCGACCATCTCCTGGTCCTCCGCGTAGACGATCCGGGGAGTCAGCAACTGGAGTTGCTTTTTGATGTCCTCGGGGAGCATGTCCTCGTAGTTGGGGGCGGCCATCCCACCCAGCGACTGGGCAGCGAGCCACGCCCACAGCTGGTGGGGGCGGTTGTAGCCGATGGTGAAGAGGACGTCCCCGTCGCCGAAGCCGTACTCCTCGAGGCCGAGCGCGAACGCCTCGACGCGCTCGTAGTACTCCTCCCACGTGAACTCCTCCCAGACGCCGTACCGTTTCCACCGGAGCGCGGTGTCGTCGGGGTGGTCGTGGGCGTGGTCGATCAGCACCTCCGGGAGCGCGCGGTCGGAGACGATGGACACCGCCTCCCCGTCGGGCGAGGCGAGAACCTCCTCGACGACGAGCCCGGAACTGGTCCCCGCGGCGACCCCGTGGTCGAGGTCGTCGGTCGCCATCTCAGTCCACCCCCGTGTAGACGCGCGCCACCTCGGGGTCGTCGGTGACGGCGTCGGGTGGGCCCCGGGCGATCACGCCGCCCTTCTCCAGGACGATCATCCGGTCGGAGACTGCGGTCACGACCTCGAGGTCGTGTTCGATCATCACCAGCGTCAGTTCCTCTTCCTCGTGGAGGTCCGTCAGAAACCGGATGACGTCGTACTTCTCGTCGAAGGTGAGGCCGCTCATCGACT
>CAYYHG010000053.1:0-17272 GCA_964471665.1 uncultured Halobacteriales archaeon | reverse complement strand
CTCAACAAGCGAGCGAGTCGGCAGACTCCGAGCGCAGTAGGGTGGGGTAGTTGACTGACGTTCTGGTATTCGACGAAGAGACGAGCGACCTCACGGTGACGAAGGTGCTCTCGACACCGGCAAACCCCTCCGAAGGAGTTCTGACGGGTGTCACCGAGGCCACGGAGCGGGCCGGCGCGAGCATTGCCGACCTCGACTTGCTGTTTCACGGGACGACAGTGGTCACGAACATGCTGCTGGAGGAGACGGGCGCGGAGGTGGGACTGATCACGACGAGCGGCCACGAGCACGTCCTCCACCTCGCGCGGGCCTGGACCCCCGGACCGCTGTACGGCTGGATCGCCATGGACAAACCCGACCCGCTCGCAGACCTCGTCCACACCCGGGGCATCGACGCACGGGTGTCCTCCCCCGACGGCGCAGTCGACAGTGCGGTCGACGAAGACGAGGTTCGGGCGGCCGTGGCCGACCTCCGCGAGGCCGGCGTGGAGGCGCTCACAGTCGCGCTGCTGAACGCCTACCTGAATCCCGCACAGGAACAGCGCGTCCGGGAGGTGGTCGCCGAGGAGTTCCCGGATCTTCCGGTGTCGATTTCCTCGGAGATCGTCCCCGAGTACGGCGAGTACGAGCGCGCGCTGACGACGGTCATCAACGACTACGCCCGCCCCTCGGTCATCGACTACCTCGACGACCTGGACGCGACGCTGGGCGCGGAGGGCTTCGACGGCCGGATGAACATCGTCCGCTCGGACGGGGGCCTGATGTCCAGCGGCGCGGCCCGCGACCGGCCCGTCGAGATGGCCCTCTCGGGGCCCAGCGGCGGTGTCGTCGGAGCCGCCTCCATCGCCGAGAAGAAGGGCATCGACGACGTGCTCACCCTCGATATGGGCGGGACGTCGACAGACGTCTCGCTCGTCGAGGACGGCCAGCCCGAGACGACCCGCGAGACGAAGGTTGGCTACCGGCAGTTCACCTCCCGTGCGGTCGACATCGAGACGGTCGGTGCCGGCGGCGGGTCGGTCGCCCGCGTGCAACTCTCGGGCTCGCTGCAGGTCGGCCCCGAGAGCGCTGGCGCCGACCCCGGCCCCGCCTGTTACGGGCGCGGCGGGACCGACCCTACCGTCACGGACGCGAACGTCGTCCTGGGTCGGATTCCGCCCTCGGTCCGGCTGGGCGGGACCATGGACCTGGACCGCGAGGCCGCCAGGGAGGCGATGGTGGGGGTCGCCGAGGACCGGAACACCTCCATCGAGGAGGCCGCACAGGCTGTCGTGGACGTTGTCAACGAGAACATGCACAGCGCCCTGCGGGTGGTCTCAGTCGAGCGGGGCTACGATCCACGGGACTTCGGCCTGGTGGCGTTCGGCGGTGCCGGGCCGATGCACGCCAACGCATTGGTCGATCTCATCGGCGCGGATCCGCTCGTCATCCCGCCGGGCCCGGGCGTGTTGAGCGCGTACGGGTTCCTCGCCAGCGACATCCAAAACGAGTTCTCGGAGACCTACCTCGAGACCGAACTGGACGTCGACGGCGGGGACGTCGCCGCGGAACTCGACTCGCTCCGCGAGGAGGCCACAGAGTGGCTCCGGTCGGAGGGCGTCGAGGCGTCCGACCACCGCTTTGCCTACTACGCGGACTGCCGGTACTTCCGCCAGGACATCCAGCTGTCGATTCCCGTCGAACTCGACGACCTCCGGGGCGGGGCCGGCCTCGGGGCGATCAAGGCAGACTTCGAGGCCCGGTACGACCAGCAGTTCGACTTCGCGCTCGACGCGCCCCTCGAGATCGCCAACCTCCGGGTCATCGGACGAGGGGTCGTCGACGGCGTCGAACTCGAGGCCCGCGACCTGGAAGACCCGGACCCCAGTGACGCCCGCACCGGCTACCGGGAGGTGTACTTCGACGAGCAGTACCGGGAGACGCCGGTCTACGACCGCGAGGCGCTGGCGCCGGGCAACCGGATCGCGGGGCCGGCGGTGGTCGTCGAGAACGACTCGACGGTCGTCGTCCAGCCCAGCCACGAGGCGCGCGTCGACCAGTACGAGGCCATCGAGATCACCCGGGGTGGGAACGCGTGAGCACGCCCGACTTCGTCGGCGAGCACGACGTCGACGAGACGACGCTGGACATCATCGAGAACACGCTCTCGAACACCCGCTACGAGATGGATCGCGTTGTCGAGACGACCGCCATCAGCCCCGTCATCCGCGAACAGTCCGACCAGTTCCCCCTCATCGCCGACGCCGAGGGGCGGATGGTGATGGGCCAGTTCGGCAGCGCAATCGACACAATCCTCGAGAACTCCCGGTACACGCGCGAGGACCTGGAGGAGGGCGACGTCATCGCGACGAACGACCCCTACATGTGTGCCGGGGCCGTCTCCCACACGCCGGACATGCTCCTGTTGCGCCCCATCTTCTACGACGACGACCTCGTTGGCTTTGCGAGCCAGTGGGGCAATCTGATGGACGTCGGCGGGAAGACGCCGGGATCGATCCCAATCGAGGCACGGAGTATCTTCGAGGAGGGGATGCGCCTGCCCCCGACCAAACTCTACAAGGCTGGCGAGTTCGACGACGAGTTGCTCTACTCGTTTACCCACAACACGCGCCTGCCCGACCACGCCGAGGCCGACATCAAGGCGCTCGCGGCAGGAACGGCGACCGCCGAAGAGCGGGTCAAAGAGCTGTGTGACCGCTTTGGCAGGGAGACCTACGTCGAGGGGTGTGACGCCTTGCTGGACCGGACCCGCGAGGGGGTGCGACAGCTCATCCTCGACCTGGTGCCCGAGGAACCGGTGGTCTTCGAGGACTACGCCGACGACGACGGTCTCGGGAACGGGCCGATCAAACTCCGGATCGAGATGTACCGGGAGGGCGAGGAGGTGTACGTCTCCTGGGAGGGCTCCGACGACCAGGTGCCCGGCACGGTGAACTTCCTGCTCAACGAGGAGATGTTCAAGATGTTCGTCGGGGTCTTTCTGATCATGGCGTTCGATCCCGAGCTGACGTTCAACGACGGGTTCTACGACCTCGTCAACGTCGACATTCCGGAGGGATCGGTCCTGAAACCGGAGTTCCCGGCGGCACTCGGGAATCGACTGACGCTGATGGCCCGGCACTTCGACATCCTCCAGGCGGCCTTCTCGAAGGCCATCGAGGGGTTCAGCGTCGCCGGCAGCTACGGAACGAGCCCCAACCTGGTCTACGCCGGCACCGACTCGGAGGGCAACGACTTCCAGCTCCTGGAGATTCTCTACGGCGGTATCCCGGCCCGGCCGGGTGGCGACGGGCTGGACGGGCACTCCTGGTGGCCGCTGTTTCGCACTGTGCCCGTCGAGTACCTGGAGGCGTACTACCCGCTGACGATCGAGGAGTACACCGCCCGGACCGACACGGGTGGCGCCGGCCGGTTCCGCGGCGGACACGGCGTCACCCGCGTCTACCGGTTCGAGGCCGAGGGCGCGGTCACCTTCCAGGACGACCGGGCCCACACCTACCCGTGGGGTGTCGACGGCGGAAAGCACGCCGGCACGAGCAAGAAGACGCTCGTGCGCGCGGACGGCACCGTGGAGGAACTGCCCTCGAAAGTCGAGGGACTGCCCGTCGCGGCGGGCGACAAACTCGTCTTCGAAACCGCCGGCGGAGGCGGACTCGGTGATCCCCTCGAACGCGATCCCGCTGTCGTCGCACAGGAGGTCCAGCGGGGTCTCGTCTCCGAGGCGGCCGCCCGCGAGGAGTACGGCGTCGTCCTGGCCGACGGCGACGTGGACGCAGACGCGACCGAGCAGCGACGCGAGACCATCCGCGAGGAACGCGGCGAGGCCGAGCAGTTCGACTTCGGACCGCTCCCCGACGAGGAGACACTCGCCGAGCGGGTCAGCCAGGAACGGGCGGAGTTCAGCGCACGGCACAGATAGATGACTGACGAAACAGCCGACTGGACCGAGGAGACCGCCCGCATGTACGAACAGCGGGAGTTCGGGAGCGACGCGGGCTTTGGCGACACACCGGCACTGATCGTCATCGACCTCATCAACGCCTTCACCGATCCCGGGACGAACCTCGGCTCGGAACTGGACGACGTCGTCGCACACGCGGGGCGTCTGCTCGCGGCGTTCCGGGAGCGCGACCTCCCCCGCTATTTCACGACCGTCGCCTACGAGGAGTCCTACGGCGACGCCGGCGTGTTCATCGAGAAGGTGCCCGCACTGCGGGAACTCCGTCTGGGCACCGAGGCCGTCGAGGTTGACGACCGCGTCGCTCCCGAGGGCGACGAACGGGTCATCCTCAAGAAGTACGCCAGCGCCTTCTTCGGGACGGATCTCGCGGCGGAACTGACGACCGACGGCGTCGACACGCTCGTCGTCGCGGGCGTCACCACCAGCGGGTGTGTGCGCGCGACGGCCGTCGACAGCCTCCAGCACGGCTACCGGACCATCGTCCCCCGGGACGCCGTCGGTGACCGCGCGGCGGGGCCACACCGCGCCAATCTGTTCGACATCGACGCCAAGTACGGCGACGTCGTGACGACCGAGGACGTGCTGGCCACGCTCCCGGAGTAGCCGGTTGCAGTCTCACAGCACGACGGCGGGGCTCCGGGCCTGTAAGCCAGTGACACACCCGGCGCGGGATTATGCGGCGTCGGGGTCTCTGTCCGGACGATGGAGGACCGGCCACGCGTCGAACTGTACCTCAGGTCGCTCGCGCCCGAGACCGCCCGTGCCGAGCAGGACCGGATCGTGGAGCGGCTGAGACGCCTCGAGGAGGAGGGCCGCGTCCGGGCACTGGACGTCCACGTCTGCGGGCGGTGTCTCTGCTCCTCGACGGCGGCCGCGGAGACCGATCCCGGACAGTTCCACCACGCCGGTACAGTCAGTACAACGACAGGTCGCCGGTGACGGCGTCGACGCGGTCGTCCTCGGCCGGGCCCACGGCGAGAGCCGTCACGGTACCGGGGTCGAGCTGTGTGTGGCCGGCGTCCCGGACGACGGCGTGTGGGAGGCCCGCGGCGTCGGCCCGCTCGGCGAGTTCGAACAGGTGTGACTCGCCGTCGGTCTGCAGGACGACTTTCTTCTGGCCGTCACCCTTCCAGGCCGACCGGGTCCGGTCGGCGGCGTCGTCGGCGGCCATCAGGGCGGCGTGGGCGACCTGCGCGGCGAGTTTCCCCTCGCCCATCCCGAGGTCGGCCCGGGCGACGATCGCCTGTTTCATGCCCGGTTCTCGGTGGGCCGGATACATATGACTGCCCATCGTGCAGTCCGTCGGGTCGTGTGCAGACAGATATCCGAGATCGCACACCGGGCGGGTCGTGCGGCCCGGCGGACAGTCCGGGCCAATCGAGGATTTTACGGCCGCCGGGCGGATCCTTCGGGGTATGATACTCTCGGACGCGGACATCGCAGAACGGCTCGACGAGGGCGACCTGTCGGTCGAGCCGCTCGACGACCCGGAGTTACAGATCCAGCCCGCCAGCGTCGATCTCCGTCTGGGGCAGTCGTTTCTGGAGTTCCAGCACGCGAACATCCCGTGCATTCACCCGGAGAGCGAACAGGAGACAGAGGAGTACGTCGAGGAGACCACCGTCCCCGATGACGGCGAGTACATCCTCCACCCGGGCGATTTCGTCCTCGGGACGACCCGCGAGCACGTCGAGATTCCGCCGGACCTCATCGCGCACGTCGAGGGGCGGTCGTCGCTCGGTCGGCTCGCGATCGTGGTCCACGCCACAGCCGGCCTGTGCGATCCCGGGTACCGCGGGCAGATCACGCTCGAACTCTCGAATCTCGGTCGTGCACCCGTGGCACTCACGCCGGGGATGCGCGTCTCCCAGCTGACCTTTACCGAACTGACCTCGCCCGCCGAACGGCCCTACGGCGCAGAACGCGGCTCGAAGTACCAGGACCAGTCGGGTCCGCAGGCGTCGAAAATCGAAGGGGACCGGGAGTTTGGAGGCGACCAGTGATGGCCCGCAAGCGAACGCGAGAGCGACCCGCCACGAGAGGGGAGGAAGACGCTCGATGAGGTTCGTCGAGGAGGTGGTCGTCGAGGAGTTCGTCCCGACGTTCAGGTCGAGGCTCGCCGAGACACTCGGGGAGCGCGGCCTGACACAGGACGAGATCGCGGATCTCCTGGGGATCAGCCAGAGTGCGGTCTCGAAGTACGTCCACGGCGAGGTCGAGCAAAACGACCGGCTGCGCGAGAGCGCCCGCGTAGCGGAACTCGTCGACCGGCTCGCAGACGGCCTCGCAGCGGGGCGCATGACGCCGGTCGAGGCGCTGATCGAAGCGGAAGTGTGTGTCCGCGAACTGGAACACGGCGGCGTACTGGCGGACCTCCACGCCGAGGCGGTGCCCGAACTCGCCGACTACGAGGACGCGTTCGCGGTCCACGACCCGGACAGCCGCCTGCGTGCCGTTGGGCGCGTGCGAGCGTCGGTCCGGCGTGGCCTGCGCGTCGTCGAGAACACGAGCGGGTTCGCCGCGCTCGTCCCCGCGGTCGGGTCGAACCTCGTCGAGGCGCTGGCCGACGCCGAGACGATCGAGGACGTCGCGGCCGTCCCCGGGCGCATCCTCGACGTGCGCGGACGGGCGACGATCCCCGGCGAACCCGAGTTCGGCGTCAGCCAGCACGTCGCGAGCGTCCTGCTCGCGGTCCGTCGGACAGGCAGTGACGCCCGCGCAGCCCTGAACGTCCGCTACGACGCGGAGACGGTTGCGGCCCTCGAATCGGAGGGAGCGACCGCCGTCGAGTTCGACCCCGAGACACCCCTCGAGGACGCCGTCGCCGACGCGCTCGCCGAACGATCAGACGCGGACGTCCTCTACCAGACCGGAGCGATGGGCGTCGAACCCATCCTGTACGTCCTCGGGCCGGACGCGCCGACGGTCGCCGAACGCGTCCGCGCGGTCGCGTAGATGGCCGATTCGCGGCGGTTCTACGGTCGGTGGGCCCGTCTCTACGACCTGATCGCGGCCGCCCCGGGCGTGCGCTCCTGGCGCGAACGGGCGGTCACAGCCCTCGACCTTTCGCCGGGTGACACCGTCGTCGAGATGGGCTGTGGCACCGGAGCGAACGTCCCCTTCCTCCGCGAGCAGGTCGGCCCGGGCGGTCGCGTCGTCGGAATCGACGTCACCCGGGAGACGCTCCGGCGAGCGCGCGACCACGACGCCCGCACGGGACCCGGCGTTCACTACCTCCACGGCGACGCCACCCGGCCGCCGGTCGCGGGGATTGACACGGTCCTGGCAACGTTCGTCGTCGGTATCTTCCCGGATCCAGCCGGAGTTGTCGAACGGTGGTGTGACCTCGTCGGTCCGGGCGGGCGGGTGGCACTCCTGAACTTCCAGCGCAGCGACCGGCGGATCGCGGCGCCGCTGAACCTCGCCTTCGAGGGGTTCGTCCGTCTCTCGGCGCCGGGCGGGCGGCTCTCGCGGTCCTCACAGGCGGCAGCCTTCGAGCAGCGCGTCGGGACGGCCCGCGAGGCACTGAGAAGACGGACCGACGAGACGCTGTCCGAGACCTTCGCCGGAGGCTACCTGGGTCTGCTCGCGGGGGACGTCGAGTGATACTGCCGGCTACAACTCCGTGAAGATGATAGATTTATACCCCCATTCTCCGATGCCGGGGTATGATCGTTCTGCACGCGACAGTCCCGCTCGAGGCCGAGCACCGCGAGGACGCCCTCGCAGCCATCGAGGACCTCGTCGTCGCCTCGCGCGCCGAGGCGGGCACGATCGACTACCGCGCGACGACCGACGTCGAGGACCCCAGCACGGTCCGGTTTTTCGAGCAGTACGAGAACGGGGAGGCCCTCGAGGCACACCTCGAAACCGACCACTACAGGGAGTTCGCGGCCGCCCTCCCGGAGTGGCTGGCCGGTGACCCCGACGTGCGCCGGTTCGACGTGAGCGAGGCGCGAGAACTGGATCTGTGAGACCCGGTCACCCGATCCGGTCGAGGATCTCGTCACGGACGCGTCTGGCACACGGCCGTTCCGTCCGCGGGAAGTAGAGCGTGTTCTCGTCGACCGGATGGGAGATCAGGCCGGGTTCGTCCGGTTCGACGCCGTCCTGTCTGACCTGGATGTGACCGGTCATGACGCCACTGGAGTACTCGACGTCCCGGATCTCGACCATGTCTATGGACTTGTCCTCGAACATCGAGTTCGACGTCCGGTCGATGTCGACACGGTCCGCGTAGACGGACAGCGTCCCCCCCTGGAGGTCACAGGAGACGATGGGGTCGTCGGTCGAGTCGTCCATTGTGGGGGGTGTCGGCCGTCGGGACGAAAAAAGAACGGGTCACCGACCGCGTCGCAGTTCTTCGATGAGCTGGTCGATGGTCTCCTGCTGGTCGCGCAACAGCTGGTTCTGTTTCTTGACGGCCGTCGTCAGGGTCGAGAGTTGCCTTTTCATCTTCTCGATGTCGTCGGGATCGACCGTCGCGTCCGCTCCCGAGGGCGAATTCGAGACGGTCTCCCCAGAGGAGCCCCCGGACGGCCCCGGGTCGGCCGTGGCGTCTGTCCCGCCCGAGCGCAGATCGGGATCCCCGGACGTGGGTGCGGTGTCGGACCCGGACCGGTCGCCGGACCCCGTCACAGACCGGGACGCGCCCCGCGTAGCCGTCCGGGGCTGGGTGTCGCCAGTCGCCGACGGGTCGTCCTCGTCTCCGCCGACGAGCGGCGAGATGCCGTCGTCCAGCGACAGCCCCTCGGAGCTCTCCTCGCTGGTCTCCGACGTCTCGGTGTCGTCGACCCCGACCTCCTCGTCGAGTTCCGCCAGCGAGTCCACGTCGTGGTAGGCAAACAGCGCCTGCTTGAGCGTCCGCTCGACCATCCGGGCGTTGTCGCTCGGTGCCTTGATGCGGTGTGGCCGGCCGTCGACCGAGAGGACGACCTGCGTGGCGACACTCCCCTCTTCGAAGGCCAGTCCCGTCACGTCGTCGTAGGAAAGATTCTCGAAGTCGTCGTCCCAGACGGCCGCGCCGACGTGTTTGACGAGCCGGTGGGACGTCACCACGAGCGTGAGTTCGCTGAAACTGAACACGTCGCTGATCGACTCCCCCGCGACGGTGACGCCGGCGACGTGCAGGACGCCCCCGAACAGGAGTTCGAGCACGGCCTTCGTCCGGTCGGCGGGCACGGTAAACGAGTCGGAGCCCTCGACGTACTCGAGGTGGAACTTCGTCTTGCGGCGTCCCTCCGAGACGTCGATCCGCTCGACGTCGTGGGAGTAGGCCGACACCGCTTCGTCGCTGAGCAGTCCCTCGCCGCGGTAGACGAACGTCCGGGTGGGTGTTACGCAGACGACGTCCTCGTCACCGAGCGAGACGGTGGCCTCGACGGATTCTTCCCCCAGCCGTTCCCTGACCAGCTGCGGAACCTCCATGCAGGGAGTGTTCCGGTCCGAGGCTATAAAACCGCGGGTCCGTAATCTGCCCGGGATGGACGAACTCCTGACAGGTGTCAAGCGCCTGTTCTGGAACGCTGGGGAGAATCGCCTGCGTGCGTTCTTCCGGGTGCCGGTCGCGCTCGTGTTCCTCCTGCTGGCCGCTCAGCTCGTCGACGCCGGTCTCGAGGGAGTCCGTGGCGTCGTCGGCGTCCCGAGCCCGCTGTTCCGGACGGTGTGGCTCGGGGTGCTGACGGTCACGCTCGTGGCCATCGCCTGGGTGATCGACAAGCGACACCGCCGGGACATGGGGCTGCAACTGGACCGGCGCTGGTGGCTGGACGCCACGGCCGGCCTGCTCACCGGGCTGGGGATGGTCGCGACCGTCGTCGTCGTCCTCAGAGTGGCCGGCATGGCGACCCTGGGCGGCCCCTACCAGGTCGACGAGCCGGCGCTCGTCCTCGGCGACTCGGCGCGCGGCGCGTTCCTGTACGGGCTGGTCTTTTTCATTGCCGTCTCGGCCTTCGAGGAACTGGTGGTCCGGGGCTACCTGCTCACGAACGTCGCCGAAGGTGTCCGCGGGGTGGCCGGCGACGACACGGTGGCTGTCTGGGCTGGCGTGCTCGCGACAGCTGGACTGTTCGGCGTGCTCCACGCCGCGAACCCCTCGGGGACGTTGCTGGGACTGCTCAACATCACGCTCGCCGGCGTCCTCCTGGGGGGTGCATACGCCGCCACGGGGCGGCTCGCCTTCCCCGTGGGCCTGCACACGACCTGGAACTTCGGGCTCGGGCCGCTGTTCGGGCTTCCGGTGAGCGGGCTCAGGACCAATGCCGCCGTCGTGTCCGTACGGGTCGACGGCCCCAGACTGGTCACCGGCGGCGGGTTCGGTCCCGAAGGAGGGCTGGTCATGCTGGCCGCGCTCGCCGTCGGGGCCGGAATGCTGGGCTGGTGGCTGCGGCGAACCGGCGACGGGATCCGTCTCGACGACCGTATCGCGATACCCGACCTGTGGTCCGGCGACGGGACCGACACCTGACCCCTGGTTTTCATCTCGAATCCCGCTGCTGTCTTGTGGTTCGGATGTCGAGCGACCACTTTCACCCTGGTTCGTCGGACACGGATTCGAAATGCGAGACAAGTCCGGGAGACTGTGGTCACTCTTCGACCAGACCGTCCTCCTCGACGCGCATGACGGCCTCGCCGTCGGGAAGGTTCGGCGCGTCGACCAGGCGGACGATGCGCTTGTTTGCTTTGGACTTGCGCAGGTAGAGACGGAACGTGGAGGTGTGCCCGAGTATGTTGCCACCGATAGGCTGGGTGGGGTCGCCGAAAAATGAGTCGGGGTTGGCGGCCACCTGGTTCGTGACGATGACGGCGGTGTTGTTGAGGTCGCCGACCCGCATCAGGTCGTGGAGGTGTTTGTTGAGTTTTTGCTGGCGGTTCGCGAGTTCACCCCGACCGACGTACTCCGCCCGGAAGTGTGCGGTCAGCGAGTCCACAGCGAGCAGTCGCACGGGGAACTCGTCGTCCTGGCTCTCGCCGGCAATCTCCTGGGCCTTCTCGGCCAGCAGGATCTGGTGGTTGGAGTTGAAGGCCTTGGCGACGTGGATGTTGTCCAGCACCGACTCCAGCAACGCCTCCATGAGCGCCTCGTCGTCGGCGTCGGCCGCGTCCTCCTGGGCGACGCCGTGGAAGACCATGGTCGCCTCGATGACCTCGTCGGACAGCCCGTGGAGCATGTCCTCGATCCGCTCGGGACGGAACGTGTCCTCCGAGTCGATGAAGATGGCACTGCCCTCCAGCCCGCCGTGCTCGGCGGGGAGCTGGACGTTGACCGACAGCTGGTGGGTCACCTGTGACTTCCCGGAACCGAACTCGCCGTACACCTCCGTGATAGACTGGGTCTCGACGCCGCCCCCGAGGAGTTCGTCGACCTCCTCGACGCCCCACGTGAGTTTGCCGATCTCCTGGCGCCGCTCGAGGACCTGCGCCCCGGACTCGAATCCGCCGATGTCCGCGGCCTCGCGCGCGGCGCTGATGATGTCGGCGGCGCTGGACTCGCCGATATCGGCGGTGTTCGAGAGTTCGCCGGGACTCGCGACCGCGATACCCTGGTAGGAGTCGAACCCGTTGTCTGTGAGTTTCTCTGCTGTCGCCGGACCAACGCCCGGCAGGTCTTCGAGGTCTTCACCTGTCGACATGTACCGGGGTTGTGCCCCCTCCTACATAAACCTCTGTTAACAGCGTAGTGGAAGTGAAACAGAAGGGCGGCACTGGCACAGTCACACGGGAGGGCCGCAGGTTCAAGAGAAAGGTACTTGAGCAGCGGCGGCGACGCCAGGACGATGTCGTTCTTCGAGCGCCTGGCCGACCGCGTCCGGACCGTCGACAGCGTGGTCTCGGTCGGACTGGACCCGGACCCCAACCGCCTGCCCGAGGCCGTGACCGGCGCCGACCTGCCGCGGTGGGCGTTCAACCGCCGGCTGATCGACGCGACACACGAACACGCCGCCTGTTTCAAGCCCAACGCCGCTTTCTACGAGGACCCCGACGGCTGGCGTGCTCTCCGGGAGACGGTCGCGTACGCGGGCGGCAAGGACGTGCCAGTTCTCCTGGACGCAAAACGGGCCGACATCGGGAACACCGCCCGCCGGTACGCGTCGGTTCTCGACGAGGGGTTGGGCGTCGACGCGATCACAGTCAATCCATACCTGGGCCGGGACGCACTCGAACCGTTTCTCGGCCGCGAGGACGCGGGCGTGTTCGTCCTCTGTCGGACGTCCAATCCCGGGAGTGGGGACCTCCAGACCCTCGAACTCGCGTCGGGCGATCCGGTCTACGAACGCGTGGCTGCGCTGGCGGATCTGTGGAACGACGCGGGCAACGTCGGCCTCGTCGTCGGCGCGACCGCACCCGAGGAACTACAGCGGATCCGCGAAATCGTTCCCGATATCCCCTTTCTCGTCCCGGGAGTCGGCGCACAGGGCGGTGACGCCGAGGCTGCTGTCGATTACGGGCTGGCCACCCCACCCGGGATCGAAACGCCGGTCGGGCTGGTCAACTCCTCGCGGGGCGTCATTTTTGCCGGGGAAGACGCCACCCGGGACGCGTATTTCGACGCCGCGGGCGCAGCCGCGAAACGGCTCAAACGGCGGTTGAACGAACACCGCGAGTGACAATCGCCACTTGACACGTGAACAGGTTTTCGCTTCCGTGTCCAGCACGCAACCGCCGCCGCCCCTTCCGGTCACCGAGTGGGCTCAACTCAAGATTGGCGAACCGTGCGAAAATACCGTCTGTGAGCATTTTCTCGGGTATCTGTGCAAATCCGAGGAGATCCCCACGAGATCGGTCCCGCTGACTCAGATCCGTTTGCAGAAAATGTTGATTGCATAACTACTTCAGAATTTGCGAGGGAAGACCGCGCTCCCGTACGGGGCCTACCCGGGGAATTGAACCCTTATTCGGTGTGCGAGGGAAGGGATTTGAACCCTTGGACCCCTACGGGAGCGGATCTTGAGTCCGCCGCCGTTTCCAGGCTTGGCTACCCTCGCATGCGTCTCCGTGGGCGCGGTGTGACTGCCGATCCCTCTCGGATCGGCTCGTGACGCCCGTCGGTCGGACGTCGGTTGGCGTGGACGGCTTTCCGACACCGGCTCGCGCCGTGGCAGACTCCGCGTCGACTGCCACGGTGCCACGCACGGAACTTCCTACAGACGGTCAGTGATTGACCTCCTCCACGCCCTGAAGGACGTGGAATCCGACCATCGGATTTCCACCGAGTGTGGCGTTCGAGGTTCCAACCCGCACTCGGAGGGAACCCGGCGACACACCGGTAGAACTCTCGTTTCTCCCCTCCGATAGGGCTGTGGCCCGGCCAATGAGGCCCCATTGGAATCCGTGTCGTCGCCGTGGGAACCACCACTGGTTCACCGCCCCTTGTGGTTCGGGGCAGGCGTCTCATCGATTCCGTAGCAGTCTGTGATATGTTGGGCCACATCAAAACGATTGCGGTGAGAAATCCAGGAATGGCTTACAGCAATCACTATCAGAGCGCCCGCCGTCCGTCGGCGTCGATGGTTGCTGCGTAGATTGGCAGGACGGGAAGGACGGTATCGGCGATCGCGTCGTTGAACTCCGCGAAGAGGTCGCTCGCGTCCTCGACGACCGACGCCTCGAAGCCCGCGGTGCGAAGCGCCTCGGGTGAGAGTCGCGGCCGGTAGGGGATCGACTCGACGAACGCGGATACCTCTCCGCGTGCAGCCCGGGAGGTCGGCTCGAACGTGTCGGCGTCGCGGACCGGTTCGAGGTCGGACCAGACGGTCTCGAGGTAGGCGGGCCACTGGGCGAGACACCGGTAGACGCTCGGCAGTCCCTCCTCCAGGTCGTGGAACGCCTGGATCTCCGCGACCGTGCTCTCGAGTTCCGGGGGCGTCTCGTCGAAGGCCGCCATCGTGGGCGGGATTCCCCGGTCGCGGTCGACGTGGTCCGGAAAGGGAGCCAGCACCGCGGGGTCGTCGGGGACGTCCGTCCCGACCGCACCGCCGGACAGCGAGCGATCGACCAGTGCGAACAGAACCGCCAGCCGCGGGCCGACGACGTCGAACGTCGCGAGCTGGCCGCGGAGCTGGTGGAACCCGGCCGGCCGGACGCCGAGTTGCTCGCGTCTGTACACCGGGAGCTCAGTGTCGGTTTCGGTTTCGATAGTCCCGAGAATCGCGTCGCGGTACGCGACCGTGTAGCGGGCGAACGCTTCGGTCTCGAAGACGGGCTTGATCTGCCCCCAGACGTACCGGACGAACTCGGGGTGGTTCGCGACGGCTGTCCGGAAAATCCAGTTGACGAACGGGGCACGAAACGTCGCAGTGACGCTCTCGTAGAGCCCGCGTTGCCGGCCGGTCGCCTCGGATTCGTAGAGCTGGCGGCTGGTATCCACAGTCAGTCCCCTCCCGGCAGAAAAGCGAGGTCGGTACTGGCGGCCGTCGGGGTACGGGTGCGAGTGTCACTATCGGGTCGCATGGCGGTTGTACGACACCTGTCGGATTAAATCCGGGGGGAGAGCCTGCGAGGTCACGGCTCCCCCGTGGATCGGATCGAAACCGGCGGCGGGTGGCTGTGCGAACAGCCGTCGACCGACATTGTCCGGGAAGGGGGTGTCGTGCGTACACAGCTCCCGGGAGGACCGGTAGACGGCTGGAAGGCGTTGCCCGTCCCAGAAAGTTGAAACCGACAGGTCGCAACGAATTGGTATGACCGTCCAGACCGCGGTCGTCCTCGCTGCTGGCGAGGGGACACGGTTACGACCGCTGACGCGCAATCGACCGAAGCCGATGTTGCCCGCGGCCAACCGGCCGATTCTCGAACACGTCCTCGACGCCCTCGTCGACGCCGGCCTGCGACACGTCGTGCTCGTCGTGGGCTATCGCCGGGAACGCGTCCAGGAGTACTTCGGCCCCACGTACCGGGGGGTCACCCTGCAGTACGTCCACCAGGCGAAACAGCTGGGGAGTGGCCACGCCCTCCTGCAGGCGCGGAGTGCCGTCGACGGGCCCGTGCTCGTGGTCAACGGCGACCGGGTCATCGAGGCAGGATCAGTCAGCGACGTGGCCGACACCTTCGAGGACGGGGAGGCGGCGGCCGCGATGGCAGTCCTGGAGCGCCGGAACACGAGCCAGTACGGCGCGGTGACCCTCCACGACCGCGACGTCGCCCAGCTCGTCGAGAAACCCGACACCGACGACTACCGCCTGATCAACGGCGGCGTCTACGCGTTCGACCCGTCGATCTTCGGGGCGATCGACGACACGCCCCGCGAGGCGGGCGAACTGGCGCTGACCGACACGATCACACGCCTGACCGAGACCGACCGGGTCCGGGGTGTCCGCGTCGGCGGGCTCTGGGTCGACGCCACCTACCCGTGGGACCTGCTGGAGGTCGCCGACGAGGTGCTCGCGCGCGGTCGCGTCGCCGAACCCGAGCAGACAGCGGGCGTCTGGATCGACGACGACGCCACCGTCCACGGTGACGCGACGCTCCGCCAGCCCGTCGTCGTCGGGTCGGACTGCGAGATCGGCCCGGGTGCCGTGATCGGGCCGTCGGTCGCGCTCGGGCCCAACGTGACCGTCGGGCCGAACACGACCGTCGAGCGCTCGGTGATCGACACCGACGGCCGGGTCGACGCCGGTTCGACGCTCCGGGACGCGGTACTGGGCGGGGACGTCCACCTCGGTCCGGCGACCACCATCCCGGGCGGGCCCTCGGACGTCCGTGTCGGATCGGAGGTCTTCGAGGGACAGCAGCTGGGTGCCGTCGTCTCGGACCGGGCACGGATCCGCGGGAACGTGAGTTTCGCACCCGGAACGCTCGTCGGACCGAACGTCCAGGTCGGGCCGGGCGCGCACGTCAGCGGGACCGTCCGCGAGGGCGCGGAGGTGGTGCGCTGATGTGCGGGATCATCGGGTGTGTCGGCTGTGGCAGCGGGACGCTGGATACCATCGTCGACGGCCTCGCGAAACTGGAGTACCGTGGCTACGATTCGGCCGGCGTGGCGATGACCGGCGAGGGACGGGGCGTCGACGTCTGCAAGTGTGCGGGCGAGATCGAGGACCTCCGGACCGCGCTCGAGGACCGCACGCTCTCGGGCGAGGTCGGTCTCGGCCACACGCGCTGGAGCACGCACGGCCCGCCGACCGACGCCAACGCACACCCGCACAGGGACTGTACCGGCGACGTGGCCGTCGTCCACAACGGCATCATCGAGAACTACCAGGCAATCCGCGACGAACTCGCGACGGCCGGCCACGCGTTCACGAGCGACACCGACACCGAGGTGATCGCCCACCTCGTCGAGGACGCGCTCGCGGACGGCCACGACCCCGAGGCCGCCTTCCGGGCCGCGGCCGCCCGACTGGAGGGCAGTTACGCGGTCGCGGTCGTGGTCGCCGGGGAGGAAGCGGTCTTCACCGCGCGGAACGACTCGCCGCTGGTGTTGGGTATCGGAACTGCGTCGGGGAACCGGAACGGCGACAGCGAAACCGGCGCCGTCTACCTCGCCAGCGACGTCCCCGCGTTCCGCGATCACACCGATCGGGTCGTCTATCTCGACGACGGCGAGTTCGCCCGGCTCGACGACGGCTGGACGGTGACCGACGTCGAGGGAAACGTCGTCGACAAGGACGTCGACACGGTCGACTGGGACCCCGAGGAGACGGGCAAGAGCGGGTACGACCACTACATGCTCAAAGAGATTCACGAGCAACCGCGTGCGCTGCGCAAGTGTCTTCGCGGGCGCGTGGACGAACTCGCGGGAACCGTCGACGTGGGCGACCTCGGTGGCCTCTCGCCGACCGGCGTCCAGTTCGTCGCCTGCGGAACCTCGTACCACGCGGCCATGTACGCCGCGCAGTTGTTCCGCGAGGCGGGCGTCCCCGCACAGGCGTTCCTGGCCAGCGAGTACGCCAGCGCGGTCCCGCCCGTCGGCGACGCACTCGTCGTGGGGATCACACAGAGTGGCGAGACCGCGGACACGCTGTCCGCACTCAGGGAAGCTGACCGCCGCGGGGCACGCACCATGGCCCTCACGAACACCGTGGGTTCGACCGCGGCCCGGGAGTGCGACCACGCCTTCTACATCCGCGCCGGACCGGAGATCGGCGTCGCGGCGACGAAGACCTTCGCCTCGCAACTGGCAGCGCTCAACCTCCTCGTCCTGGCGATGGCCGGCGGCGACACACGCGAGATCGTCCCGGCACTGCGCGAACTCCCCGGGAACGTGCAGGCGCTGCTCGACGACTCCGACGCGGCGGCCGTCGCGGAAACCTACGAGAGCGCGTCGGCGTACTTCTTCATCGGGCGGGGCTACCACTACCCGGTCGCGCTCGA
>CAYYHG010000052.1:0-17638 GCA_964471665.1 uncultured Halobacteriales archaeon | reverse complement strand
CTTCGCCGAGTACGGCGTCTACCCCCAGGAGACGGTCCGGTGGCCGGGCTGGCGGACCGTCATCGACGGCTGGGGCGAGAAGACCTGGCTCCGCGCCGACGCCGGCGGCATCGTGGAGATGCACTACGGTCGCACGGACCTCGTCCACGAGGGGGAGACGATCTGTACGATCACCAACCCGTTCAAGGCCGAGGCGACGACTGTCGAGGCGCCCTTTACGGGAATCGTCGTCGGCGTGCTCGAGAACCCGGTGGTCTACCCCGGGAACCCGCTGTGTCACTTCGTGAAGATCGACGACGAACGCCGGGCGATCGTCGAGGACGACGGCCACGGATCGGAATGAGACTCCCCGAACTCGATCGACGGCGCGGCGGCGTCGCCCTGCTGGTCGGGTATCTCCTGTTGCTCGCTGTGTCGTTCGGTGGCCCCGCCCGCGGCCTCGCGGGGCTGGATACCACCGGGAGCGTCCTTGTCTTCCTGGTTTTGCCGGTCCTCGGATCCGCAAGCGGCGTGTTCGCGGTCGCACGCGTGCGCTTCGCCGGCGTCGGTCTCTTCCTCATGGGAAGTTACCTCGCCGTCGTCGGTCTCACGCTCGGGTTCGGACTCGTTCCCGTCTCGGCCGCCGTCACCGTCGTCGGACTCGCCATCTTCGTCCTCGCGTTCGTGTCCGTGCTCGCGAGCCTGTTCGCGCTGTGGGCGTCCCTCTCGTAGCGACGGCCGTATCATAGGGACGGTTGTAGTTCTTTACCGGATCACCCGCACGACGACGGGCGGTTGTCCTGGAAAACGGCTACAACCGTCCCTCTCAGTCCGAGAAGAGACTGGTGTGGACGGGAGCAAACTCGTTTCCAACGTCTTCAGCGTCGTCCGTATCGGAGACGGCAGTGCTGTCGACGCCGTCCTCGAGAAAGCCCGAGAGGGGTGGGCCGACGTTCTCGGGTTCGACGAGGAACGCGTCGTGGCCGTGGTCGGAGTCGACGACGTGGTGGGCCACGTCGGCGGACGTCTCGCGCAACGCGTCGGCCAGATCCTCGGCCTGTGCCGGCGTGAAGTGCCAGTCGGCGGTGAAAGACATCACGAGCGCCTCCCCCTCGAAGGCCGCCAGCGCGTCGGCGTCGGACTCGAAGCCGGCCGAGAGGTCGTAGTTGTCCATCGCCCGCGTCAGGTACAGATAGGAGTTGGCGTCGAAGCGCTCGACGAACGTCTCGGCCTGGTAGTCGAGATAGGATTCCACGTCCCGGTAGGGGAAAAACCCCGCTGCCGGATCAGTCGGAAACGACCGGACGGCGTCCCGGCCCGCCGACCGGCGGCCGAACTTCCGTTCCATCGAGGCCTTCGAGAGGTACATCACGTGACCCATCTGGCGGGCGAGCGCCAGGCCGTCCGCCGGCGGGTCCCCGTCGTAGTAGTCGCCCCCCTGCCAGTTCGGATCGGTGGTGATCGCACGGCGGGCGATGGCGTCCAGCGCGAGACACTGTGGATCCATGCGCGGGGCCGCGGCGATGGGGATGATCTTCTCGACGTGATCTGGGTGGGTCTTGGCCCACTCGAGGACGTTCATTCCGCCGACGCTCCCGCCGGTGATCGCGTGGAGGTGGGGGACACCGAGCTCGTCCAGCAGGCGGCGCTGACACTCCGTCCAGTCCGCGACCGTCACCGCGGGAAACTCGGTCGCGTACGGGTCGCCCGTCTCGGGGTTCGTCGAAGGGGGACCTGTCGTGCCGTAACAGGACCCGGGGACGTTCGCACAGACGACGTAGTACTCGTTGGTGTCGATGGCCTTGCCGGGACCGACGATGTCGTTCCACCAGGCGCGGGCCTGGCCCGCCGTCTCGCCGCCGCGGTCGTGGCCGGCGACGTGCTGGCTCCCCGTCAGCGCGTGACAGACCAGCACCGCATTGTCGCCCGTGAACTCCCCGTAGGCCTCGTAGGCGACGTCCAGTTGCGGGACGGTCCGGCCACACTCGAACTCGAAGGCGCCGAGCGAGACGGTCCCGTCGTCGACGTTCATTGTCCCCCCGGTGCCTGTTCGATCGCCCGGTCGAGGTCGGCGACGATGTCCGCGGGATCCTCGATACCCACCGAGAGGCGCACCAGGTCCGGCGTCACACCCGAAGCGCGCTGTTCGTCCGCCGACAGCTGCGCGTGGGTCGTGCTCGCGGGGTGGATGACGAGCGTCTTCGCGTCACCGATGTTCGCCAGGAACTGCGCGAGGTCGGTCTCCTCACAGATTGCCTTGCCGGCCTCGTAGCCCCCTTCCAGCCCGAAGGTGACCATCCCGCCGTACCCGCCGTCGAGGTACGCGGTGGCGTTGTCGTGGGTCTCGTGGGAGTCGAGTCCGGGATAGTTCACCCACGCGACCCCGGGGTGCTCACGCAGGTGGTTCGCGACGTACGCCGCGTTCTCACAGTGGCGGTCCATCCGCAGGGCCAGCGTCTCCGTGCCCTGCGTCGTCACCCACGCGTCGAAGGGGCTCTGTCCGTCCCCGAGACTCCGGACACCGCGTTGCCGGGCCGCGACCTCGAAGGCCCGGTCGCCGAACGCCTCCCCGAGTGTCGTCCCCTCGAAGGCGGGATTCTCGCCGCCAAGTTCGGGGTATTTCTCCGGGTAGTCGGTCCACGGGAACGACCCGCCGTCGACGAGGACGCCCCCGACTGTCGTGCCCGACCCGTGGATCCACTTCGTCGTCGACTCCCAGACGATGTCCGCCCCGTATTCGACAGGACGACACAGGTAGGGGGTCGCGAACGTGTTGTCGACGAACAGCGGCGTCCCGTGGTCGTGTGCGACGTCTGCGATGGCCTCCAGGTCGGGTGTCACGAGCGACGGGTTGCCGATGGTCTCGACGTGGACGTAGGCGGTCCGGTCGTCGATGGCGTCGGCGTAGGCCCCCGGGTCGAGCGTGTCGACGAACCGCGGTTCGATCCCCCGGCGGGTCGCCATGTTCGAGAAATACGAGTGGGTCCCGCCGTAGATGGAGGCCGCAGAGACGAGGTTGTCGCCGTTCCGTGCGAGTACCGACGTCGCGGCGTCCAGCGCGGCCATTCCCGACCCCGTCGCTACCGCGGCTGTCCCGCCCTCGAGGCTCGTCAGCCGCTGTTCGAGCGTCGACACGGTCGGATTGTCGAACCGAGAGTAGACGTTACCGTCGGCCTCGAGTGCGTACAGGTCGGCTGCGCGGTCGGCGTCCTCGAACACGTACGACGTGGTCTGGTAGATGGGCGGGGCGCGCGCACCCGTCGCCGGGTCTGGTGTCTCCTGCCCGGCGTGGACACACCGCGTCCAGAATCCCTGTGTGTGGTCAGTCATGTACCTCATGCATATATCTCCACTCATCTATAACCAAGAGTTACGGCAAAACTCTCAGTGTGTGGGTTTGACACCCACCCGCCCGGGCCGGAATTGCCGCGACCGGTATAACTATAGCCGACAGTATAAGTCGGCATGCCTCCAAGTAGTCCCAATGAGACGGTCACGTCGGGAGATTCTCGGGACGATTGGAGCCGTTTCCACGCTCGGACTCGCCGGGTGTCCCTCGGGAGGGATCGACTACACCACGCCGGCGGGCAGTTCGGGCGGCGACACGTCGTCGGCCTCCTCTCCGACCCCGACGACAGATCCGGGGCGCGATCCGACGGAGACGCCGACCCGGACCCCAGAACCGACGGAGACGCCGACGCCACAGCCATCGCAACTCAGGACGGACACGGAGCGGGTCTTCGCGGAGATCGAGTGGTTCGCGACGTCCTACCCCGGCGCAGTCGACCGGGGTCTGGGACTCGCGGGACGCGTCCACGACGTGGTGGGGAACCTCCGGCGGACCCCCAGGCTGACCGAGGACGACCGCCGTCGGATCGAGAACGCGACCGGAGAGTACCACGCTCTCCTGAACGACCAGTTCGCTCCCCACTTCCCCGCCGGACGTGTCGAGGAAATCGTCCGGCAGTCCCGCGAGCACGTCGCGACCATCAGGACGTTCTCCGAGCGGGGCGACCTCGACCGCGCGGACCGGGAGCTGTCCGAACTGGCCGCCCTGTTCGGGGAACTGAGCACGCGCAGCGAGTTCGTGGCGACGTTCCCGGACTTCCCGATCCGGTCGCCGCCACTGGAGTACCTGACGACCGGGACGTACGACGACTCGACACCGCTGTCGTTCGTGGTCGGGTATCCGGACGAGGCGTACACGACGCTCGTTCGGGCGGACGCCCCCTGGGAGGTGCGGACGAGGCGCACGGATTCGCTCTCGGACCGGGTCCTCGAGGCCCACTTCGCCAGCGAGGCGGCAGTCTTCGGCGGCGTCGACGTCCAGACCGGCCGGACCGGCCGGCTCTTCCTCGACGTGCACCTGAACAGGGATCGAGCCAGACACACGCCGGTCTACGTCCAGCGGTACGCCGACGTCGAGCGGGCCAGGCGCGCCCTGTCGACAGTGCTCGATGGCTCGCCCGCCGTCGAGGGCACCGTAGCCATCGGACGCACGACCTGGGAGCGGATCTTCTACGTCGCGAACAGCCCGGTCGACCACGCGACGGCAGGACACGTGGTCCGTGACGGCGACGGGAACGTGATCTACGAGGGTACCCACGGGTCCAGAAGCCGAGACGCCCCCGGTTCGGGGCCGGGCGACCGCGAGGATGTCGTCTACACCTACCTGTCACGGATCGGCAGGTACGTGATCGCTGCCGCTCCCTCGGCGACTGCGTGGGAAGAACGACCGGACGGGACGAACGATCCGCTGAAAGAGACGTGGCTGTTCGCATGACGGGGTTATGATCGACGCACGATTTCTCGGGGTGTACGTCGGCGTCTTCGGGACACTCGGAACGGGTGCCGGCGTGGTCGGATTCCTCTCGGTCCGGTGGGCGGAATCGGTGTATCTGGTCGCTGCCGGCGGCGACATGGTACAGACGCTGGGCCCCGTCTTCTCGGGTTTTGTCGTGTTCCAGACCAGCGTCTTCCTGCAGTTTCTCGCGCTCGTGCTCGCGTTCGTGTTCGGCTTCGTCTTCGGATCGCGCGAGTACGGCGGCCGGGCCGGCGCGCTCGTGGGCGGCGCGGGTGGCCTCGTCGGCTACGTCCCGTTCGTGCTCCCCGCAATCGGACTGCTGCTCGTCGCCCCCACCGCCTCGCAGGTCTTTCCGCCGTCGTCGCTCCTTCCGGTCGTCGCCGGGTCGTTCCTCCTCTCGGGACTGACCGGCGCGGTCGGCGGGTTCGTCGGTGCGGAGACCTCCTGATAGTGATTGCTATTCGGGTTCGGACTCGTCGCTCTGTTTTGCCATCTCGGAGTGCCTGCGGTCCCTGACGCGTCGGTCGCCTGCGTCTGTCTCACCGTCCCGCATCGCGACCTCCAGGTGGCCAGTCGTCTCGTCGAAGTGCAGGTGCGAGTGCGGATAGGCGAACTCGACGTCGGCGGTTTCCAGGGCCGTCCAGACACGTTCCTGGAGGTTCGAGCGGATGGTCTGGAGGCGGTAGGGCTCCTCTAGCCAGTAGCGCAACCGGAGCAACACGCCGTGATCGCCGAAGTTCGCGATCAGACACTCCGGCTGTGCGGGGTAGCGGGCAGCACCGATGCGGATCCGCGGCCCGCCCTCGATGACGCCCCCGGTCTCGCGGGCACTCTTCTCGACGAGCTGCTGGGCCGTCTCGATGTCGCTCTCGTAGGTCACCAGCACGTCCAGTGTCTGGCGGGTCCGCGTGTCCTCGGCGGAGTAGTTGTAGACGTCCCGCTCGCGGATGTGCCCGTTGGGTATGACCAGGAAGGTGTTGTCGAGCGTGAAGATCTTGGTGTACCGGAGCGTGATGTCCTCGACGAACCCCCGTCTGGGTTCGCCGCCGCCGGCCAGTTCGATCATGTCGCCGATCTCGTAGGGCTGGTCGGCGAGCAGGAAGACGCCGCTGATGACGCTGCCGACGATGGGTGCCAGGATGACACCCACCACGGCCGAGAACACCGTCACGGACAGCGCGATGCTCCCGAGGTCGAGGCCGTTGATGCGGAGGAGGACGAGAAACGCGAACAGGTACACGCCCGCGCGGACGCCGCGGATCGCCGTCCGGGTCAGACTCGGCCGTTCGAACCGCTGGGCCAGCCGCCGCCCCAGCAGCCGCACCAGCAGACGCCCGACGAGCCAGGCCAGCACGATCACCAGAAGCGACGCGACGATGGTCGTGACCCACGGGGGCACCAACCCGGGCAGCCACGCGGGCGAGTCGATAGCCGTCGACTCCGGCGTCGGCGTCGCCGCCGCTCCGACGGCTACCAGACCGTGCATGCCTCAAGGGAGCCTCCGGCGGAAAAAAAGCGTTGTGTCACACCGGACCGTACCCTGCTGGCGGGCGGACGACCCTCCAGGTCTCCGGTCCGGAGCAACGCAGTCCGGCGTTCGATCCGCCCGGACGACCGCTGTCCGTCTCGCGAGGACCGCTGTCGTTTCCCGTCAGAACGACACGGTTTCGAGAACAGCGTCCTGGATCCGGGCGGCCTGCGGGAGATAGTAGTTTTCGTCGGCACCCAGCGGCGTGGGCACGTCGAAACCGGCGACCCGCCTGATGGGCGCCTCCTGGTAGAGCATCGCCTCCTCCTGGAGGGTCGCGGCGACCTCGGCACCCGGACCGCCGGTCTTGGGCGCCTCGTGGACGACGACGGCCCGGCCCGTCTTCCGGAACGAGTCCACTACGGTCTCGATGTCGAGAGGCGAGAGAGTCCGCAGGTCCACCACCTCGACGTCGACGCCGTGTTCCTCGGCGAGGTCCGCGGCCCCGATCAGGGCCGGCCGGGTCATCGCACCCCACGTGTACAGCGAGATGTCGGCCCCGGCACGCCTGACTGCGGCCTCGCCCAGCGGCGTCTCGTAGGAGCCACGCGGCACCTCCGCGCGGACCGCCCGGTAGAGGAGTTTCGGTTCCAGGAAGACGACCGGGTCGGGGTCGCGGATGGCCGCGGTCAGGAGTCCCTTCGCGTCGGCAGGCGTACTCGGCGTGACGACCTTCAGCCCGGGCTCGTGGACGAAGTAGGTCTCCTTGGATTCGGAGTGGTGCTCGGGGGCCCGGATTCCGGCGCCGTAGGGCGCGCGCACGACCAGCGGGACCGTGTACTGGCCCCGACTCCGCGAGCGCATCCGGGCGGCGTGGCTGACCAGCTGATCGAAGGCGGGATACATGAACCCCATGAACTGCATCTCCGCGACGGGCCGCAGTCCCGACAGCGCGAGCCCGATGGCAGACCCGACGATGCCCGACTCCGCGAGCGGCGTGTCGACGACCCGGTCCTCGCCGAACGCCTCCATCAGTCCGTCGGTCGCACGGAAGACGCCGCCGCTCTCGCCGACGTCCTCGCCCAGCACGACCACACCCTCGTCGCGCGCCATCTCCTCGTGTAGCGCCTCGCAGACGGCCTCCACCAGGGTCAGCCGGTCGGTGGCGGACTCCCCCGCCCCGGATTCGGCAACGCTCATCCGAGCACCTCCTCGAACGCGCCGTCGCCGTACTTCTCGCGGAGGTGCTGGAGTCGGTCCCGCTGGTCCTTGAGTCGGTCGGGCGTCGACTCGTAGACGTGCTCGAACATCGCCGCCGGGTCGGCCTCGCGGGATTCGACGCGCTCGATCGCCGAGTCGATCCGTGCCTCGACGCGGTCTTCGATCTCCGACCGCCGGCGATCGGAGAGGATCCCCCGGTCGGCGAGGAACGCGTCGAGTCGGTCGAGTGGATCCCGTTCGCGCCACTGCTCGGTCTCGCTCTCGTCGCGGTAGGCAGAGGGATCGTCGGCGGTCGTGTGGGCGCCGAACCGGTACTGGACGGACTCGATCAGCGTGGGACGGCGTTCGTTCGGGCCCGGCCGCTTTGCCTTCACCAGCGCTTCGCGGGTGACCTGGTAGACCGCCAGCGGGTCCATCCCGTCGACGCGAACGCCCTCGATACCGTACGCGCGTGCCTTCTCTGCGAGGGTCTCGCTTGCGGTCTGGCGCTCGGCGGGCGTCGAGATGGCCCACTGGTTGTTGTTACAGACGAACACCGCGGGCACGTCGAAGACGCCGGCGAAGTTCAGCCCCTCGTGGAAGTCCCCCTCGGAGGTCGCGCCGTCGCCGAAGTGACAGAGCACTGCACGGTGGGCCTGGTCCTGGAGTTTGTGACCCCAGGCCATCCCCATCGCCTGGGGAATCTGGGTCGCGATCGGGATGTACTCCGGGAGGACGTTCACACCGTCGGGGACGGCGTACCCCTCGCGCGATCCCGCCGTCGGCGCGAGCAGCGACGCGAGGTCCATCCCGTGGACGTACTTCGCGGCGTGGTCGCGGTACGTGGGGAACAGCCAGTCCTCGTCGGCGAGAGCGTACCCTGTCGCGACCTGTGACCCCTCCTGGCCGGTCATGGGCGCGTAGGTGTCGATCCGGCCCTGGCGTTGCAGGGAGACGGCCCGCTGGTCGAACCGCCGGGCCAGCAGGAGGTCTGCGTACATCGATCGTAACTCCGCCTCGGAGAGGTCGGGCACCTCCGCGCCGGGACAGACAGTCCCGTCCTCGTGTAGAACACGTATCGGTTCGTCGTCCGGTGCTGGCTGGCTGCAGGCGTATCGGGTCGGTCGTTCTGGCTCACTCATGATCTCGGGTGGTGGAGTGTTCGAAAGCGATCCGGTCGACGTCCGGCCCACCCCCGGGCCCGCTGGCAACGGACGCCGGGAGCGAAACCGAGTCACCCCGTTCGGGGCTCAGTGTGTGCGTTTCGATGTGAAAAAAGCGAACCCGAACCCGGCTGCACCGCTATCTCGCTGGCAGACCCCCGTCGGCACCTGATCGCTCGCGGGGTACATACCCGAAGAGTGTCGGCCACGATATATAACGGTTGTGCGGGTGTCGTTCACACGGCACGACCGGTCCCGGCTACCCCGGCAGCAACCAGCCGAAAGGCACTTATTCCGATCGTAATTACATCTCATTACATTATGACAGAGACAGACGGCTTCCCGGCGTATCTCGACGTCGACTACGCGGCCGGCAACGGCGAGGATCCCGGCGACTACCCGACGATCGAGGACAAGATGGAGAAGGCGATCGAGGTCACGCGCGCGGGCCTCGAGCAGTACCGGAACCCGGTCGTGATGTGGACCGGCGGCAAGGATTCGACGCTGACGCTCTATTTCATCACCGAGGTCGCCGAGCAGTTCGGTCTGGAGGTGCCGCCGACGGTGTTCATCGATCACTTCCAGCACTTCGACGAGATCCACGACTTCGTCGACAGCTGGGCCGAGGAGTGGGACCTGGAAGTGATCTACGCCCAAAACGATGACGTCGGCGAGTACGTCGACGAACACGGCCTCGAACCGGGCGACGAGATCCCGGTCGCGGACCTGTCCGAACACAACAGACACCACGTCCGGAACATCCTGGAGTACGAGGACGAGACGTTCCCGTTCCTGCTGGATACCTACGTGGGCAACCACCTGCTGAAAACAGTCGCGCTGAACGGGACCCTGGAGGAGCACGACGTGGACGGGGTCATCTCCGGCGTGCGGTGGGACGAACAGGAGGCCCGTGCCGACGAGACGTTCTTCTCGCCGCGCCACGACCCCGATATCTACCCGCCCCACGACCGGATCCAGCCGATTCTGCAGTTCACCGAACGGGACGTCTGGGACGCGTTCTGGGGCTACGTCGTCCCCGACACCGTCGAGGGGTTCCCGGACGACGGCTACGTGCCGGAGAGCGCAGACGACCTGCCCAACGGTCTCACGCAGGCGGACATCCCGGTCTCGCCGAAGTACTTCGCCGGCTTCCGGTCGCTCGGGAGCGAGGTGTCCACGGACAGAACGACCGAGGAACCTGCCTGGCTCCAGGACGTCGAGAACACCACCGAACGCGCCGGTCGGGCACAGGACAAGGAGGATCTGATGGAGCGGCTCCGCGACCTGGGTTACATGTGACGTGGAAACCTTCATCAGTGTGCAGCGTCAGGAAACGAACATGACGCGGGTGGAGACAGCCGTCAACAGACCGTACGTCCCTCCGGAAGGGACGACGATCACTGCGACTGTCGACATCCATCCCGGGGTACAGGCCGAGCCAGTCGAGCGCCACATCGCGCTCGTGATCGATACGAGCGGCTCGATGACCGGCGAGAAGATAGCGCGGGCACGGGACGGCGTCCGGTGGGTGTTCGGGCTGCTCGAACCCGGGGACTACGTGACCGTCGTCGGATTCGACTCCGAGGCCGAACTGGTCGTGCGTCCGACCGGCTGGGCCGAGGTCGAGCACGAGATGATCGAGGGGCAGGTCGCGGACCTCACTGCCGGGGGCGGAACCAACATGTTCGCGGGACTCGAGCGCGCACAGGCGGCCCTCGAGTCTATCGAGGCACGCGGAGAGACCGGCACACAGACGCCGGTGCGACGGATCCTCGTCCTCTCTGACGGGAAGGACAGACACCACGATCCGTCCGATTTCCGTGATCTCGCGGTCGACGTCGACGAGGCCGGAATCCGCGTCGAGGCAGCCGGGATCGGCGAGGACTACAACCAGGAGACGATACGGACGCTCGGACGGACCGCCCGCGGCGAGTGGGCCCACCCCGAGGGACCCGGCGACACCGAGACGTTCTTCGGCGACGCCGTAGAGCAGGCCGGAACTGTGGTCGCGCCCGACGCACGACTGGTGATCGACACGTCCGCCGACGTCGACATCGACGACGTGTGCCGAGCGGTGCCACAGGCCCACGACGTGACGCCGGCGTGGCAGGGTGACGAGGCGACCGTGAAACTCCCCGGTCTCGCCGAGCGCGAACACCAGACGGAACTCGTCGCCGAGGGCGGACTGGACGAGCGCCACCGCGCCACGAAACTCGTCTCGGAGGTGCAGGGCGTCCAGACTGACGACTCATGACAGCAGCACACGATCGGGGATTCGTGCTCGCGGACCGGTACCGCCTCCGGGAGGCCATCGGTGAGGGGGGGTTCGCGAAGGTCTACCGCGCGACCGACTCGGAGACCGACGCGAGTGTCGCGGTCAAGGTTCCGAACTACGAGGGATCGAGCAACGAGCCGGATGTGATCGACCAGTACCTCGAGCGGGAGGCCCAGACGCTCGAACGGATCCAGAGAGCGGGCGGCCATCCCAACCTGATGTCGCTCCACGACTGCGGGTGGGAAAACGACACGGTCTACCTCGTCGTCGAGCACGTCGACGGGTACGACCTCGACGAGGCCATCGACAGGACTGGTCCCCTCGACAAGCACCTGGCAGAACAGGTCCGGCAGGTCGGGATCGCCCTCTGTGACGCGGTGAGCTTTCTGCACGAGAGCGAGATTGTCTACCGCGACCTGAAGCCGGACAACGTCATGCTGACCGGGGACGACGGCGGTCCCAGGCCAGTCCTCATCGATTTCAACACGGCGACGGACGTCGACAGAGAGGGGCGGGTCCACGACAGCGAGACCACCATCCTCGGTCCGTACAAGCCACCCGAGATCGCCGAAGCCGAACTATCGGATGTTCGTCAGGGACCCTGGTCGGACGTCTACTCGATCGGGAAGATTCTACTCTTTCTGTTGAAAGGGACTGTCCCGCAGAAGGACGGTGTCAACCCGCGGAAACTCGGAGTCGACTGTGATCCGTACCTCGCAGCCATCGTCGAGAAGGCCACCAGAACGGCCTACGACAACCGCTTTCGGAACGCGACGTCGATGAAGCGAGTCCTCGAAGCCAAGGATCCATCCGAGCCCCCCGAGGCGTCGGTCACGTACCTCCCAACCGGCGAGGAGCACACCGTCCACCCCGGCGACACCGTCGGTCGCCGCGGCGCACCCGGACCGACGCCGTCGATCGAGATCGAAGACCAGGAGGAGTACGTCTCGACGGTCCAGGTCGAGTTCGATCTCGCTGACAGCGGGGCAGACCAGCGCTCGACCGGTGGGAGCGACGTAGACGACTGGATCCTCCGGGACCACAGCCTCAACGGGACCTACGTCCAGTCGGACGGTACCTGGCACCGGGTCCTGAGCGAACGCGGGAGCGAGCAGTTGCGCGAACAGGGAGCAGACCCGACCGGCCCCGACGGGGAGACGCCACCCGCCACGTATCCCCTCTCCAGGGGTGACCTGGTCGCACTCGTCCACCCGAGTCGTGGCCTGGCGTTCCAGTTCGGAGGGCCGTAGCCGACAGACTTTTTGTACGTAATCACACATCCGAAAACATGGCTGAGCCCGCCGGGAGATCTGTCGAGTGTCCCCTCTGTCAAGAGCCGTTCGATCCGTCCGCTGCGGGGGGCTGGTGTACCAATCCCGAGTGTGGTGAGTGGCAGTACGACGCGCCCGGCGAACACGGCGAGGACGCGAACGGCGCGGAGGCGGACACGGCGGCCGCCGACGAGGGCGGCGAGACGGGACCTGGCGACACAGATGATCTCCAGGAGGTGACCACGAATATCGAAGTCCCAACTCGATCGGGAACGCGGGAGTTGACGGAGTGTCCGGGGTGTGGTGCGGACGTCGTTCCCGCTGACAACTTCTGTGCTGTCTGTGGACAGGACCTCGATGTCGCGCGCGAGAGAACAGTCGGGACTGAGTGTCCCGAGTGCGGTGCCGAGATCGAGTCGGGTGATAGCTTCTGTTCGTCCTGTGGGGAGAACCTCGAGACCCACCGGCCCGGGGGGATGGCAGCCAGTGTCGCCCCCAGGACGCTCGTGCTGGCCACGCGGGGCGAAGAGATCGCGGTCACGGACGGCGATACGATCGGTCGCGAACTCAGGCGTGTCATCATCGAGACCGGCGGCGACGAGGACCAGGCCGTCCGCGTCCACCGCGAACACCTCCGGTTCGTCCGGGAGAACGGCCAGTTCTACGTCGTCGACCTCGGGACGAACCCGACGCGGGTCAACGGCCAGCCCATGCGGAAGGGCGACCGGGAGCCGATCTCTCTGGGGGACGAAATCGAACTGTCGGGGGTCGTCGGGCTGGTCATCCGGGAGCCCTGACACCAACATGGAAACGGAGCGCCTCCGCCGTGACCTCGCAGCGTCGGTACGCCTGCCGTTTACGAGCGAGCGACCGCTGTGGGCGCGTGCACTCCTCGCGGTGTTCGCGTACGTCCTGTGGATCGGCCTGTCCGGTGGAGTGGCCGCGTCCACGGCGTTGCTCCCGGGGCGGTCGCTCGCAGTCGATCCCTGGACCACGACGACGACCCTCGTCGTCTCGGTCGTGACACTCCTGTGGGTGATCGGTCCGGCGGCCCTGTGGACGTACGTTCTCGTGGGGGAACTGACCAACACCAACGGCCACCTCGCTCACTACTACCGCGTCCAGTACCCGCTGGTGCTCGTCGCTGTGCCGCTTGCCGCCTTCGGCCTTCTCGGTACGGTAGGGATCGCCCTCGGACGGTTCCCGCTCGCGCTGCTTGGCGCACTCGTCGTCGTCGGTACGTTCGTCCTCGTCAGGACGCTCGTGTACAGTTACCGGGTGTTCAGTCTGCCGGCGCCGCGTGCGCTCCAGGCGTTCGTCGTCGAGTCCACGTGCGTTCTCGCGGTCGCAGTCCTCGCCGGTCTCGCTGACCTCGCCGGCCGGCAACGACTCGTTGTGGACGTCGCGGGTGGCCTCGACGCCACCCTCGGGACGACCGGGATCACCGCCCTCGTTTCGGGAACGGTGACACTCCGCGGGATGGCCCTGCCAGCCCTGCCAGCCCTGGCCGCGGGCTTTCCCGTGGTGCTCGCGCTCTCGTACGTCGTCGTGCAGACGCTGGTCGGCCTGGTCGCGCGGATTCGGGTCCGGTCGGTCCCGCGATCCAACCTGCGGACTGGACAGCGGTATCCGGCCTTTGCCCACCCGAACGCTGATGGCTCGGACCACCGTCAGACGTCCGTGCGCCCGTCCAGTTCGGTGTCGGGGAGTGTGTCTCCGTCCGGACCCCGCCGGTCGGCCGAGACCGACGGCGACGGTACCGCCGGCACGAACCCTCCGGGCGGCGACGACACCGCGGAAGAATCTGCAGCGTCTTCCGGCGAACTGGACCAGACCAGTCACACGAGGGTATTCTCCCCGCCCGACGACGCGGACCTCGACGCAGTCATTCCAGCGGAAGCGAATCCGGATGGCGTCGACGCGGAAAGCGACGGAGCCGACTCGTCCGAATCCGAGGACGGGTACGAGTGTCCCGCGTGCGGGGAGTCGTTCTCCGGGGCGGACGCGTTCGCGTACTGCCCGACCTGCGGAACAGAACTCCAGCCGAAGTAACTACCGTGCGTCCTCGATCTCGTCGATCGCGTCGGGGTTCTCGATGCTCGAGAGGTCACCGAGGTCCTCGTCGGCGTACACCCCCTGGATGATCCGGCGGACGATCTTCCCGCTCTGTGTCTTCGGGAACTCGTCGACGAACAGCACCTCACGGGGCCTGAAGGGCTTGCCCAGTTCCTCGCCGACCTGTGCCCGGAGTGCCTCCCGGAGGCGGTCTGTCTCCTCGTGGCCGGACTCGAGGATGACGTAGGCGACGACCGCGGTTCCGGTGGTGTCGTCGGGTGCTCCCACGGCGGCCGCAGCGTTGACCGCCTCGTGCTCGATCAGTGCCCCCTCGACCTCCGCGGGACCGACCTTCCGGCCGGCGACGTTGAGCACGTCGTCCGAGCGCCCGTGGAGAAACCAGAAGCCGTCGTCGTCCTTCTGGGCCCAGTCGCCGTGGTTCCACGTGTCCTCGAAACGCGACCAGTACTCCTCGAGATAGCGCTCGTCGCCGCCCCACAGCGACCGGGTCACCGACGGACACGACGACTTCGCAACCAGGTAGCCCTGCCGGCCCTCGTCGACAATCGACTCGCCGCTCGCGTCGACGATGTCGACGTCCATCCCCAGCGCCGGCCCGCCGAGCGTTCCTGGCTTCAGCGAGTGGATTGGCAGCGGCTGGAGGAAACAGCCGAAAATCTCGGTGCCACCGGAGATGTTCATGATGGGCGCCTCGCCTTGCCCCACATTCTCGTGGAACCAGAGCCACGACTCCGGATCCCAGGGTTCGCCGGTCGACCCCAGCAGGCGCAACGTCGAGAGGTCGTGGCCCTCCAGCCACTCGTCGCCTTCCTTCTGGAGGGCGCGGATCGCGGTCGGGGAGATGCCAAAGACCGTCAGTCCGTGGCGGTCGATCATCTCCCAGAACCGGTCGGGTTCGGGGTGGTCCGGCGCGCCCTCGTACATGAAGATCGTGCCGCCGAAGGCGTGGTTCCCGACGAGCGTCCAGGGGCCCATCATCCAGCCGATGTCCGACACCCAGAAAAAGCGGTCGGAGGGCTTGTGGTCGAACGAGAAGTAGATCTCTTTCGCCGGCTGGAGGAGGGCCCCGGCCTGGGAGTGGACGATTCCCTTGGGTTTGCCGGTCGTGCCCGAGGAGTAGAGCAACATCGCGGGCTGTGCTGAAGGGAGTGACTTCGTCTCGTAGGTGTCGGATTGCCCCTCGACTGCGTCGACCCACCACTCGTCGCGGGACTCGTCCCAGGGGACGTCTCCCTCGTCGGACCCCAGCCGGTCGTAGACGATGGTGTGTTCGACGTGACCGGCCTGTTCGATGGCCTCGTCTGCGGATTCCTTGAGCCGGATCTCTTTGCCCCGCCGGTAGAAGCCGTCGCCGGTGAACAGCACCGAACACTCCGAGTCCGAGATCCGGGTCGCGGTCGCGTCGACGCCGAACCCCGAAAATATCGGCACGGCGATCGCACCGATCTTGAAACACGCATAGAGAATCGAGATGACCTCCGGGACCATCGGCATGTACAGCCCAACGGTGTCGCCGGTCTCGATCCCGTGCTCCTCGAGGGCGTTCGCGACCTCGTTGGTCTGCCTGTGGAGTTCGTGGTAGGTGATCTCCCGGACCCCGCCGGGTTCGCCCTCCCAGACGCACGCGACCCGGTTGCGGTTCGGCGAGTCTGGTCGGGCGTGTCTGTCGAGGACGTTGTGTGCGACGTTGAGTTCGCCGCCGACGTACCAGTCGGTGAACTGTGGGCCCTCCGACGCGTCCCGGACCTGGTCGTAGTCCTCGTAGAACTCCAGCCCGAGGTGATCGACGACCTCGTCCCAGAACCAGTTCAGCCCGGACGCGTCCTCGCCATCGACCTCGCGGACGGTTCGCCGGTGGAGTTCCTCGTAACTCTCGACGCCGTGTTCCTGCATGAACTGGTAGACGTTGCTCTCCTGGACGAACTCCTCGTCGGGTTCGTAGACGACCTCGTCTACCCCTTCGAGTGACTCGGACATGTTCATCGGGACCAACGATGAGACACACCAAAGTACTTGCGTCGCCTGGTATCGGGCACACCGGATCGCGGTCCGCAGGCTGGGAGCCGTCGGCGGGGGCGACGAGGGCGGACTCTCCGGCGGTCGGGAACAGAAAAGAGATGTCCTCGCCGGACGAGAGAGCCACAAATCCTTTTGCCCCGAGAGAGCCAACGTGTCGGTATGTACGTCCGGGACGCCCGTAACCGCGACGAGGTCTGGTTGCTCGACCATATCGAGGAGATGGGCCTCGACGAGACGGCGTTTCGTTCCCGGGACTACGTCATCGCAGTCGACGAGGAGGAGAACGAACGGGCGGGGTTCGGCCGGATCCGGGTCCACAAGACCGACGACGGCGAGGTATGTGAGCTGACGAGCGTCGGCGTCCTGCCGGAGTGGCGCGAGCAGGGCGTGGGCGCCCACGTCGTCGAACGACTCCTCAAGACGGCCAGTGACGAGGGATTCGAGGTGGTCTACGCGCTCTCGGGCGAGCCCGACTACCTGCGCCAGTTCGGCTTCGAGCGCGTCGAGCCCTCGCGGCTCCCCGAACGCCTCCGGGGACGGCTGACCGACAAACAGGAGACCCACACGCCGGACGCCGTCCCGATGGTGATCGATCCGGACCGGTTCCGGATGCCGGACCGCCTGCGCGAAGGGTTCAAGAGTGCCCGCCCACAGGACGACGACGAGGAACCCCAGGAGGGACCCGAAGACTTCGGGATCGACCCCGACGAGGCGACCTACAAGTACGACACTGGCTGATACTGATTGCTGTAAGCCAGTACCGGATCGACCGCAGGACGCAACGCGGTCGATCAGCAACGACTTCCAGCAATCCGTCTGATGCCCGAGCGCGGATCCCGCCCGGGGGCGGGACGAAGCGTTAAGACCGCACGCCTACTGTGGCAAGGTATGTTCGAGCAAGCGGACCTGGAGGAGATCCGCTCGGCGAAGGAGGCCTGGGAAGAGGAGACGCTCGAACCCGTCCTCGATCGCTTCGGCGAACGTGCAGAGCGGTTCACCACCGATACCGAGGGCCAGGAGGTCAAACGCCTGTACACGCCCGGGGACATCGAGGAGTTCGACTACGAGGAGGACCTGGGCTACCCGGGCGAGGAACCGTACACGCGTGGCGTCTACCCGACGATGTACCGCGGGCGCCTGTGGACGATGCGCCAGTACGCCGGCATGGGCACTGCCGAGGAGACCAACGAACGCTACCAGTACCTGCTCGACCAGGGCCAGACCGGCCTCTCGATGGCCTTCGATCTGCCCACGCAGATGGGGTACGACTCCGACGATCCACTCGCGGCCGGCGAGGTCGGCAAGACCGGCGTCGCCATCGACTCGCTGCGCGACATGGAGACTGTCTTCGCGGGGATTCCGCTGGACGAGGTTTCGACGAGC